>JAISCQ010000178.1 GCA_031265445.1 Bacteroidales bacterium
GTAACGGTTTTCCCGTCGACAGTCTGCCTGTTCATGTAGATTTTCTCCTCCCATGAAAGTTCGGGCGTCCGGTTGAACAGGGCAAGCCAGCCTTCGGTGACGCCGTACACGTCCATGTAGCGGAGGGTTTGCCCGATGCCTTTTTCCAGTGATTTTTCGCCGCGCCACAGCTTGAGTTCTACCGGATATTTCTGTCCTTCGTAAACCAGGCAAAGGTCGAGGCGTCCGGTGCCTGCGCCCATATCGCGGATAATCTGGCCGCCACCGTTGATGACACGCTGCAGGAAGGCCATCAGGATCAGGTGCGGGGCGGCTTCCTTATAATCGAAACGTTCTTTCCAGATGGCGCTGTTCTCGCGCCAGAACTGCTGGAAATCGCGCATCAGGAAATCCATGTCGATACGCCCGTTTTTTACGTAATAAGGTATTTGGTGGGTGTTACCGTTTTGCGTCAACTCGTCCTGCGCATCGCCGGTCAAAGTGCGGGCAATGACCTCAGCATAAATGGGGTTGGCCGGGCCTAACCGTTCCCTTGTATTGGTAATCAGGCCCAAATCCACGACATACTGGAACTCGTCGGACATTCGGCCGGAAAACGTTTCACCGGTGATCACAGGCTCAATCACCCTGCGTACGCGTTCTTCTTTCAGCCGTTCGAGCAGGCTGTCGATATGCGTGTCCCGGCGCAGGATGATCGTCTGAATCGCTTCGCGGACTAATCCGGCAGTAACCGGTTTCGTATAATCCGACTGCAGCATTTTGACAGTCGCTTCGCGGGCAATGGCGTTGACTAACCACGGCTGTCCCTGCGTCTGTTCACAGACCAAATCTATGGCCTCTTCATCGAACGTTTGTCCTGTTTCGTCCGTATGCTGCCGATAGAGGCCTGCGATTTCTTCTCCGGTGAAGTTTTTCAGCGTCAATGATTCCGTTACGATATTGAACGGGCTTGCACTGCCCAGCGACTGGCTTTCAGGGCGTACCTGCGCCTTGTAGTCGCGGATGTTGCGCATGCCCACCAGGGCGATCGAATGTATAAAAGGATATCGGATCCGGTTGTTATAGCCTTTGCGCAACTGCCGGAGAAACGTTATCAGTCCGCCTTCGCTTAAACAGTCCGCTTCGTCAAACAGGATGATTAGCGGTTTGTCCAGCAGCATACAGAACCGGGTGAGCGACATGTTCAATACGCTTGTAAAATTGCTGTAATCCGCATCTTTCGCAAAATCATTTTTCCGGGGAATATCGGACAGGGCAAGGACTTCCTTTAATTTTTTCACAATCTCGGGTATGGCTTCTTTCGGCGCTGTAATTCCCTGTATGGCTTCCAGCGAACAGTACAGGGCGTAATACTTGCCGGAAGCATTCAGCCGTTCGGTTAAATCATTCAGGTAGGTGGTTTTACCGCTCTGGCGCGCGGCGTGAATCACGAAGTACTGCTTCATGTCAATCAGCTGCTCTACGCCCTGTAACCGCGTCGCGGCTTCTATCATGTAATGTTCTGCCCTGTTGCAGGGGCCTGCGATGTTAAAGTATCTCATATCCGGGAATTTATTTCCGTACAAAATTAGATGAAAAACTTTGGTTTTCCAAACGCGGGAAATAAAAATCAGGGGGAATTTTCCCTGTCCAGCCGCTTTCGCCCCGGATAATCAGTATGCCTTTGGGCAGGCTGTGCAGGTCGAACGTCGCAGCGCTTTCCGCCGGCTTACCGCAACGCATGGCCGCCAGTAAACTTGCCGGCCACATGCCTTGCATAAATAATTTTGCGTCCCGTACGATTTCTTGCCATTTCTTTTTATCTTTGTGCTTTGACAATCCGGGCAATGGTTATTGAGCCTGTCGAAATATGGAGTGCAGTTTTTATTTTCATTTACAAAAATACAAATCTACTCCACTGATTGCCAAATATTTATAGCAGTATGTTTTTTGCATCACCACCATAATTTCCGGAAGGATGCTTCATTCCCGCGGCGGTCAGTGAAATGAATGGAAAAGTGACGATAACCACAAGCGCAGGATCACATACATTTTAGCAGTTTGAGATTTGTAATCTATATGACTGCACGCAGTATGGTTTTGTGCATGGATAAATAACGAACAGTAACTAAAAAAAACGGGTATCCGGCAACCCTGTGGAGATGCATGCAATGCGTCTCTGCAAAAATGCAGAAAGGCGAATCCCGAAAAGCCTTCACAGAGTAGGGAACTATTAAAAACGGTAAGATTTATGGCAACTGTTTTGCACACAATCAAGGCACGGTTATACAAAAACCTGCTTACGTCCGACCCGGACAACTATATAATCCGGGTAAACTCCGAACGCACGCTTAACATACGGAATATTTGTGAATCTGCTGCTTCGCGTGGCAGAGTCAACGTACCGGCGTCCATGATGGAACATGTGGTCAACCTGTTTTTCAAAGAAATGGGGTATCAGTTATGCGACGGATTTTCCGTCAATACGGGATGGTTCACGGTAGGCCCCCGGATGCGGGGCGTCGCTAACAGTCCAAAGGAACAGTACGACAGCGAAAAGCATACCCTGCTGTTTGAATTGCATCAGGGCGCTGCGTTGCGCAGGGAACTGGAAAACGTAACGGTCGAATTTCTCGGCGTAGCCGACACGGACGCCGTCATCACACAGGTAACCGATGTGAAGACCGGCAACGTCAACGACCTGCTCTCCCCCGGCCGCAACCTGAAAATCGCCGGCGACAAAATCAAAATCGCCGGCAACAACGCTACCAACGGTATCTATTTCGTGAATCAGGCCACATCCGAACGCACTAAAGTGAATGATCCGGATATCGTGACCAACAACCCCTCGGCATTGATTGTAGTGATACCGGACCTGTCGAGTGGAACGTATCTGCTGGAAGTGACTACGCAATATGCGGTCGGTTCACTGCTAAAAAAACCCCGTACGGCAATGTTCGATAAAACGCTTACGGTAGAATAAGGAAGGTAAAATGTCTTTATCCGAGCAAACAAAACGTCTTTATCCGAGCGAACAAAACGTCTTTGTCCGAACGGACAAACAGTCTTTGTCCGGGCGAACAAAACGTCTTTGTTCGAGCGGACAAAACATCTTTGTCCGGGCGGACAAAAGGTCTTTGTTCGAGCAGACAAAACGTCTTTGTCCGGGCGAACAAAAGGTCTTTGTTCGGGCGGACAAAACATCTTTGTTCGGGCGGACAAAGGATCTTTGTTCGGGCGGACAAAGAGTTTCTTGAAGGAGGATGGAAAAGAGGTCTGAAGAAAAAATAGAAATAATGCAAAAGGAGCAGGCGGTGAATATCGGCACAATTATTCCACCAAGTCTGAGGTTTGAACATATTCACCTGGATACGGATAATTACCAGGGAAACGCCATTATCAATTACAGTGAGGCGAAAACGCCCTACACACGGATCATCAAGCATAAGCATTTTGAATTTGGCAAACAGGCCTCCACGATCATAACAAAAGAGTATCCCCTGGAATATGGTCTGCCGGAAGAACCTTACTATCCCATCAATGACGAAAAAAACTCAAAGCGCTATCTTGAATACAAAAAACTTGCGGCAACCCGCCCCGACGTTATCTTCGGAGGACGGTTAGGCCAGTATGCCTATTTTGATATGGACGACACGGTTGCAGCCGCCACAACGCTCGCGAAAAAAGAATTATCTTTATTATAGTATGGGTAGTGCGACATCGCCATATTTTCTATAAGGTTCAATTTTTTGTAACTATTCAGCTCCAAAAGGATGAAGATGATAAGAAATAAGAAAAAAGTAATATCTTTGTTCCGCCAATAGAAAGCAATGATCAGGGAAGAATTGAAAAAACGGGTAAAGGAACTGGAAGAACAGTTGTCCGATCAGGGACAACAGATAGTAAGTCTGCTACAGAAGATAGAGCAACTGGAAAAGGAACTGTCGCTTTATCGGAACAGGAATAACAGCAGTAACAGTTCCCTTCCCCCTTCCAGTGACCCGTTTCGTGTGCGTCGGACGGAAAGTCTTCGGGAATCCACAGGCAAAAAGCCGGGCGGTCAGTCGGGTCACAAAGGCGAGACGCTTGAAATGCATGCAGAACCGACCGCTGTCATACGCCATGAACCGTGTTACTGTACGCATTGCGGTAAAGACCTGTTGGATGCTGCGCCGGAATTTGCAGGCAAACGCCAGGTGATAGACATCCCGCCGATACATCCGGAAATAATCGAACATCAAATATACCGGAAACAGTGCAGTTGCGGCCATGTTACGCAGGGCGACTATCCGGCAGAAGCTCATTCGAGCATATGTTACGGTGCCGGGATACAGGCTCTGACAGCCTATTTTCATGCCCGTCAGTATATCCCTTATGAGCGCATGGAGGAGTTGTACCGCGACCTGTTCGGCCTGTCTATAAGTAGCGGAACGTTAGTCAGTCTGACCGGTAAATTTTCGGAAAAGGCGTCCGGTGTTTATGCCGCCATTCATGATCGGGTACTTCACTCTCCGGTAGTGGGAGCCGATGAAACGGGCACATGCATAAATGGGAAAAACGCCTGGTCGTGGGTCTTCCAAACGCCGGATGTAACGTTTATTCACACGGACAGTTCGCGCGGGAAAGCGGTTATTGAAGCCCTTTTCCCTGATGGATTTCCCCGTACCACTCTTGTGCACGATTGCTGGAAACCGTATTTCGGAATCCATACCGGCGGCCATCAAATCTGTACGGCTCATTTACTGAGAGAATTGAAATACCTGGACAAACTTTATCCGCAACAGGAGTGGACAGGGCATTTCACCGCCCTGCTTCACCGTGCACTGGAGTTGAAAAAAACACTGCTCCCTTCCGATTATTTGCAACCCGTGGAAGAGAGAACTGCCATGGAAGGCCAACTCGAAAGATTACTTGCCCGGGGTATTGACTCCAAATATGAGAAGTTGACTGTCTTCCGTGAACGGATGGTTCGATACCGGAAATATCTCTTCCCGTTTTTATACGACTGGAAAATACCGCCCGACAATAATGCTTCCGAAAGGGCAATGAGAACCTTTAAAGTCAAACTGAAGGTTTCCGGTCTGTTCCGTTCCCCGGAAGGTGCAAATGCTTTTGCCGTTATCCGTTCGGTTATTGACACTACCATCAAGAATGCTCAAAATGTTTTGAAGGCGCTGGTGCTTATTTCCGGATTGCCTGCGGCTGAATAGTTACAAACTGTTATGTATAAAAATCTTTTCATGTTTAAACTATTTATATTATTCTTTTGTTTAATAATTATTTCTTTTGTTCCATTTATTCGCCCGAAGCGACCGGCAATACAATAGCCACAAGCGCCTCTCCCGGTATTTTCACACTTGCTTCCCGGTTTGCGCCGAAGTGCAGACGGATCGTCTTTTCGGCGGCCTCGCTGTTTTGCAGGATGATTTTGTACCGCCTGTCTGCGCCTTTGACCACCAG
This sequence comes from Bacteroidales bacterium, assembly GCA_031265445.1. Taxonomy (GTDB): domain Bacteria; phylum Bacteroidota; class Bacteroidia; order Bacteroidales; family UBA4181; genus JAIRLS01. The sequence continues at coordinate 5,440 of JAISCQ010000178.1, forward strand.
ACAGGGTTCGGCACTGGAATAATGTCCCGTCCTCACATCGCCCGGACGAATGAACCTGCCGACCAGATACATCACCGCATAATCGGGATTGTAGGTAACCGTACCGGTTTGACGGTCAATACTGATAAGCGCATTCTGCTGCCAGTTCCAGCCGCTTTTACCGGTTTCGTTGAGTATCATGTTCAGTAGGCGAAGTTTTCGACCCCGTAACAGAGGCAGTTTGAGATTTCGGTCCAGCGCCCTTTCGCCTGTTCCATCGTGTTTGCGCCGTTGTGACAGACACATTCGGTGTGCATCTTTTTAATTTCGGGATACAGCTGGGTGAAATTATCAATGTAATACGGCGATGTGTACTGGATGCCGACGCCCGGAACAGCCTTTCGCAGACGCGCATCGGCAAACAGTTCGATCGCTTCGTATTTTCCGGCTACACGGTAGGTGCCGGGCCAGATTTCCGTCCTGATTTTTGATTTCTTAAATTCGGGAATCAGGTATTCCATTACCAGTCTGTTCATCTGAGCCGGTGGCATGATGCAGCCCGGATAGCCCGGATTCATATCCGTTTCGTTTTGCGGATTGAGGCGCGCTATTTTGACGCCGTGCTGTTTATATGCCTGAATATATTTGACAAAATACTTCGCATAAGCCCGGTATATGTTTGCATCGTCTTTCAATACCGAATTGTCGCCGCCGGTCATTTTTCCCGACTTTTTCATCCATCCGGGCGGACTCCAC
>JAISCQ010000248.1 GCA_031265445.1 Bacteroidales bacterium
TTAATGTCCGCGTTCTGTATGCCCACGTTGATTTTCTGGGTATTCATGTTCACGCGGATTTGCGTGCCTTCCCGCAGTCCCGACTGCCAGTCGCCCCAATCGGAATGGGGACCTACGGCATGCACGCGTGCGGCAAATGCCATGTTGTTGAACCGTTCGCCCCAGTTCGTCCCGTTCGGATCCAGATACTTTACGGTGAACGTGCCGTTCAGCATCGGCGGTTGGGCTTCATCGACGCCCTGCAGGTAGGTTTCGAACCACAGGTAACAGTCCTTGCCTGTAAATTCTACCCGCGCGATTTGGGTCTGGTAGTCGTACGAAACCTCGCAGCCGGTCAAATTGTAGGGCGTTTGGTTTACATACATGTTTCCGAGCGTGGGTTTTTCCGGCTCGGTTCCGCCGCCGGTATTGCTGTACGCGCCCACGTACAGCAACCGGACGGGCAGGTTGGCCGCCATGGTCGCTACACTGACAAACTCCACGCGAATGGCACCGTCTGAGTTGCGTACCACGCGGAAATTGCCGCCTGCCTGCGCATAGTCTGTCGTACCGGTAGCGGTGGTGAAGTTGAAGAGGACTTCTGCCTTTCCGATCATGTCGTTGCTGCCGATGTTGCCAATGATGTACGAGCCGGTAGCGACTTCATCCGCATTGCTGATGATGGTAATCTCCGCGTACCGGGCGGAATTTATATAAAATCTCATCTTTTGACATTTGGCGGTAATCGAGCCGTCCGCCGACGTCCAGCTCTGGGTGTTGAACTCGGTTTTGACAATCGGGTACTCCGTTCCGCTGAAGGTAATCATCTGTTCGGGGTTGGGATTGGGGTCTGTTCCAGCACCGGGGTCTGTAATCGCGTAGGCGCCTTCAAAATGGATGCTGACGTATTTGCCTGTGTGTTGCGTCAGCGCACCCTGGAAGTCCATCATGAGGGTGTTGTCCGGGCGTCTTTCCGCAACTACTTGCGTGTTGCAGTGAATCAAGTTTTCTATCGTGCCCGTGGCGACAGTGAAGTTGACAAAGCCCGTCACTGTGTTGACGTCAACGGCAGCGCCGGGGGCGAGAAGGTTGAACCTGCCGCCGGCGAACACATCCCGTTCGGTAATGAGCGACAGTTGCAGATACTGCGCGGAGTTGATATAAAACTTCATATTGTGACGGTATAAGCCGTCCACGGCGCTTCCGGCGCTGAACTCGGTTGCGACTATCGGATAGGTCTGCCCGTCGAATATGATATTGCCGCCTGCGTTGCCGGCAAGTACTCCCACTGTCCACGTTTGCGTGTAGGTTGCCTGATTGCCGTCTGCGTTCAGCGCGCCGCGCTGTATGGCAGCAGTAACGGTCGCCGTGCCGGGTTTGTCGAAGATTAGCGAGCCGCCGTTGATGGTTGCGCCCTGCGCCGTCCATTCAATTTGTTTGTTGGTGGCGTTCTGCGGGAATACCACAGCCTCGCTTAACTGACATACGGCATTCAGGTTTGCCTGCAACGTGAGAAGAATGTGGGCGGAACTTGCAAAGTCTATCCTTTCCACCGGCACAAAAACGCCATCGCCGCTACCGTAGTCCGTATTTTCAAATGCACAAAACAAAAAACGGTCTAACCCTTAGACCGTTTGGTCTAACCCTTAGACCATTCTTTTACTTAAAGCGTGACTTCGCCCAATTTTGCGCCTATGACCAACAGGGAAAAAAAGATATTGGCGCAGACCCTCTTCATGGCCGGCAACCTCACGCGAAAGGCGATCGCCGCAATGATCGGCGTTACCGAAAAAACCGTCGGGAGCTGGGCCGATGAGGGCAACTGGGAAGACATACGGAAAATAAGCCGCGTAACCAGGGGAGAACTCCTCAGGGAAGCGTATGCGCAGCTGGCGCGCATCAACAGGAAGATCACCGCCGAAATGGGCGGAATACCCGATAAGGTGATGAGCGACGCCAAGGCGCAGGCGCTCCGCGAAATTGAAGCATTCGACGAACGGTCGCTGCAGACCTACGCCGACTGCTTCGAGGACTTCTCATCATGGCTCATGCGCGTCGAGCCGAAGCACGGCCCGATGTTCAGCCAGCTCCTCATGCGTTTCCTCGATTTTAAAATGAAGTAATGGCAAGAGAGATCACACGAAAGGACAGGCTCGCCGTGGAACGCTACCGTTCCCTGGTGGCGCGCATCAGCGAATCGACCGCGCTCAACCCCTTTGAGTCAGCCGGCGAAAAGCAGAAGCGGATCGAACGCGGAAAGACAGATTATGAGTTTTTCGCCGCCGCCTACTTTCCTCATTACTGTAACTGTCCGTGCGCCGACTATCAGGTTGAGGCGGCTAATGAAATAAAGGCGGATCCCTTCGGAAAGTGGCTCCAGGCATGGGGCCGCGGACTGGCGAAGTCCGTTCACTTTACCATCATCATCCCCATGTGGCTGTGGGTAAACGGAGACCTGAAAGTGATGCTGCTCCTCGGACAGAACGAGCAGAAGGCCGACATACTGCTGTCCGACATACAGGCCGAATTTGAAGGAAACCAAATGCTCATCAACGATTTTGGCGCGCAAAAAACCGTCGGGAACTGGGAAGAGGGAAAGTTCATCACGCAGAACGACTGCGCGTTTTTCGCCCTCGGAAAGGGTCAGGATCCGCGCGGAATACGGCACCGGCAATACCGCCCCGACTACATCGTGGGCGACGACCTCGACAGCAGGGAGGAGTGCCGCAATCCCAGACGCCTTCGACAGTCGGTCGCATATATCTGCGAGGACGTCATCCCATGCGCCGACATACGCGGATGCCGCTTCATCCTCTCAAACAACATCTTCGCCCCCCAAACCATCCTCACCGAAATACGCGACACGCGCGAAGGATGGACGTACAGGCAGGTGAACGCGACCGATGCCGGATTCAGCCCGACATGGCGGCAAAAGTATACGCGCGGGTACTACATCGACCTGTGCGCAAAGATCGGGACGCTCTCCTTCCAGAGCGAGTACAACAACAGTCCCTACGCCGAAGGAATACATTTCACCCAGGACTTGATCGACCGGTGCTGGGAAGCGCCGCCCGAATGGACGGAGTTTGACTTCATCATCGGCTACTGGGACGTGGCCTATTCGGGCGCAAAGACAGCCGACTTCAATGCCGTAAAGGTGTGGGCCGCCGTCCGTTCGGAACTGTGGCTGATGGACGCATTTGTCCGGCAGTGCAAAATGTACGACGCCGTTCAGTACATGTACGATTTCGAGGCGTCGCTGCCCAAAGGCGTCAGGATCAACTGGTACTACGAAAGTCAGTTCTGGAACGACGCCCTGATGATGGTATTCAGGGAAGTATCCGATGCCAGCACCCGACGGGGGATATTCGGAAAGCGGCGCGGCGAAATATCCCTGATTAAAGACGACCGTCCGAAAGGAAACAAGTACGACCGCATACTGGCGCAGCTGCCCTTCTATCAGCAAAACCGCATCCGGTACAACATTCACAGGCGGAACAGCGGCGACATGCAGACGGGCATCGCCCAGCTCATGGGCATCGAGCCGGGGTACAAATGCCACGACGACAGCCCCGACGCGGACGCGGCGGCGCTCGACAAGCTCAACCGCCGAATCCGCTCGTCGGCTCCCGTATCCTACGGGTACGCCTACCGGAACAATCGCTGGTAAGTCATCATTCAAATTCAAAATTCCCAATGTTCATCAACCGCGAAGATTTAGACAACAGCCTGTACGGATACGTCATCGACGCCATCGTACAGCGATGCGAAGGAAACGAGGAAAAGGCCGAAGGGCGCGTCAGGTACGGAATCATGACCGCAGAATCCATACTGACCTCGGAGCTTGGCTCCCTGTGGGATTTGGGGCCGCTGCTCGCCAGAACGGGCGATGATCGCGAACCCGTATTAGTGGACGCATGCGCCAACATCGCCCTCTACATCATTGCCGACGTGCTCGAGCAAATGCCCGTTACCGTTGCCGATCCCTACGAGCGAACCATGAAGTGGATCGAAAGGGTGCAGAAGGGAGACGCGGCCATACCCGGAGCGATCCGGCCCCTCGACCCCGACACGGGAGAGCCGGACAGCTATATCAGGAACGGAAACATCGAACGAATATATTAAAGACATGGCAAGCGTAAAACGACAAAACTCAAAGAAGGCGGCCCGCAGGGAAAGCATCGAGATATACAGCCTGACGGTCGCAAGCGTCGACCGGTCAATGAAAACGCTCGCGTCATGGCGCAATGCCCTGCGCGCAGCCGAAAGTCCCACAAACCCGAACAGGCGCCAGCTGTACGACCTGTATTCGGAAATGGAACTGGATACGCATGTAGCATCCGTCCGCGAAAAAAGGATATTGAATGTGCTGTCCTCGGAAATCGTATTTTTCGACAGGGGGGGCAAGGAAAACGACGCGATCACGCAGCTGATCGCACAGCCCTTTTTCCGCGACATGTGCGCCGACATACTGGACTGCCGCTCGTGGGGATTCTCCCTGCTCTATTTCGATACGCTGACCCTGGACCCCGATGCGCAGTCGAAATACATCCTTGTGCCGCGACGCAACGTATTGCCCGAATTCGGGCTGATCGTCAGGCAGCCGGGCGACACGACGGGCATCGAATATACCGCGCCGCCATACGGCAACTACACCATCGCGGCGGGCGATCCGCTCGACCTCGGACTGCTCAACAAGGCCGCGCCGTATGTCATCTACAAAAAAAATACCTCCCAGGACTGGGCTACCTACAATGAGGTGTACGGATTCCCGTTCCGTAAATTTACCTATTCGGGAAACGACGCCAACGTGCGGCGGGAACTGGAGCGGGCCGCCCGCGAAAGCTACCGCGCAGCATTCGCCATCCTGCCCGAAGAGGCGCAGATGGAATTTATACAGATACAGCAGGGAAACAGCGGGTATGAACTGTTCAGTACCTTCATGTCCATCTGCGACAAGCAGGTGAGCAAGCTGTACCTGGGAAACACCATGACCACCGACGCCGAAGGAGGAAACTACAAGGGCGAAGTGCACGAAAAGGCCGAAATACGGATCGCAGACAGCGACCGCCATTTCCTGCTGTCCGTGCTGAACACGGACTTTATCCGCATCATGGAGACATTCGGCATACCTGCACGGGGCGGATGGTTTGCCTTCAACGACACGGAAGAGCTGCCCATGAAGGAGCGCTTTGCCATCGACATGCAGCTGGCAGCCATCGTACCCATCGATCCGGACTATTTCTACGAAACCTACAACATTCCCAAACCCAAAGCCAAAACCGATGATGAGCCTGTCCGGAAGGAACCGGACAAACCGGCCCCCGACAGTCCGTCCCCATCGTCCCAAAAGTCCCCGGCGTCCCCGGACAAAACCCCGTCCGGCTTTGCCGCCCTGGTAAATCTCCTGAAGGGTTTTTTCGCGAAAGCCCCGCAACGCGGGGCGTAACCGACATTGATGCATGGTACCGGTCGCATCATTGCCAGTGCGGGGAATGTCGCGGCATCGAAGCGGCAGAGCCGCTGTTTGACATTGCCCGGCTTGTCAGCGACGCCCTGGCGAATATCTATTCGGATACATCCGGCGCGGTAGACAGAGACTTGTGGAAAATCACCGCGCAGACGCTGGATAAGGCAATAACCACAGGATTTGGAAAAGTGGAATACGGGCAGCCGAACTATGAGCTGACCGGCCAGCTGCGCGGCAACGCAAGCGTATTCGCCGCATTCAAAGCCCACAAACAGCAGAATGAATTAGCCGCGCTGCTGACCGATCCCGAAACGGGAAAACTCAAATCATTCGCGCAGTTCAAAAAGGATGCGCAGCCTGTCATCGGGAAATACAACCGCGACTGGCTGAAAACCGAATACAGCACAGCCGTCAGTCGCGCCCGCGCCGCCGAGCAGTTTGCCCGCGCCCGACAGACGCAGGACCTGTATCCCAACCTCCGGTGGACGCCCAGCCGAAGCGCGAACCCCCGCGAAGCGCACCGCCCCTTCTACAATAAAGTATGGAGCATCGACGATCCCTTCTGGGCGTCGAATTACCCCGGCAGCCTCTGGAACTGCAAATGCGGCATCGAGCGAACCGACGACCCCGTCACCGATGACCCAGCTGTCCCAACTGTCCCTCCAGTCCCCGGCCTCGACGAAAACCCCGCAGGCGGCGAACTCTTCACCCGCACCAGCCCCATGATGCAGGGCGTAACCAAAAGCGAAGCCCGGAATATCGAAAAGGAAGCAGCGCTGCTGCGCATACGCGACACCCGTGCACAAATGCGCGAGTGGGCAAAAAAGAATGTGCCTGAACGCGGATTGAAATTAAACGTAAATGCTGCCGAATTCGACCGGCTCACCGTGCGACGCGCCGACGTAAGAAGCATTACCGCCAAGCCGCACAAATATGCCGCCGATGCATACAGCCTGTGCGACCAGTTGGATAAGGTTCTTAATAATTCCGTGTACATGGGTTGGTCGCCGGATGCAACCATATTATTGGGTGACGGAACCGTAGTACAGAAACATCCGTCAGTACAAAAATGGCTGTACTACAAGTTTAAACTGGGTGGAAAGGATTCATACCTCAATGTCATGCTCACAAAAGAAAATGAATTTCGTGTATACTGTATCGTTGATGATCTTGCTTTCGACAAAGGCATCATCACAAACCCGATAAAAAAATAAGGATGAAGCAAAACGTCGAGCCGGTAACAACCGGTGCGGATCACATGCCTCATCCTTATTTGATAGACGGCAAAGATCGTACAAATTTTTAAAATACCAAAACATTCATGGATAATTTAATCAAAAAATTGCAGGCCCTTCAAAAATTCCTTACTGATGGCGTATACGACGTGGTATGCGTTGAGGCCGAAAACTTCTACCGGAAAACCTTCGACATGGAAGGGTTTACCGACAGGGGATTCCGCAAATGGGACAACGTACAGCGAAAGCTGCGCCCTGCACGCACCAAAAGTGAAAAAACGCTGGCGGGACGTCCCATACTTACCGAAAGCGGAGACCTCAAAAAAAGCGTACATGCCGAAAAGAAGCCGCCGTATGTGATCATCCACGCCGACAGGGAATACGCGCAGGTGCATAATGAAGGAGGCATGTCGGGACGAACGGGAAGACAGTTCGTCATGAAGCAGCGTCAATTTATCGGTAAATCCGCCGCGTTAAACGAACGAATTACCTCCGGGATAACCCGAAGGATCAAAAACTTGAAATAATGCCTCAAATCAAAATTTAAACAGTATTTAAACACTTTTAATAAAACACCCAATGATAGAAATTTATCAGTCCATCGCCCGCGCCGTGGCGGAAGCCGACGGCATACGCCACGCCGACATCGGAAAGCGCATTGAAGATCATACCATCGCGTACCCTGCCGCCTTCGTGCAGGATGTAAACTGTACGCCCGAAGAAATAGGCGATCAAAAGTATTTCGGCGAATTTACATTCTCGGTGGTCATCTTCCTCAAGCCCTGTCACGACAGCCGCGAGAGGCCCAAACCGCCGCGCGCCGTACAGGACAATCTTGCCGCCGCCTTTGCCGGAGTGCATGCCGTGCGCCGGGCCGTATACGGCCTGAACGATCAGACCGTGCAAAATACCGTATGGCTGCGCGAAAGCCTCGGCAGGGACAGGGACGGAATGTACGTCGTTACGCAGTTCTGGAAAGCGGTAGCAGCAGTCGACTTCGCGCCCGTGCCTGCGCCGGGGCCCGACAGGCCAAGGCTGGTAATGGAAGAAAAGACAGGGTAACAAAAAAGCCCCACACGGGGCTTTTTTACTTATTCCGAACCTCGTCGATCAGCACGATCAACAGGTCGATAATTGCACCAATGCCGATGATAGCCATACCGGTAATAACGCCGCTTATAATTGCAAAAATGCGGATTTGCGTATCCGCATCCTTCTGCCCACATCCGAACATCGAGGATCCGCAGATAATAAGCCCACCAATGATATACAACGCCGTAGCAATATTAGATTTGCCTTTATATTCCATATGTCATTTATTTTTTTTGACAAAACTAAAAAAAGCCTCGCATTTCTGCAAGGCTTTTTTATCATCATTCCATCATTTTTTTGACGGTGTCGTAATCGGGCATCAGCTCCCGGAGAAAATCAATCACACTGTAAAAATCACCCGTAACAGTGTCCTGATTGACATTGCGCGCCAGATCGTATATGCCGCCATGCAAAACTATCCACGTTTCAACAGGGAACAGCGTCTGGATTTCAATTACCAGTTTGTCGGACTCAAAGCGTACCATAATCAAACCCTCCCATCAGCTCGTTAACAATTCCGTTACGCAGTTCGCTGTCGTCGATTTTGGCTGTCATCGCCAATAGCCGCACCATGCGGTTGCGGTCGAGACGGTTAATGAGCCGTTTCGTTTTGGGATTGTTGGCCGACATCGGCAACATACCCGCCAACTCATCCACTTTAACAACCAGCTCCTCCGCCCAGTCACGGAACACCTTTGCGCGTTTGCTCCTAATAAAGAAACCCAACCGCACGACGCCCCGCTTTGTAAAAAATACTTGGTGAGGTTGCCTGAAAGGGTTGGACAATATGTCCAACCCTTTGATAAAGTGCTTTCCTTCTACCAATTCGGAAGAATTTCTGAGCAGCGCCTTCCTGATGGCATAATCAGAAACTCCATACCCATACGCCACCTCTTTGGTGGTCATTAAATATTCGTGCCGCTCGTCAGGCAACACATGCACGGCAATACCTTCCGTTACCACTTTCGGCAGTAAGATGCCAGCTTCTTTTTTGTTTATCATTTTGAGAATTATTTAGACATGCAGGCAATTAAAAAAACGGCGCCCACTTCCCGCTGTCTAAGTCCTTCTCAAGAGGCTTGGCATAACCATTACAGCTATGCCACGGGGTTGAACGCCGCGTATCGCGGTTCGCACGCGGGCACAAAAAATGCCCTGACGCGACGCACTGGGCAGAACAATCTGCCTCTTGATAAAACTTAGACGTCGCAAACATACAAACTTTTTTAACATTCTGCACGCAGGGTTAAATTATTTTTACAGGTTTTCGTTTTCGTTCAATTCTTTTAATTCGCGCTTTGCGTTACGGGTCATGTATTCCTTAAATGTCCCGTATGATATAAAGAATTTCGGCCTGATCACGTTACGGTATATCCATGCCTGCGAAGCCCCTTTTTTCGAGTACTCCAGCACGGTGTTTTGAATCTCGACGATCTTTTCCAGTATGTAACGTCTGTTGTAGGCCATATTTTCGATTTATTGAAGCATCCTGTCGGGCGTTTTGGGGCCAATGGCCGCCATAAACATGTAGGCCATACTGCGCACGAACACGTCGCAGTTGTCATTGTACAGGTGACTTGCTATCCGGTGTATCACCGCCGCCTCGTCCGGATGCAGCGTGAGCGTGCACACGGTTTTGGGGTATGCGAACATGCTCACCTTTCGCCTGAGCAGGCCGGACAGTACGCCATGCTCCAGTAACGCCGTATAATTTCCGGGAGGCATGGACAAGTACTGCTCAATCACCATCCGGAGGAACCGGGCAGACACATCATTCAGCCTGATCTTAATATTTTCCATCATTCACCCGTTCCAAAGTTCGCTGTTCAGGTACGTTTCGGCGTGTTTGGGCTGCGTGCCGCAGGCAATGCGGCCCATGTACGCATTGATGTACGCATACGCGGCGTGCTGTCTGGCGTAAAAATCGGCGCGGTTGTCGTAGCCGACAAGCTGCCCCGCGTCGTTATACCGGAACTCGATCTCGCCGGTAAACTCTTCAGAGGTAAGAATATATGTTTTCATTGAAATCCTGATCTTACGGTTAAAAAAACCGGGCGGGCCTCACGGACGACCCGGTTACATGAAATTAACAAACAAATTAGCATTTACTTTTTCGAATCGGCATACACAGCGTAGGTTTGCGACTTTTCTACCCTGTAGGCAATCTCTTTCAACAGCGCCTTTTGCTCCTTGTTGGGCTTTGCAGGCAATTTCTTACAGTTGATACCCATCGAAACAGCATCACCCATTCCGGCATCAATCGCGTCGCTCACCCAGGTCAAATCCACCGCTTCATCGTTCCATTTTGGCTTGTCGCTTTCGCGGAGTTCAATACGTACTCCGTTGGCAAACTGCAACGTGCTGCCGTCAAACCGGTCGGGGTTTTCTTTCGCATAAGCCGTTAACAGGTCTTTGTACGGCTTTGCCGCCGCATCGGCCTCTTTAGCCCTTTGGGCATGGCCTCTATACAGTTCGGCCACTTCCTCGATACTCATCTTCTTTTCCTTTTCTTCTACTACTCTCTTTTTCATGTTACTGATACTTATAATTGATTAACTTAATTCTACTTCGCCAAATGCGGTCTGATGCAGGTATTCCACCGGAACATCATCAAACAGTTCGGTTTTAATCACCACTTCCAGGTCATCGTCGTAACCTTCGAGCGCCTCTTTCAATTCTTTTACGGTCATGAATTATTTATTTGATGGTTAATTCATTCTCGCCCTGATGGCATGCTCGTAATCCTGCGCCTCTCTAACATCTTTTACATCCTTCTTTTTGCGCCATTCATGCGTTATCCGGTTGAGGTCGCCAAGTGTAAGGTCGTTGATGCTATCGGCCCGGGCAGCGTTGCATACAGTTTCAACGGCGTAAGCTATCGGGTCGCTCATGTGTATCCCTTCCCGCCTGTGATGGCTAATGACCTTCTGAATGGCGCACCATTTTTTGTAAATCCACTCCAGTTCCACTTTTTCCAGGTCATTGAATCCAGCGTTTGCCCACCGACTACAGGCTTCCCTTTTAGCAAGCCGGATACTGCACGGAATCCCGGCTGCCTCGTATGCCGCGAAAACGGACTTCAATACGCCCTTCCGCAGCCTGTCCATCCGGCTGTTGAACTGTACGCTTTGTTTTACTTCGGTTTGTGTCATCTATGGTATTTTTTCAATTTTATTTTTCTTTCCAGCAAATCCCGCTCACCGGGCGGAATGAAGTGTTTTACGGCGCCAATACCGCCTGTCGCGGCGGATTGCTTCACTCTGAGCGACAATCCTTTTTTCAGACCTTCAATGACTGCCTCCAGTATGTGTCGCCCGTGGTAGCGCGGGTCGCTGCTGCGGATCACGGCGGTGTGCGGGATGATGTCGGCTTCATCCCGCCCGTCAAAGTGTTCTTTATACTTCTCGCGCTCTTCATCGCTCATGTCAGGACTTTCCGCATATTTCCGGCACAGGGCGTCACTGTTGGCCTGCCGGATGATTCTCTCCGCTTTCTTCCTGTCAATGTTCAACAGGCGCACTAATTCGCTTGCTTTCAGGGTTTCCATCTTCATTTTTACTTACAGGGGTTAAACATGTAATTCCGCTTGTTCTGCCGCGCCCGTTTTCGTTCTTCCAGCAGCACATCTTTGTTATCCCTGATGTATTCGCGCACAGCACGGTCATCTTCTTTTACACGGTCGTGCACCTGCCCGAGCGCCTGTTTTTGTCCGTACCAAAGCAGGTACCAGTAAGGTACATCTGCCATCTTTGTGCCCCTGAATTTTCCAAACGGCATCGGGCTGTCGTCTGTGAGTATCTTTATCATCGCCATGGCGCTTAGCTTAAAAGTTTTTGATCCTGGATCAGTCCCGCCGCTTCCGACATTTCCCTTGTAAGGGTCGGGTTTTCGGTCCTGGATATGACACCCAGCACCTGCGCCTTTACCTTGTACCCATCAATGACCACCTTGCCCAGCTCGGCAATGGTTTTGGCGGCTTCGATGTCTATCTTCTCGTTTTCGGATGCGTTCGCATCGCTGTTGTTCTTCAGCATCTCAATGGTTTCCACCAGATGCGCGCTGATGTCGTCAATACTTATTTTCTTCATTTTTCTAACATTTTTATGGTTCTTGATAATTTTATCTGATTGCGTTTTAACTCTATCAGAGGCCTGTTGCTTTTAAAAGCCTCTATTTCTTCTTTGTTCCTGCCCTGCGAATAAACCGATCTGACGGAACGTCCAAGCCGGTCTGCTATCTCGCCTGCACCGGTATTGCTGTACAGCGCCTTTAAAAGGTCTGTTTCCTCCGGTGTCCAAAACTTTTTTAATATTCCTGATTTTTGTACTGCTTTATTCATTGTACTTCGATTTATATGGCCACTTCGCTATTAATTCTTAATTCACTTCTGTCCAGTACCGTTCTGCGCCTTCGCTCCAGATGGTGTAGAAGCCTTCCGGCCCGATGTAGCGGCCTTTTGAAAAAGCCCTGTACCCCTCCACCCATATTTTCAGCGTGGCGTCGAACATCACCGACACCGCCGAACGGCTCGACGGGTTCCTGCCGCTGGCATGGCTCGTGAAAATGATCAGCCTGTTGCGGTTTACTTCCTTAAATTCCAGGTATTGCCGGTAAGTCAGCCCGAAGTACTGGTATGAATCGATGATCACCACGGGCGCGGACTTCTTTTTGCGCAGCCGAATGGCAAGTTCTTCGGGGGATTCCTTAACGATCGTGATCAGGCCGCCGGCCTCGCTCATGCCTTCGCGCTCCATGCCGCACTGCATGGTGTGCGAATCGGACTCCTCCAGCGAGTTGAATACCACGTGGCCGAAACGGCTCAGATACTTCATCAGCTGCAGCAGGAACGAGGTTTTTCCGTTGCCCGAATTGCCCCAGATAAACCACACGCCGGCGCGTTCGGGCTGCTTGAAAGCGTCGTACCAGGCGCCGTCGAAAGGCATCAGGTCATACTTCTTGTTCAAAAGATCGGAAACGGACAGGGCGCGCATAACGGTTCTGTAAAATCGTTTAAATACTGTTCAATCAGGGATTAAGCGTTCTTTTTTAACGAGTACACCTTACGTTTCACACGACGCAGGTCGCTGTCGCAGTCCTCCACCACGCTGTCAATGTCCGCCTGCCTGGTGACGCCGTTTTGCATGCACACAACGGCAACATCCTTTTTGCTCAGGCCGTACAGGGAGATACATTTGCGACCCATGCGGCTGTAAATCTCGTTGTAGCCCTTTTTGTTATACTGACGCCCGCGGGATATGCGCAGTTCCAGGTACGGCGTGGCGCACATGAAAATGCTGCAGTTCGGCTCCAGCTCGTTGTACAGCGTGATAAAGAAGTACAGCACCGGGTCGCTCAGCTTGTCCACCTCGTCCAGGATCAGCACCGGGCGTTCGGCGCTTTTGAGCGTGCTCACAATCGTTTCCATCAGGTCGCTGATGGTCATGCCCGAAGCGTCGCGTCCCAGTGCGCTCATGATCTTTTGCAGGAAAATCTTCCTTGTCCAGAAATCGGAGCATTTAACTAAGTAAGCCTGCCTGTGTCCGTTCACGTAGTGCTGCACGGCAGCCGACTTGCCCGTGCCGGCGTCGCCCGTTACGGCAAAGACATCGGCGCGGCGCATGGCGCTCAGCTCCTGCGCTTCGCACAGTAACGCCGTGATCACCTTAAAGTCGCGCGTCTCGGCCATCACCCAGTCGTCTTCGCTAAAACCGATCTGTGCAGCCAGCTTGCGCCACATCTCGTCGGTGATCAACTCCCACTTGCCGTTCAGTATCTGGCTCACCGTGGCGGCGCTCACGCCGCTCAGACTGTTCGCCGCCCTGTTCTGCGATTCGTAGCGGTCGCAGTATTCGCGCACCCGCGTTGTAATTTTCGTCTTTTGAATATCATTCATGTTCTTAAATTTTAATTGATTATATCATATGATGAATATTGATTTCTTCGTCTTCACCCTCGACCAGCTGCACCACGGGCGCAAGCCGCCTGGAGTTCCGGTTGTTCTTGTGCTGTCCCCGGCTGTCGGTCAGCATGTGTTTGGCCAGCGTGTCGTTCAATGCCGGATGCTCGTCCAGATGCTCGTCCAGAAGGCGGTCTACCGTATCGTTATTGTTGGCCAGGAAGTCGGTTATATAGGCCGTTTGGGCGGTATTGAACTCGCGGATGCGGTTCAGCTCGTCTGAGTCGCCGGGTTTGCGGTCTTTCAGCGCCATCGGCTGTATGTACTTTTCCTCCAGCATGAACCGAAGCGAGCCGTCGTCATTGCAGGCCAGCACGCGGCGCGTATCCGAGGGGTCGTACTTCACTGTCCACGCCTGCGCGTAATGCTTGCGGAAAGACAGGTCGAAACAGTCGTATGCGTGCTTCACGCCGTCGATGGTCACGATCACTCCATGACCCTCCAGCCGGTTCTTAATCTCGGCTCCCTTCCTGTCGATCCGAACTGCGCCAAAATGGTACAGGAAATTTTCGAGCGACATCGGAAGCCGGTCACTGGCAGGCAGCGCCTGAAAGGACGCTACGTATTTGTCGCGACGCCTGGCACGCATGTCCGCAAGTATCTGAAATACCTGCCTGCATACGCCGTTATAGTCCGGCAGGCTGTGCCGGCAGGCGTTGATCACTTCCGAGTTCGGCTGGTTCTTCGACTTCACGCCGTGACCGCTCCAGTTGTCCATCATCTTGCAGTACGCGTTGTTCATCTCGCGCCCGAACCACGGCTCTATCGGCTTTGCCTTCGCATTCCTCACCTTTGCCGGCGTTACCCTGTCGGCGGAAGCGCCATATACGGGCGCCATCGTTTTGATGGAGTAGTGGTCGCTCTGTATCTGCCATGCACGGTAACGTTCGCCGAAGAGTTCGGCGGTGTGGTTAATGGCGTTGCGCACGGCTGCCCGTATCAGCTCCGGCGTTTCCCTGCGGCCTGTGGCAAAGCCGACGGGATAGTATCCGCACGGGTCCAGGACCACAACCACGGTTGGGCGGTGGTGGTATTTCATCTCGCCGCCCACCCGTTCCTGATACAGCAGTTCCACGTCCCAGCCGTCCAGCGTCCAGAAATACAGCGGGGCCGTGGGCAGGCTTCGCTTTACCTGCATGGCGCGCCTGTTGCAGTGCGCCGTTTCGCCCTTCTGTGCTGCGTATGTCTCCATGTCGTACTTTTTGCGGTAATTGCCGGCTGTACTGTCCGAAATCTTTTTCATTCCGAATGTGTCGGCGATATCGTTGTACATCTTCGCTATTTCAACATTGCCCAGAACCCGCCAGTTGCTTAGAAGCTTGATGATGACCGCCTCATTGACTCCGTCAACCTTTGCCGCGTTCCGGTTCCTGAAATTGCCGTGTATCAGGCTTTCGTAGCCGCTGTATGTTCTCAGCCGCTCCCTTAGCCGCTTTTCGTTGCCCGGAAGGTCGTGCGGGTACTTCGCGCGATCCAGTTCGCTCACGGCGGCGGTCAGCGCAGGCCATACCTTCGGGGGGCTGACGTTGCCCAGGGTCATCTTCAGCGCGTGATGATCGGCGCTCAGGCGTCGTACCGCATCCAGCACAATGGCGCTGGCATAGTACTTTTCAGCCGCTTCCTTTTTCAGCATCCTGCCCGTGTTGTCATCAACAATATACGCATGGAAAAAGTCATACGCAGCCGGATCGGGCTGTATGGCTGCCTCCAGCCGGCTAACCTTCACCGCTTCCGCGGGATCGCCCCACCTGCGGATAATGGCGGCCCGACGCGCCTCCTTCTTAATGCTGCCCCATATAATCTCCACCTCGCGTCCGTTACAGGCGCGTCCGGCGGTTTGAAGAAGCCCGCGCTTCCTGTCGCTTTTGTACAGTTCAAACGACATGCCCGCTTCCAGCCATTCATCCAGCATGATCAGTATGTTCAGATTTTCGCGACGCATTTTTCACCGTATCCAACCTGGAGGGCAATCCGCTCGCGCAGTCCCGACGCCATCTCATTCTCGCTGTGGCCGGTTACGACGTATATCGCGCAGTCGGCCACCACCACCGCGTACATTTTTACCGGGCGGGTCTCCATCGCCCGGATGTTGCATACGTCTACCTGCCGGTAGCCCTGCGCCTGCGCTTCGGCGCGGAGACGCCTGCTCAAAAGCGCCTTCCAGTCACTGTTCATCGTATTCATACTCTACCTGTTACTGTTAAATGCAAAGTCGTCTTTCAATTTTGCGACCCTGATCACTTCCACCATGCCTTCAGGATACGACTTCGATAATTCCACTTTAAATTGATCGGCGGCTTCTTTGCCTGCCTCAGCCATGGTCGTCCTTTTCGTTGTCATTATAAGCCCCGAAAACCTTTTGGGCTTATATCTTACAATACTGCCGTCTTCTCGTATCCGGTTCGGTACCGTCACCTTTAATTCTACTGAAAAAAAATTCATTGGTTTATTGATTTTAATTATTGGTTTATAATGATTTTACGCTCGATTTTCTTTTGTGCCCGACCGGACAGCCTGATAAATGCGATGCCGGTGAAACAGTACGGAAGACTTTTACAAATGCCCGGCTTTCCATAACCCGCACAGCAAACGCCACCCGCCCTGCACGAGTGGGGAACATCCGACGCCGACACCTGATAATACTTTCCCTTAAGCTTCACTATGTCGCCGGAAACGGGTTTCTCCATCGATGTTTTTACTTCTATGATTTTCATTTTTATCGGTTTATAGATTATTGTTGGATTCCCGCGCCGGAACTCGCACCGGCGGCAAGGCGTGATGCCGTATTGGCCAAGCATGTGTTCCTGAGCCGACATCAGGCTGTTTACAAGATTTCCTGAGCGCATCCCGCGCCGGGAAAACTCGATGCCGGCAATGAAGCCATTGGCCGATGCGCCCATGATGACCCCGTCAATATCTCCTCTCTCTTCAAGGATTTTTGGATACGCCTCCTGTGCGTAGCGTATCGCCGCTTCTTTAACTTCTTCGATACTCATTTTATTTATTTTATTAATTGGTTTTTATTTGGTTCCCGTGCCGGCATAAAGAGTCTTTACCGGTTAAGTTTTTGAATGATTTGTTGCATGCGTTCCGGGTCATATGCGTTTACCTCGGCGTCCTTGTTGGCCAGTGCACGCCGCTGCAGTTCCTGCATGACGGCGTTGTTTTGCGCGTATCCCTTCGTGATGCTGCTGATACCCCATGTGCTTACGCCGAACTTCCTGCAAACCTTGGCAATGTCGTCATCGGTCAGGTAGTGGTCTACCAGTTGAAGCATGTGGGCGCTGATCCGTTTTGCCTGTTTTTTATCCACATAATCCGGATGGACGTAAAAACCCTGATTACGGATCGCCGGAAGGACTTCCGAGGTGACCCACTTGCGAAATTTACGGGCCGCCGGTTTGTTGCTCCGCATGATCAGGGCGTACAACCCGCTCTCATTGACAATGACTGTTTCTTGAACGCCGCCGGGGGTGTGGATTTTGGCGACACTCTTTTCGTCATCGTCAAGGGGTCTAAAATTATCAGACCCCTTTCCCTTCAGGCCCAAAACGTCGCAAATGTCGCCGGCTACAAACCACGTTTCTTTGCTCTTCGCTACCGTGCGTATTTCCCCGAAATCGGGATATCTTCCCTCATATTTCTAAAATACTTTCTTCGGTATTCGTCCAGACGTGTTCCCATTTCTATGGCGTAGTCATTCAGAATGTTTTCCGCCATTTTTTCAAAATCGCTTTCGAAACATTCGGCAAAGTAGCCGCCCATGTCGATTAATGCCTTTATAGCGGCTATTTCCTTTTCTTTAGTATAAGGTTCCATTTTATTGGTTTTAATTGATTACCGGTTTAACTCCTTTAATTTCAACTCCGCCAGCCGCCGGGCGGCCATTCCTTTTCTCCCCACGTTTCTGCCGTTGAGTGCATGCCACACGGTTACAGGCGTACAGTCCAAATCCCTGGCGATTTCGTTTCGCATCCCGAAGGGAACAATGATGCGGGACAACTTTTTTTGATCTATCTTTACAGCCATTTTATTCGTATTAAAGTTTTGACAAAGATAATAGATAAAAATCGAATATGCAACAAAAATCGAATATTTTTTTTTCGGCGAAAGAAAGAATTTTACAATATCTTGTATATAAGAATATTAGTCAGTATGATTTTTCAAAAAAAACGGGGTTGTCTAATGGATTTCTAAAGTCTGGAAGCAGTATCAGTTCCGACAATATTAAATTAATATCTAATATATATGCTGATTTGAATATAATATGGGTAATAACTGGTGAAGGAGAAATGCTAAAGAACACCCCCAAAGAAACCGCGCCCATAGCCGATGAATCGGAGCACACATATTATAATAGTATCATCGAAAAGAAGGATGCGGAGCTATGCGCTAAGGATGCCGAGATACGTGCGAGAGATGCGGAGATCAGGGAGATCAACCGTCTCAATCAGCAAACCGTCGAGTCGATCAATATGCTGTTGCAAGTACTTAAGACTCAGCGCGAGGAAATAGAGGCTTTAAAGCGTGAGCTAAAAATATTTCAAACATCACATAAGAACCCGGTCACAGTACGTTATCCTGAACTTTCATCCCCGTTAATGGACGCCGCCGAGCCTCAAGCGGAGTATTCAAAAACAAATAAAAAATGAGTATAGCAGTAGTGTTAAATTTGACAGGCATTTTATTGAATGCATTGGAAGTTGTATTGATATTTGTATTCGGTATATCCCCGTTAACAAGGAAAGAAGGCCCCGTATATCTTTATACGACCGAAGAAATCGATAACAAGAAAAGCGCTATCAATAAGAAAGACAGCATGTATAAACTGCTTTCCCGTATCGGCCTTTTGCTATGCATTATTGCTGCTGTGTTTCAGATGCTTTCTTGTTTTCTTCCCGCCATTTGCGGTCGAATCTAAGCGTATACAGAACGGCTATCAGGGGTACGCCGCCAATGATCAATACGCACGCTGCAAAGGCAGCAATGCCGGTATTCCCCAAAATCAGCCCCGCAATGCCAACACATGCGCCTATAGCGGCAATGATGGAAAAAAGATGCTTCAAGAATTTAAAATCAAACATTGTATATATTTTTCCGCAAAAATACGGATATATATCTTTCGCACACACAAATATCGTGCAAATATTAGTTCAGTCATCTAAAATACAGCACCATATCTTCAAACTATATTTATAATATGGGGTAGTATGGGGTGGTTTATTCCCCATTCTACCCCATATTTTAACATAAATTAACACTTATGTATCCGTTTATTCGCTCATTTTTTCGTCATTTTGCCCCCCCAACTGCCCCCCCAACTGCCCCCCCAACACAAAAAAATACCCTTTTTGCAAATGGGTAATCTCACCTGCAAAAAGGGTATTTTAACATCGAAAAAATGGCTGCTTTCCCTGTATTATGGCATGTTACGGGCAAATGGTAAATAATGGCTTAAACGCAGCCAAATCCACCGGCAAAATGGCATCAAAATAGTAGCCGCGGAACGATTTGTTTTACTATGCAAATCGGCAAAAATGTATAAATCAGCAAAATATGATTTCGGGTATGGAACGGTTCGTTTTGGGTCTTATATTTCGTGTAACCCAGCATGTCCAGATGAACATTGAAGCCCATCTTCGAAAAGGACAGAAGGGTTTGAAACGATTTGTTGAGCGCCATTCTCACCTCGTCGCGGTTCAGGGTGGTATCCCTGCACACGGCGTCCAGAAACTCCTCAAACGACACCTTGCCCCGTATCACCGCCTCCGCGTAATACTTTGGAGCGGCGCCCCTGTTTTGCGGATTGATCCGCTGAATAACTCTGTACAATAAACTCATGATCAAATAAATATTAAGTTAAAATTAAATAATAGACATAAAAAAATCGCACATGCCTCAAAGGACATGTTATTCACTGAATTTTCTAACTGCTCTTACCTGATATTGCTGATAGCGCATTTCGGATACGGGAGAATTTCCGCACATTAATCCGTCGGGATTGATACAGACGGGCGCTGCTTTCCAACCCGACGGGCGCCCCATAAAGCCTTCGCTGTAAGCATAATCGCTTGAACTCCAGTACCAGCCCGAAATACTGAAATTGCCGATAGCGCGACAGTTTTTGCCGATATGTTCCAATTCCTCTCTGGAGGGTAAAAACCAGTCATTGTAGCCGTCAATCATTTGTCCATAGACAATGCTTGCGGCATAATTTCCACTGCCGAGAGCGGAAACCATTTTTTGCGTATTGCTCATTCCATGGCCGTAACCTGTTTCGGTTGCTCCGGTATCGCCGCCTTTTTCAGCGTCCCACGAAATGCCCTGTTCGGTTGTTTGATTGGTTTTTGCCACAATCAGTCCCGCTTTTCCGTCCGGCTCGACGCAGGCGACAATGCCGCCGCCGTAAGGCTTTCCAACGGCAAACCCGCTTGCGAACCGCACATCGTCCATATACACGCCAGCCACAGATGCGCCTGATTTTAACATGCCGACTGAAGCCCTGCCCGGGACGGCAACACACTCCCATTTGATTTCGTGCTGCGCCGCAGGGA
The DNA here is from genome assembly GCA_031265445.1 of Bacteroidales bacterium. Taxonomy (GTDB): domain Bacteria; phylum Bacteroidota; class Bacteroidia; order Bacteroidales; family UBA4181; genus JAIRLS01. The sequence goes on from JAISCQ010000248.1 coordinate 20,287, forward strand.
GATAACCGGCACATCTTTGCCAGTCGTCTGTAACTTCAAGTTCGTTTTTCAATTCGCCGTCAATATACAAACGGACAACGCCTTCGCCCTTCAGGTAAAATTCTGCCATATCAACGGTTTCGCTGCCCGTCTTTTGGCAGACAATTGAACCGCCGGCCATAATTTTAAGCGACTGACTGTCGCCGCGACCTTCGCTGTTGTCAATTTCGCAGCCGGCTGTTTCCCAGTCTGCCGGAATGCCGTCGGCAAAACTGACCGTTTCTGTTTCGGAATAGATTTCAGTATCCCCGGGCGTTTTTCCGCAGCCCAAAAACAGGACTACACAGAGGCATATTGCCAATAAGTGATTTATGTTCATATCTTTAAAATTAAATGATTTATAAATAAAGTTATTGCCGTTTTGTCCGTTTTAAGGGATTTCCGTAACATTTGGATAATTTTTCCTGTCAAAATCGCCTGTTTCTTCGCCTTTTACGTTATAGCCCACAAAACCTCCGTGTCTTTTTTTACTTCCGCCGCCGCCTTTTGAAATCAATCCGCCGGTAGCATCGTCTGCCTTACCGGCAAAGATCATTATTACAAATCCAACAACCGTCGGCAGGATAAAATAGATCAGCCAACTGGCCGCAAAGACAAGCGCAACAAGCAAAAATCCGATGGACCATATTCCGGGAAAATAGATGATAAGCCACAGTGTGCGGAATTTTTTTATCATTTCCCACAACATTCCAACAGTAGAAGCCACCCACAACAATGCTACCGCCGGCAAAAGTTTCAGCAAAAACGGATATTCCGAAAAATGGGCAAAGAAATCGGGATTGAATTTTAGTGAATTGACAAGTTCGTCGTTATAATCGACATAAAAAACCATAAGCCCTGCAAGTATCGACATCATCAGATATACCGCCTTGAAGCGGATTTTTTTGTCCTGCCAGAAGCAGTCTTTTTTGCGAATTTTACGCTCAATGAGCCGGTAAATCAGTTTCCACAGCAGATAAACAGCAAGGATGAAACCGCCAAAGACAAACAGCAATGCCAAAACATCGCCCGGCTGGTAAAAAACAACCGCCCAATTATGCTGCAAAGGCAGTAACCCGTCGGCATGGAACCAGCCTTCGCCTGCTATTTTACCGTTTTTTACAGCCCTGACTTTGACAAAACGGGAATAATTTTGCTTTTGCATAAATTTTTTATTCCACTTGTTCTGGCGGTATTCCCCGACAATCTGCAAAGTGTCGCCCCGAAAAACCCGGCAAACCCGATTCAGGACTTTGAGATCTTTGTCCCTCTTTATTTCGGGCGAGGTCGTAAGATAAAGCGGGTGATTTACATCTCTTATCGAGTCGTATTCGGGTTTGGCAGATTTCTCTACTCTTACCCGGTCGCCGGATCTCAGTCCCAGACAGTAATAGAGCATGGCCGAATCTTTGGCCGCACCTTCGGACATTGCTTCGACTGTTTCGATATTTATACCTCCCGTACACGAAACGAATACTGTGATGCTGCATAAACACAGATATACCGACTGTCTTAAATTTACCCTACGATTCATAATTAATATAATTTATTTGCACATGTCCCGATTTCATCGCAAAATCAAATATCTCAATCTTCCCGCTCAATCCGTGGGTTACCACATTTCCTCCCTGCTTTGCCATGACTGTAAAGTTTTAGAAGTGAATACAAAATAAAAAGCCGCTATATCGTATGATACGATATAACGGCTGTATAATAACTTTGAAAAATATCTGCTAAGCCTTGCGCGCGCGCATATAATGTCTAACCTCTGCTCATCTCTCTCTCTCTCTCTCTCTCTCTCTCTCTCTGCAAATGGCGTGCCATTCGGTGATTTACCGAACGTTACACCGGACACTGCCTGTAAGATATTTTCGAAAGATTTCGATATGATGAGCATACTTTTTGAATCAAATTTTTTATTAAAATCCGGGGGCAAATGTAAGTGGTTTTTGAACAAAAACAAAAAAAGATTTGTTTTAGGGTGGTTTTTTATTTTTTTGACCCTGACAGGTCGGGGCGACCCTGTCAGGTCGTTTTACGTAAGCTTACGTATACGACCCTGACAGGCTGCGAAGCTACCGACAGGGTTGGAACCTTTTCCCGCAGGGAAATCATATCAGTAGAAAAATGCAGCCCCCCATACCAAACCACGAATTTCACGAATTATTATTGTTTTATTGACGGGATTGGAACCGCTCCCTCTACCACCGCTGTCAGGGTCAAGACTACTGACAGGTCGGCGCTTCGCACCGGCGTGAGAGTAGCGCCCGTCCCGTTGAGCGGCATTTGTAATGCCGCTCGGAACACAAGAGGGTGTGTCAAAAGTGGCACATCCTCTTTTTCTATTGGAAGTGCCTCATGCGGCATGTTTCATTTTGAAGCACCATTTTTGCCTTACTTTTGATTGTGGGAGGTATAGTTGGCTT
>JAISCQ010000252.1 GCA_031265445.1 Bacteroidales bacterium
CGGAAAAACTGTTTTCAGGAAAACGAAAACAGTCCGGATATTGAGACGGCTGAAATCGAACTTTTCTTTGGCTTTGTCTGTAAACAAAGACGCAGCAGACCGGAAAGCCACCGGAAAAATCACCGCAAGCCAGCCGGAATAAGGTCCGGGATTGAAAAACGAACCGGTGATTTTAAACAGATGATGTTGAGACTGTGCAAATCCATATAGCTGACGCAGTCCCCAAACCGCTTCCACTAATCCTGTAAGCATGAAAAATACAACGACCATATAGCGGATCCGTTTGTTATCTCCTGAAAGAAATATCCTCAAGTAGAAATAAAACACAGTCAGAAACAGAAGCAGCAAACATTTGTTTGTCAATCTTCCCGTATGATGAAAAGTTAACCCGACAACAGACAGACAAAACACGAATATCAGCAAGTCGGACAACTTGAAATGGATCTTTTCCCTGCGTACAATAGTTGCTGGAACAGCAACCACGGAAAGCAATGCCATGGAAATATAAAACCAAAAATATTTCCCGGATACGATCCCGTTGGCTAAGTTTCTCCCATGAATCATGACGGTACAAAGAACTGCCATCACCGGGATTGATAATAGAATATCCGGGATAATGCCATATGGTCGGTGTTTGATTGCCATTTTCTAATCGTCTATCATTCCTTTGATCGTAAGATATCCAATTTATTTTTAATATGCTAAGATTCAAAGCACAAAGTCTAATAACACAGTAACAGGATTGGAATTTTCGGTCAATCCTGACAATGATTCCTGTTTCATAATATCTGACAGATATTCCCTGTCGGGCAGCATTGTTCCTACAAAATGAGTTCCTGTACTGCCTTGAATATAAAACATTCCGGTTGTTTTATATATCGGATCCAACCGATAGGATTTTTGGTTTTCTTTATCATATATCAAGTTAAAAAAAGAACCAGTTTCTAATTGAAAAGAAATGTAACGTTCTGTTTCGTATATGTAAATAATATCCTTGAGGTAGTTTGTATTATCAAGCATTAGTGTATTCTGACGATTCCACTGTTCTAAAATATGATCGGTCGGTACAGACAGGTTTGTTAATCCGACTGCAGGATGTAACCCGGTACTGTCAATAGAATATATTATTTCGGAAAAACGGGGAGCATAATAAATAATCTGTTTTTTAGTGCCTGTTGCTCCGCTTCCCGGATTCTCGTTATTCCCCAAAGCCACAACATTCGCCATGATTGATTTCGAGATTCCTTCGCTTTTTAATGCAATATTCACATTGATGGCAGCCAGAACAATAACTGCTACCCCGATACTTGTTAAAACTACTTTTTTCATGATATTCAGTTAATTATTTAATTGAATCGTCCTCCTGCGGTTGATCATCCCGAGTCCGTGATCTTTCTTATTTTAATTAATATGATACATCACCAGAAACGGATTTCCATCCTCATGTACTTGAGGAAACTTTTCCCGTAATCTTTTGATTTGTTCCGGATATTCCGATTCAAAATCATTATATTGATCCCTGCCATTCCACATTTTCTTAATTTCCGAAGCATCTACCAATGTATAAATGGCATACTCGTCAAAACCGATTATTTGCCCAAACGAGAAAAAATATTTATCCATATACGGTTCTAACCGGGCAATGTGCGATACCGAACTTTGCTTGTTGTAGACGCCCAATAAATATTGTCCCCCGTATAAAACATGAACAATAAAATGATTTGGAGTCTCCTGAAAATTATAAAACCGGAGGATATATCGGTTTTCGTTACCCATCTTACTTACCTGTTCGTAATCCTTATATTCGGTTGGCCATCCCGTTTTACCCAGATCGAATGTATAAGGTACGGTAACTTGATCCTTCTCTATATGGTATATATTATAATCCATCGGAGTAATGAAATTCGTATTCGCATTGTATGTGGAAAATACCGACCCGTCGCCTAATGTTATGCTTTCCCAAGTCTCGGCGATGTCAAAAAAATGATTTTCCAGTTTCATATCGGGAGACATTGTCCATATATTATACGGCATCTTTCTATCCTCTCCGTAATTTCCCATGTACCCAACATACCCGTCTTTCATTTTTGAGAACCGCGTAAAGGGTTTCGATATTTTTTTCACTTCAAGTAACCGGTTTCCAGTTATGTCGTACTTCAATATCTTTTTATCTATCCGGCTTACAACATTTAATGTGTTATCGTCCGGATCAATGAAAATATCCGTCAGCTGGATGTATTCTTCCGGACCTTTCCCCCGTTTGGATATTAAACTGACAAAATGACCGGAAGTATCATATACTACTACCGAACGGGTCTGGCTTTTATCCATCAAATAAATATGATCTTCATATCTGATTATTTTGTTTACTTCACCAAATATGGCTTCTTTACAATCCAAACTCAAAATCTGTACCTGATCTATCAATCCTATCTCATGGATATTTTCCGGCTGCCGGGTAAAATCAAGATGAACCGTCAGTGTTTCGTCACCGGTTTTGATTTGGGCAGTACATCCCAATAATAATACTGTTATGATATATAGAGATTTTATCTTTTTCATGCTATTTTTAATCAATGATACTTGTAAAGGGTAATTAGAACATATTTGCGATAACCTTCGTGAATATATTTCTAATTACCCAAACATAATGTGCTAATTCTATATCGGAGGACAATATCTTGCTGTACATTGTTGATTTCCGCCGGATGCACATTCGGTTTTCCCGTTTCCATAGGTATAGGTGGCAGTTCCATCTGTTCCAATGGTTATTATCGTTCCACCGAATATGGTAATTTTCGCCCCGGCTTTACCGGTAAAAGTATACACGCAATCTCCATCTGTTCTCTCCCATAAGATTGTTCCATTGCCTCCGTTTTCTCCGCCCCCCGGGTTCTCGTTATCCGCCAAAGCCACAATGTTAGCCATGATTGATTTCGAGATTCCTTCGCTTTTTAATGCAATATTCACATTGATGGCAGCCAGAACAATAACTGCTACCCCAATACTTGTTAAAACTACTTTTTTCATGATAATATTGATAATTTGATATTACAAAATTACAAAATATATTTATTATTTCTTTGCCTCTGTTTTTGGCGTTAAGGCTCCGCCGTTCGCTGTTCCCGTCCGGAAGACGCTCGAACTGGCTCTGCCGGTTTTGACGGTGTTACTGTTGCCCCGGCCGCACTGCGGGATGGCGCGGCTTCATCACCCTCCGCCCTTACGGAGGCAGGGCGTTACCGCGAGGGGATACCTCCGACGTTTCGCCCTGCCGTGGCTCATGACTTTTTGATTCGTTACCCGTTCCGCCCAGTGTTGCGGAATCTCGGTTTCCTTCCTTTTCCAGTAACTGCCGCATTGCATTTTTGATAGCAGTGACGGTAGCGGAAGGTATTTCTATTTTCTTGTTGATGACTTGTCGGACTATGGTAAGGGCATTCTCATGGCATCCGGCCGGTTCGTAAAGTTTTGCCGGTTCGTACAGCGGTATGAACCAAGCCGGACACATGGCGGCGGCAAGTTTCAGATAATGCAATTCCTTATAATTGTTCGCCAATAGCATCCGGACATCCATGTCACGATCATATCGAACGTATCGTTCAAATGCCAACAGGCTTTTCGCAACCGTATTCCATCGTATTTCCGCCTTCATCAATGGCGCTCTCGTCCGGGAAAGCGCAATTGCCAAAAGCAACAGAATGGCAATAAATTTGATGATACGGGGAGTATTGCGAAAAAAATAGAATATGTTAACTGTGGTCATATCACTGCTTTACCTCTTTTCATTTACTGTCTCTTTTTCATGGCTTCGCCGCGGTCAGTCACATCCTGCCCATGGCTGCCGGATAAAACCCGGCTTTTCTTTTGATGTCTCCGGTTCTTTTTACAACCAACCGGACGGTTCACTGTACTAAGTTTTAAAATGATAAATTATTATTCAATGTCGTTTACTTAAGCTCCAAACAATACTTTTCGCATGAAGCGCGAGGTGGCTACCGCATCATTCTGTTTGACCAAAATGTCGATTTCGGACATGTTTTCTTCCACGATCCGTTCGAACTGTCTTACCCAGTAGATGCTCTCGGCGATGGCGTCGGTGGCGTCTTCGCGGTAGGGATACTGATCCATCGAAAGCCAGCCGGCATAGCCCGTCTTTTTCAGGTTGTAGAGCAAATCGACATAGATGGTACTGTGTACCGAGCCGACGATCATGTCGTCGTCCCACGAGCCGTGGTTGTCGTTGAAATGCATGTGAAACAGCAGGTCGCCCGTACGCTTGGCCAGCACCACCGCTTCGGCGATGTTCTCGCCCGCCTCAAAGCCGTGGCCGGTATCGATACAGATGCCTACGTTCGGGCAGCCGGTTTCCTTCGCCGCCAGGATGGTATCGGCCATACGCGCATGGTACGAAAAGTTGCGCGGCTCCTTCGGCTTGTATTCCAAAGCGAATTTCAGCGTGGGAAACTCATTTGCAAGCGCTGCCGTGCCTTCGCGCAGCCATTCGCGTTCCTGATTGTAGTCGGCGGTGAGCAGGTAGTCGTAGCCATCCTGCGCCATCCACATGTTCACCACTTTGCAATCCATTTCAAGCGCTATCTCGCTCATTTGGCGCAAATAACCGAGCGAATGTTGCCTGATCTTCGGATCGGTGGAGGTCAGTGTTCCCTTGCCGTACTCCTTCACGGTGAACACGTCCGGAATGATCGACACGCATGTCTTGCCGTAATCAGCCATGCGTTTTTTCATGTCCTGCACATTATCGGGACGAATGTCCCACGTTCCTACCAGTTCAATCCCTTCTACATAAGGAATTTTTACTGCCTGCGCCAACATTTCTTCCGTTGACGGATTGTCCTTGTAACCCTTGCAAAAACGGTCGCAGGTATTACCTAAATTACCTAAAATTACAGAATACTTATACATGTCCTAAAAATTATGAATTATTATAAATTTGTTTATTTCGCACTATTAAACGATAAAATGACTTTCCGGATCGCCTCGCTTTTGAAATTCCTTATTCTTTTGTAAGTTCCATTCCGTCCATATACATGTTTGACCAGATGTCAGCGTTGTCGAAGGTACTGTATACCCATCCTATCGTTACGGAGGAAGCGCCGGAGAGGGTAAAGGGGATCTCGTGCCTGCCGCTCGCGGCAGACAGTTCGGAATAACCCAGTACCCGACTGTCTGTTGTTACTTCCGCAAGGTCGGGCAGTGTTTCCGCGGTGGTTATTACCCCGTAGGCCTCAACGCTGCTGTTGTTCGGAGAGCCGACACCGACGAAAGCCAGCGTATAGCTGCCCGACTGAAGAGTCACCGTTTGGTACACTTTTCCGTTGTCTGCGTGTGAAAGACTCCAGGCGGGAGCGGAAAATATAATCATCGAGGTGCTGTTATCCGTAGTATAACTGACAAGCCAGGAAGGGTTGTGCGTCCATCCGACCAGTTGTTGCATACGTTCTCCCAGTGCAGGAATGATCACATTTTCTCCCTGGAACGGTCTTTTCGCATTGACCAGCGCATCGCCGACTGTTACCGGCGCCTGTACCGGCGTAACGTTGATATTGTCGGAAGTGACGGTGATCGTGGTGGAGCCTTTGCCGACGATGGTTACCAATCCGGCTTCGCTCACCGTTACCACTTCGGCATCATTGGATTCATAGGTGAAACTGCCGCCTGCAATGTCGGGCGTTTTGACAATCTCCAACTGTGCCGGCACGCCAAACTCCTTCAAGTTGAGCGGCGTTACCGTGAAGGAAATCAGCGCCGGCAGGGCGACCGTCACTGGAACCGTTTTTGCCGCAACGTTGCTGCCGGCGGGAGTGACCGTGATCTCGGTGGAGCCTGCGCCGACGGCTCTCACCAGTCCCTCGTCGGAAACCGTTGCTACATTGGTATTACCGGAGACAAAGGTGAAGCTGCCGCCTGCGTCTGCCGGCGTTTTGGTCACTGCAAGCAGCAAATCTTCGCCCACGATCAGGTTGTCGATCCTGGTGGGCGACACCTCAAAGGAAATCAACGCTTTGGGGGAGACGTCTACTATTACCGTCGATTTGATGCTGCCGCTCGACGCCGTGACGATAGCGCTACCCACCTCTACAGCGAGAATCAGCCCGGCGTCAGACACAGTGGCTATATCCGGCGCGGACGATGTCCATTGGATGTTCACATCCGCGGCGTCTGCCGGATCCGGCTTGGCAGTGAGCTGATAAGTATCGCCCTTCGCCAGCGACACGGGATTGGTGGCCGGCGTAACGATAATGGATTTCAATGCGACTTTGACGTCTTCGTCTTTTTTGTCGCATCCTGCAAGGAACAGCGCTATGGCAAGCGCTCCTGCTGCTACTGTTTTACTTAAAAATGATTGATGATACATAAAAATAGAATTTAGATTTAAAGAAGGTTAAAAAATAAAAAGCAATTGACGGGGCGTCCGCAAGTTGCGCATGATGCCCGACAGGACTTACAGTAGAAACTGTTATATCTTGTTTATTTTGCATCTTTTAATTCTTAATTGAACTGAGTTTCTGTTTTTTCCGATGCCAGATTGAAATGATTTACCGTTCTGACGGCGATGGTATGCCCGGCGTTGTCCGTGCCGACTATCTCGAATTTCATTTCCGGAACTTCCGGCGGAACGGTATTGTCGCCGTTGGTGTCGAAACGCTGGTATGCGCCGGACGAGGGCAATCTTCCGACCGGTGCGCCGTCTTTGAATATCTCGAAGCAGAGGATGCCCGATTCAACATCTGCTTCTGCTTCCCAGTTAACCGTAATGTTGTTGCCGACCCGTCTCGCCGTCACATTGAAGGGCGCCGGCGGAGGCGTTCGGTCTGTTACTGTTCCCGTAGAGACATATTCTTTCCATAATTGAGCGGTGGCTTCGTCGGGCAGTACGCACAGGCCGCTTTTGTCGCCCGTGTATCCCGATTCCTTATGAAGTTGAAGGGTTATGGTGTCGCCCAGCCACGTTTGGCTGCGGTCGAGATCGCGCATGGCCGTTCCGTTGCCTTCCGGCATCCGCTGTTTCATCACCGCCTCGTAGAACGGAATCGCCATGTAACGGATATAGCTGAAGTTATGGTTTTGCGCCGGATTATGGGCGATACTGACGGGCGCATCCATGCCGCGCAGTTTTTGGAAGGCATGTACGGAGGTTACCCAGCAGAGTACGCCGTCGGCGTTGCCGTCATTGGCGCCTGCATGGCGCGTGAGCAACGGAACCTTCGCCGCCGCCGCAGGATAATTCCATGAAGGGTCGAAAGCCGGGGAATAGCACACGGCAGCCATGATCCGTTCGGGATACTCTTTCAGCATGGCGAGCGTCCAGTAGCCGCCTCCGGAATGGCCAAAGAGCAGCCACGGGACAGCGTTCAACTCCGGATGTTCCGTTTTTTCGCCCGTGTCGGTCAATACTTTCAACAGGGCGGTAACGGTACCTGCGCCCGGATCGCGCCATACATAGCAACCGCCGTAAAGCGCCGTTTCGACTACCGCCAGTTTCCATTTCTTTGCCAACGCCTGATACTGGAGGTCGTAAGGACGGGTAATGCCGAACTGTTCCATGCCGCAGCCATGTTGCAGAATCAAAACTCCCCGCAGGGCTTCTGTTCGAGTGGGGATATAAACGCCATAATCGGCATGGTCGGCAAAGGGACAGTCGGCTCCCCTGAGCGTCGTCCGGACGATGGTGTCTCCTCCTGTTTTTGGCGCCGGTTCGCGCCGGTTCACCCTGACCGGGACGGTTGCGGCGACGCCCGACGCACGTACCGTGACGGTCGCCTCGCCCGACGTCAGCGCTTCTACCCAGCCTTGCGCGTTCACCGAAGCGACGGCGGCAGGATCCGATGTCCATTCAAACGCCGGAGAAACGGCTACTGCCGGAACGGCCGACGCCTTGACTTGCGCTTTATCGCCCACTTCCAGTGTAAGCGAGGTTACGTCCGTACGGATACGCTCCAAGCGGTATTCTTCCGGAGATTTATTTTCCGAGCACCCATCAGCCGACAGAACAATGCCGACCATCATTATGAACATCTTTATTTTTTTCATCACAAAAAATTCATCATTCATATATTTCCGGAATGTCTATGAGGGTCCGGTCATACATTTTCTGTCCGCCCTTTTCGTTGGGATGGTGATAGATGTTTCCCCAGCCGTTGGTATAATTTTCCCAGTACATGGTAGATCGATCCACTTCTTTTCCGTCGCCGGCAAGCGATGTAGCGAGGTCGAACCTGCAACCTTTGATATGATGCCTGAGGCGTACCCGGTCGATCAAACTGTTAATCTCCACCTGCGTAGCGCTTTCGTTGCTCGGTACGTTGTTCAGGATCGGGATACAACCCTGCGCCCGGATATAGCTCACCAGTTCGTCCAGGTTGCTTTCCGTGTTTCCGCCGTTGGTGCCGATGGTGACCATCACATATTCCGCCTTTATGAAGGGTAACTCGTTTTTGATGTACTCCAGCACCGTATGGATGGTGCCGCCGCCCCGTCCGCTCGATACGGCATCGCCGTCCAGGCGGCTGATGATCCGCTGCGTCCATGCCAGCGGAAAATCTTTGATGGGGAAATAGCCTTCGGGCTGGCTCACCGAATCACCGTAAATGAGAAGCTTCACCCTGTTTTTCATGGAATAAACGGTTATTTGCTTCACGAGCAGGGACGAACCGCCGTCCAATCCGAAACAGTAATGATCCCACTGCATTCCCACACTGAATCCTTCCTGCAACGCACCCTGGCCTACGCCTCCCTGTCCGTCGTGCGTGGCTGATATTTCAGCCTCCTCGCCGGTGAGTATGTCCACAATACGCAGTTTCGCCTGCTGATAGATATGGTATACTTCAACGATGTATTCACGATCGCGCTGTAAAAAGGCAACCGTTTTTTTGGTAACCGGATTCGTCGCTATGGAGATCTCCTGATTGGGGACATCAACGTATGCGTTGAAATCTCCCTGGCTGCTTCTGAAAATCGCCCGTGTATCGGAAGCGAAAACAACGCGGTACTGTACCATTCGTTCCGCCAGGGCATAAAATTTGTTCAGTTGAACCGTATTCCCTTTGACTGTGATGCGCAGGCCATCTGCGGTGTAATTCCCCAGCCCGTTGACCGACAGTTCCGGCGCGGCGGTGGTCAAAGCGCTTTCGTACAGGACAGCCTTGACGGAGGGCTTGGGAGGATCGACCTCCTCCACCCTGACCGGAATCACCGTACCGACGTCCTGATAAGCGACGGTAACGGACGTTTCGCCGGCAGCCACCGCTTCCACCCATCCATCGGTTATCGTAGCTACCGATTCATCGGCCGACGACCATTGCAACGCAGGCTGATGAGCCGCCGCCGGAACCACCGAGGCCGTCAACAGTTCCCTGTAGCCGACTTTCATGGTCAGCGATGTTTTATTGACGTGGATGCCCTGGGGTTTATACTCTTCCGGAGCGTTGTTCTTTTCACATCCCGACAGTGAGAATGCGGGCAGGAAAAAGAAAAGGAGAAAAAGAAATTTTCTATTCATTACTTCGGATCTCTTAATTCTGATACAGTTCTATTCCGTTCATATAAAAGGCCGACCAGATGGCTTGACCGTTGTCGAAGGTATTATAAACCCATCCTATCGTTACGGAGGAAGCGCCGGAGAGGGTAAAGGGAATCCGGTGAATGCTGTTCGGTACGGCAGACAGTTCGGCATAGCCCAGTACCTGTCCGTCTGTCGTCACTGTCGTAATGTCGGGCAGTGTTTCCGCGGCGGTTATTATGCCGTAGGCCAAAACGCCGGCGTTGGCATCCAGATTGCCGCAATCGAAAGCCAGCGTGTAGCTGCCCGGCTGAAGGGTCACCGTTTGATACACTTTCCCGTTGGTTACGTATGAAACGCCACCTGCCGGAATAGAAAACATGATCATGGTTGTTTCAAAATCCGTGGCAAAACTTATAATATTGTAAGGATTGTGTGTCCAGCCGACCAACTGGTACATACGATCGCCCCACAGCACGTTTTCTCCCTGGAACGGACGTTTGGCATTAACCAGCGCGTTTATGGTTATGGAGCCGTTCAGTCCGCTTACGTTTAACTCGTTGTAGAGGTCTATTTCGGCGAACTGCGACCACCAGGCGTCGTTATATCCGTTGAGAATCGTGATTTTAAAGTAGCGTGCGGTAACTTGCTGTGGAAAGGAAAATTCCTGCCTTGCACGGGAGGTGGTAAATTCGCCTTCCAGCGCTGTTGTCCACTGGCTGTTGTCCGGGCTGATTTCAAAGCGGAATCTTTTGGCCAGTCCCGTTTCGTCCATTTGCTGCGTCTGGACGAAATAGAAGCCGTCGAATATCTTCTCGCTCTGCATATCTACTGCAATCCAGTGCGGCATTGGGACGGATGCTCCGTTTACTTGCGAATGCCAATATGTGGTCACATTGTTGTCGATGACATAAGACGCCAATGCCCAGCCTCCGCCTCCCGGTTCTTCGTCGGAGAATCCGGCAATGGTCCATTTTTCCTTTTCAAAGTCGAGCATGATGGCGTTTTGGGCGTTCATCCGTATCGAATAGAACTTGTCCATCGCGTCCGGTTCCGGTTGAAAGACGGAATACCAATAATACGGTTCGTTCGTGTTGATACGGGTTATCGTTACGGATGCTTGCTCGGCGCTTATTTTCACGCTGTCGCTGTTTCCGGAGGTATTGACGAACACGATCCACAACTCGGTTTCGCTTTCCGCAGCTTCTCCGAACCGGAATTCCACCGATGTCGGAGAAAGAACGCTCTGTTCCGTCAGTCGTCTCGGTCTCAGCGAACTTTGATAACTTTCGCCATATACGTTCACCTTGAGGCCTTTCGGGTCGGAAAACGCGCCGGCGTCATTGAGCATGGCCACGCGAAGGATTTGCTCGCCTTCCGGCAGTTCTTCCACTATGAGGCTTTGCTCATTTCCGGCATCGGCAAGGGGGAACTCCCGATACTTTCCGACGCCGTAAAATACTTTCACCGAGCGGGCGTCCGTCGGCGTCATAAATTCCAGTTTTGCACGATATTTGCCTGCATAAGCCTTCAAATTTTCCGCAGGCGGCACCGCTTCCGCGTCTTTTTCCTTGCAGCCCGTCCACAGGCTTGTCGAAAGCGCGCTTAGTAAGAATACATATATATATACTATCTTTTTCATATGAAAACATTTTTGTTAATTGATTATTCGGATTCGACGCTGACAGGTCGTTATTCGCTATCGTACCTCCATGCTTCCGGTTGCGTCATTCCCGTCATTTTTTTGGCGTCTTCCAGCGGAATCGGCATCACCAGATACTTATCGGTGTAGGACTGGTAATCGCGTATTTTTTTCCGCTGATAGCTGAATCTGCCGTCAGACCCTTTGGTAATCCTCATGCCGGTGATAAAACGGTTGGTTTCGTTAAGGATTTTCCAGCGTCGCTGATCGTGGAAACGCCATCCTTCGAGGCAAAATTCCACACGGCGTTCGTTGCGGATGCGTTGGCGAAGGAAGTTCTGCGTTCTTTCAAACCCCGGCACATCCTGAATCTTCGGTTGCAGCGCGCGTTCCCTCACCACGTTCAGCGAGGCGATGGCGCCGTCCAGGTCGTTGAGTTCGCACAGGGCTTCGGCATTGTTGAGGTAAAATTCCGCCAGGCGGAAAAATACCCAGTGCGTGGGTTCGTTTCCCTGGCTTCCGCCGGGTCCCCAGAATTTGATTTGCTTGTCCTTGCGGCTGTAATAGCCGGTGCAGGAGGTCTTGGTTTCCATTGAAATCACGTCGTTGAATCCGTTCCGTCCGCCGACAAATGTTTCCACGATGAAAGGCTGGGTACAGTTGTAAGGCACGCCGTAGTCGGCCATGTTGTAGAGGATGTCCTCGTAGAAGCGGGCGTCGCGGTTGGCGTAGGGGTCGTCGCCCGTATTTTCCCCGTACCCCAGCGCGGCGGCGTCGGGATTTACCGTGATGCCGGTGCGTGTGCCGTCATTGTAGGAGACGGGCAGAGCGCCGTTGGTCATTTCGAAGCAATCCACCAGTTCCTGCGTAGGCGATTCGCCGCAATTCCACAGACTGTTGAGCGCTGCGTACGGATAACTTCCCACGTCCACGCCGTTGGCATTGTTGATATGGCTGTTGTCGTTCCACGCCCGCCAGATGATTTCCGATACCGGCGTTGAAAAGGCCCCGATGAACAGCCGTTTATAGTCGGCCATCGGCACGAGGCTGTAATCGGAGAGGTTGATGACGTCCTGCGCGGCGGAGGCTGCCCGCTGCCATTTCGTCCGGTCGTTGTCGGGATTGTTCAGCGGGCTGGCATTGTTGAGCAGCACGCGGGCGCGAATGGCGTATGCTATGCCGTTGTCCACCAGACGGGACTGCGCCGTCGGTTGCCTGATCGGCAAAATTCCCGACCGGATGACGTCCAGCAATTCTTCTTCGATGATGGTAGCGATTTCGTCGTAGGCAGGCCGCGTCAGGCTGTTCCATCCGGAATAAGTCGCTTCGATTGGAAAGTCGATCCACGGCACAGGCCCGTAAAACTCCAGCAGGTTCATATAGTACCAGCAGCGAAGCACCCGCGCTTCCGTCATCCATGTATCGCGTTCCTGCGCAGTGATGACGGTGGATTGCGGCAAGTACTCGAGGGCGTTATTTGCCAGACGAACGCCCCGCCAGAAATCAGGCCACAACTGTTCGCTCGGCGAACTCCAGCTCCATTTGATGACCGGATTGGAAAGCGACAAAGCGCCGTTGTGCCATTCGTAAGCGTCGTAGGTGGCAGCCCAAAAGGCATTGTCCGTAAGACATTCGATGGGATTGTGCACAAAAGAGATCATGTCCCTGGCTTGGTAAACTTCGTCGTAAACCGCGTCAATAAGTCCTTTACTGCGGTTGTAGTTGGTCAGCACTTTGTCTATTGTAATCTGGCCGTCGGGCACTTTTTCCAGCGCCTCTTCGCAACCGTACGGCAAAACAAGCGCCGATGCTGCGATTAAAATCGAAAATATTTTTTTCATGATCATTAAGATAATTACTTTTTAAAAACAGTATTGTACCTGTCAGAAAGAGATATTCAATCCGACATTGTATGCCTTAAAGACCGGATACAGGAGTTCGTTGTTCTGTTCCGGGTCCTGGTATTTAACCGGGTAGTTGTCGAAGGTCAGCAGATTCAGACCGTTGACATACAGCCTGACGGAGGAGGCGCCGATTTTATCGGATATTTTGCGCGGCAGGGTATATCCCAGTTCGGCATTTTTCAGGCGGATATAACTCCCGTCCACATACCAGAAATCGGACGCCTTCTTGTTGGCGTCGCTTCCCGGCTCCAATCGCGGGTAAGTGATTTTCTCTCCTGCGTCGTAGCGTTCCTGACTCCATGCCTCCTTGTGCCATTCATTGAAATTCTGGGTTTCCCATATTCTCTGTCCTGTGAGCATGTAGCTTCTTTTGCCTGCACCCTGCCACATCATGCTGAAATCAAATCCTTTGTATTCAAAAATAAACGCGCCGCCGAAGGTCCATTCCGGCACTTCGGGGTCGCCGACGGGCACCTGGTCCTGTTCGGTAATCACGCCGTCGCCGTTTTTATCCCGGTATTTCAGGTCGCCCAGTTTGGGCGCGCTGCCGATGCCCGTCTGGTCGTACCAGTCCAGTAATTCCTGATCGGTATTGAAGAATCCCGCCGTTTCGTAGCCGAAGGGCTGTCCCAGCCGGAAGCCTGTGCTGCGCAAGCGGACGGCATAATCTTCGGGAAGCAGCACCTCGCTCAGATAAAGCACCTTGTTGCGGCTGAACGCTCCGTTGATCCGCACGTTAAGCCTCACATCGGGCCGGAAGGTTTTCAGGTACCCGACCGTCAGTTCGAATCCTTTGTTTTCGACCTCTCCGGCGTTGATATTGGGCAATATGCCCGAATTGTAAACGCCGCCGGTGCCGAACACTCCCGAAGGCACTAATCCGGTAGCCGGAATGAGGATGTTATTGCGCTTTTCATAGAAAACGTCCGCATCGAAACTGAAGTCGTGAAAAAGGCGGGTTTCCAGTCCGACATTGAATTTGCCGGCTTTTTCCCATTCCAGTTCGCTGTTGCCGATTTGCGATTCGTAACTGCCGCTCCACAGGGTGAGGAAAGCCCAGCGGCGCCCGCCCATGTTATCGTTGCCGACCTGTCCGTAGGAGGCGCGAAGTTTGGCGAAACCAAGCCAGGGCAAGGCGTCGCGTACAAAATCCTCTTCGGAAAAGACCCAACCTGCCGACAACGAGGGGAAAAACCCTATTTTATGCCCCGGCGCAAACTGCTCCGAACCGTTGTATCCGAAATTGACTTCGGCCAGGTAGCGATGGCCGTAAGCGTAGGTGAGGCGTCCCACGAAGCCTATGTAGTTATAGGGGAGTTCGATATTCACCACCCGCTGATAACGGTTGAAGAGCAACATGGCCGTCACGTCATGCAGGTTGAACGAACGGGCATAGTTGATGGAAGCGTCCAGGTTGAACAGGTTGGCAAAGCTTTGGTATTGCGCATCGCTCAATGTGCCGTTGGTCATTGATCCGATAGGCTGGTAGCTGATGGAGTCGGGAGCAGCAGCGTCCTTTACCGCTTCATACAACTGGAAAGTACGTTGCCTCACCTGCTGGTTGCTGGAGTAAGCGTCGTAAGACACAACCGCTTTTACCGACAGTCCTTCCGTGATAAAGTCCAGTTTCTGCTCGGCGCCCAATGTAGCCGTCACCTGATTGGTTTGCGTGTTGCGGAATCCCGAACGGTTCAACATGCCGTAGGGCACATTGCCGATACTGCCGCCTTTCAGGGAGGAAGTCAGGACTTCGCCGTCGGGGGTTATGTCGTTGTGGTAATTGCCGGGAGTTGTGTGTAACGAAGACATGACGATGGAATAGCCGTTCACGTCCGACAGGTAGTCCGGATTGTCGGGCACAATGACCGGATCGTTCTTTTTCTGCATGTATCCGCTTATGTTGAGGAACATATTCAATCGGGAATTCAGTTCGATATCGAAATTGGAACGAAAGTTTACGCGATTGGCTTTCGAGGCCGGATCGTAGTCATATTCCGAAAATTTTTCGGTTTTGAAAATCCCGTCCTGGTGGAGATAGCCCACGGTGGTGAAATAGCGCATTTTATCGGTTCCTCCGCTTACGTTGACATTGACCCTTTGCATGGGCGCTGCGGTTTTCATGAATTCATGCACGAAGTCCCTCACCGGGTAGAGGTCGGTACGGTCGCCCAGCCGGTAACGTTCCAGCGCATAGTCGTTATAGATAGCCGGTCGTCCGTTCTGTCGTTCCACCTGATTGCGCAACAGGGCGTAATCGTAGGCCGAAGTTATCTTCGACAGGCGGGTGGGCGCCTGCCACGACTGTTCCATCGTAACGTCGATCACCGGTTTTCCGATATGTCCGCGGCGGGTGGTTACCATGATCACGCCGTTGGCGCCGCGAACGCCATAGACAGCCGTTGCCGAAGCGTCCTTCAGGATGGTAATGGTTTCGACTTCCCGCGGATCAAGCGCGTTGAAATCGCGTTCCACGCCGTCCACGAGCGTCAGGGGATTGCTGCCGTTGACCGTACTGCGCCCGCGGATGTAAAATTCCATTGATTCGCCGCCGGGCACGCCCGAACGCTGCAGCACGGTGAGTCCGGGCAAGCGTCCGGCCAGCGCTATACCCAGGTTCGAAGCCGGCGTTTGCTTCAACCCCACAGCGGATATGGAGGACAGCGCTGCTACGACGCTTTCCTTTTTCTGCGTACCATAGGCGACCACCACCACTTCGTCTATTTCCCGTGCGTCCTCATTCATAACCATGTCAATGGAGCTGCGTTCGCCAACGCTGATCTCCCGAGTTACATATCCGATAAACGAAAATGCCAGAACCGATTCCCTGCCCGGTACGGTAATGGAATATGTGCCGTCCGTATCACTCACCACGCCCGTCCGCGTTCCCTTAACCACGATGTTCACTCCCGGCAGCGGATTTCCGTCCCTGTCGGTTACGCTGCCTGTGACCCTGATGCCTGGTTGCATCATATCCCTTGCGATGCGCTCTGTTCCGGAGGCCGTAAAAACGCCTGCCCAGCTGAGAAACAGAATCATTTTAGTAAGGATCACTGTTTCCCGTATTTTTATTGAGGAGATCCATCCTCCGTTTATTTTAACCATTTGCATAAATTTGTTTTTGAATTAATTGTTTTTCGTTTTTAGACTCTAATTTTAATTTTGATCTGTTTTTTAAATATTGGATGTTTCCACAGGCGCTTCAATTTAAATGGTTCGACATTTTTTTGACCGGGATGAATATCATTCCGCTGATGCATGAAGAACGGGCTATTTCAATGCGGAGCGGAAGCTGTAAGTACCGGAACCCGCTTCAATCACAACATATCCTCCCTCTTCTCTGAGGAACTTCAGCTCTTTTACCTTTCCGATGGATTTCCCGCTTTCGGTCAGCGTCCTGACATTTCCGGCGGGAACATATACGATGGCCGTAGAATTGGCCGGGATTACGACATCGAAATTCAATGTTTTGCCGTTCTTTTTCCAGGCGCTTTTGACCGTTCCTTTTTCCGTCACTAATTCTCCTTCCGCAAAGGACAAATCGTTAAAGATAACGGGCCGGATATTGAACCGCTCGAAAGCCGGATGCTGCATGTCGGGAGTAATGCCGAGGATGTACCTGTAGAACCATGAACCTACGGAGCCCATCATCGGGTGGTTATGCGAGTTCATCGCGTCGCCGGTTGCATATTCCCAGCGTTCCCACAGGGTAGTAGCGCCCTTCGACAGCATGAAGCCCCAGCCGGGATACGTGGTTTGTGTTGCGATCCTGTAGGCGACTTCCGGATGCCCCTGTTCCGTGAGTACCTCCAGGAGGTATTTGGTGCAGAGGTTGCCCGTGGTCAGGTGGTAATCGTGCTTCCTGACATCTTCCGCCAGATTGGCCAGCGCGCGGGGCGCCTTCTTTTCGTCGGCCAGGCCGAGGTACAGGGCGAAAGAGTTGCATGCCTGGTTGTTGGAGCCATAGCCGCCCGCCTGTTCGTCCCAGTATTCACGGTTGAAAGCGGCGCATATCTCGCCGGCAAGCTCTCCGTAGCGACTTGCATCGGCGTCCCTTCCCACTGCTTTCGCCATGTCCGACAGGATACGCGCACAGTAGTACAGATATCCCGTGGAAATCAGTTTGCCGGGCGTATCCCTCGACACTCCCGAGCCGTCGGGATGCAGCAGGAAATCGCGCGGAGGACACCAGTCGCCATAATAGCTGTAATCGACAATGCCGTTTTCGGTTCTCGAATGCAGGTAATCCACCCAGGCCTTCATTCCGTCGAAATGGTCGGCGATCATCTGCCTGTTTCCGTAAAATTCATAGCATTTCAGCGCCAGTATCAGGTAGCTGGCCGATACCGGGTCGGCGGGCCTCATCCCGAAGCGGAAGGGAGCCACGCAGGTAATGGCGCCGCCCGGGTCCTGCGTATCCCGGATGTCGTTCATAAATTTGGGATAGAAGCGCGACATGTTAAAGTTGTATACGGCCTGTTCTATCCTTACGGTCAGGTCATTGAGCCATCCCATCCTTTCGTCGCGCTGCGGGCAGTCGGTAGGTACGCTGTGGAGGTTGGCGGCTTCCGTGTTGACCACCATGCGGTGGATGTCGTTCAGCAGGGGATTGCTGCACCTGAATGTACCGGAGCGGCTTACCGAAGAGCGAACCGCCTTCACCCGGATGTCGCCGGCTTCCGGAGGACGGGGAAGCCCTTCTACCTGTACATAGCGGAAACCGTGATAGGTAAAGGCCGGTTCCCAGGTTTCGACTCCTTTCCCGCTCAGGATATAGGTGTCTTCCACTTTGGCGTTTCTCAGGTTTTCCTGATTGACCAGGCCGTTCTCATACAGGGTCTCGGCAAACCGGAGCGCGACCCTGTCGCCTTCCCTGCCCTGTACCCTCAAAGAGGCCCATCCGGCCAGGTTCCGGCCCGCGTCGAATACGTATACCCCGGGAACAGGCTCTTTTACCGACACGGGAGCGATGGTTTCCACGACCTTGATGGGGTCGATTTTCTGCGCTTCCATTTCGCCTGCCGGATCATCCGTATTATGCGCCCAGGCCCAGTCCCTGTTCATCAGTCCGGACGGCTCGCCGGGCTGATGGATAGCGGGAACATCCAGCCGGGCGTCATAATGCTCGCCGTCGAAAACGGTGGCGTACATCACCGGCCCGGCGGTTACCGAACGCATCCGCTCCGATGTCAGCACCTCCCGGCTGCCGTCCCGGTACGTTACCTCTATCTGTATCCTCAGCCGCGGCGCGCCCATCCAGCCGGGAGCCACCACCGCCACAATGCTGTTGGCCTGTTCCGACAGGTAGCTGCCGACATCGAAGGTTACATAGTAAACCCGCTTGCTATAGGCGCTCTGCGCCGGGTCGAGCACATGGTCGCCCACCTTTTTGCGATTGATGTACAATTCGGAAAAACCGAGTCCCGACATGTACGCCCTTGCCGTCTCGACCGGCTTCCGGGGGACGAACGTACCTTTAAAGTAAAGCGTCCTGCCGGGCATCCCGGGGACATAGCCAATCCAGCCCGACACCCAGTCGTCGCGGTTTAACAGCCCCATTTCGAAAAATGCAGGTTCCGACCAGGCGCTGTCCCGATGGTTGTCCCAGACCTGTACTTTCCAGAAGTACCGCTGCCTGCTTTCCGGTTTCCGGCCATGATACCGGATGGCCGTTGACTTTGAAGACGGAACCTTTCCCGTGTCCCATACGTCGCCGATGTTTTCATCAAGGCGGTCGGGCGATGCGGCTACAATAATCCGGTAAGCGGTTTGTTGCGTGGCCCTCGCAGCCGATTCCAAACGCCAGCTCAACTGCGGCAGCCCGTCAATTCCTATGGGATTGCTTGCATATTCGCATTGCAATCCGGTTACTGTTAAGCTGCCCGTTTGGCCTTGACCCGCTGCGGGCGACAGGTGAAAACAGGCCAGCAGGCATAAGATCATGATTCTTTGCGTACGGCCTTCGCCGGAAATATTCTTTTTAATGTGCATGATGATCGGTTCAAAAATTTTGATGCAAATGTAGATGCAACATCAAAATAAGCCGGGAAATAACTGTCCAATTATTTGTACTTTCCGGCCAAAATCAAGTTGATACTTGTATTTTCCGGTCAAATACGGTAACAATTGACACCGGATATTCCGTATCGGGGCAGCCACCACCGGTTTGCCGTGGCGACATGGAGCGATGCGCTAACCGTGAATACCATGATTTTTCCCGTTTGCTGGCGCCGGCAGTCTGGCGGAACGGAAGTCAGTCAGGAGTTGGACGGAACGCTGGAAATCAACGGACGTATTCGTCCCGCCGGTTCCCGGAACGAAGGTCAACGCATAAGGCAGGAGAAAATGGACGGTAAGGAACTGTCAAGAAATAGACGTTACGTTTCGGCGGCTTGAAAAGCCGGATTTTCATAACCGCAGGTCGCGACCTGCGGAAAGGTGATGTCTCGCGGCCGCTGCCTGAAAGGCAGGACGCGTCTTCCGCAAGCTGCGCTTCGCTTGCATGCGGTTACGAAAATCAAGCCCGTTCGGGCTATGATGCCTTGAGAAAATTTTGGACAATGTAATCATGAAAAATGTAATGACTAACAAATGACTACTAATTGAGTGATTCAAAATAACTCGCCGTTCCGCTCTGTGAGTTCGGGTTCCGGGTTGAGGGTGTGTCAAAAGTGGCACATCCTCTTTTTCTATTGGAAGTGCCTCATGCGGCATGTTTCATTTTGAAGCACCATTTTTGCCTTACTTTTGATTGTGGGAGGTATAGTTGGCTTC
>JAISCQ010000282.1 GCA_031265445.1 Bacteroidales bacterium
TCGGTGTCCATTCTGAAAGATGCTTCATCGACGGCGGTTTTCGGGGTACGCGGCGCTAACGGGGTTATTCTGGTGACCACCCGGCAAGGCGACTCCGCTAAACCGCAACTGAGCGTGACAGGCGAATTTAGCCTGCAATCGCTCGCTGCGCGTTTCGACCGTATCCATTCGTGGGAATATGCCGAACTGCGCAATGAATCGGGTCGCAACGACGGCATTGCCGAAGCAAATCTGCCTTATACGCCCTACATGATACAAAAGTACAAGGATGGTTCAGACCCTGTATTCTTTCCTGACAGGGATATCTATCACGACTATTTCCATGATTTCGCCCCGCAAACCCGTTTTAATCTGAACTATTCGGGCACAACTGACAAGCTCAGATATTTTTTCAATGCAGGATACATCAACCAACAGGGATTGGTTAAAACCGAATCGCCCAAGGATCTGGGTTATGATCCCGCTTTTAAAATGAACCGATATAGCTTTCGCTCCAATTTAGAATACAATATTTTCGACAATCTGAAAGTAACGGCAAATGTGGCGTCGTACATGGAACAGTTGAATACATCAGGCCGCTTCTCCGGAACAAGCCTCGACGATCACCAGCGTGATCTGATGGCTTCCATGTGGACCATGCCTCCGGTGTGGCCCGGACCGGTAACCGTAGCTGGCTACACTGCATCCGATGGCTCCGATATTCCCGAAAATCAACCTGTTAATATAGATGCTGAACGGAATGTTTATGGATTTTTAAACCGTAGCGGGTACCTGACAAGAAATACGACGAATTTTTACAGTTCTGTGGGAATAGAATGGGGTCTTGACTTTATTACCCCGGGATTAAGCACCAAAGTCTTGTTTTCATACGACGGATTCTATTACGCACAACTGCTGGGAAATCGCGCTTTTCCGAGTTATGGTTTTTATCAGGCGCGGTCGGAAAGCGAAGTCAGCACTTATACGGTTTTACGAGGTATCGAACAGGTGAACGAAGCGATCAGTCTGAGCAAAGAGGGCGGTTCAAGATTTTATGTGAATTTTCAATACTCATTGAATTATACGCGGCAATTTGGGAAACACAACGTTACCGGATTGTTCATGCTGCAACGCGATAACTGGGAAAACTATGACGCCGACCTGCCTTTCAACATTTTTGGAATGTCGGGGCGCCTTACCTACAATTACGACCAGCGCTACATGGCGGAATTTAATGCCGGTTACAACGGATCGGAACAATTTGCCAAAGGTAGTCGTTTTGGCTTTTTTCCTGCGTTTTCCGCCGGGTGGGTCGTATCCAACGAAAGTCTTCTGAAAGACAACAATATATTGACCCATTTGAAATTACGCGCCTCATATGGTAAGGTTGGCAATGACAAATTAGGAGACGCCCGTTTCGTTTACCGCACTACAATGATGGAGGAGGATGGTTATTACAGTCAATTGAACTCGAAAAGAGTCATACTGCAGAGATTGGGTAATGAAAAAGTGAGTTGGGAAACCGCCGAAAAGCAAAATTATGGCTTTGATATACAGTTATTTCGTGAATTTTCGTTTTCCCTTGATCTCTTTTTCGAAGAACGCAACAATGTGTTTATTACCTCAGGTATGATTCCTGAATTTATAGGTTTTCGCTCTTGGGAATTACCCAGGCTTAACATCGGCAGGATACAAAACCGCGGATACGAAGCAGAAGCGATGTACCAAAAAAATCTGAACAACGGACTGTCGTTCTCTATCAAGGGTAATTTCGCTTACAATCGCAACAAAATGCTTTACATGGACGAGGCGTTGCTGCCGGATGATTACGCGGTGCGGTACAGAAGTACAGGCTACAGTGTAGGTCAGTTTTTCGGGTACAAAATTGATAAAAGTAATGGCAACGGTTATCTCAATACGCAGGAGGAATTGGACTGGGCGAAAGGCGCCTATAGTATTGGAACGCCCCGATTGGGCTATATCAAATATTCGGATGAAAACGGAGATGGCATCATTGATGTAAAGGATCACATACCCATTCGTTATCATCCTGTTCCGCGTATTACTTATGGATTTTCGGGCAGCGTCGCCTGCATGGGATTTGATTTTTCTTTCCTGTTTACGGGAATCACTCAAAGCAGTACATATATGGACAGAGGTATCAGGGAAAATGAAGTGGAAGGCTTTTATAATGATATACACCGTCGCGCATGGACAGAAGAACGTTACCTCAACGGCGAAAAAATAACTTTTCCCGCATTGAGTCTGATGATCAACACCAACCATGAAATGAATGAATTTAGCAGGATTCAGGATCGCTCCTTTTTAAAGTTGAAAAACGTCGAATTAGGATATAACCTGCCTGCGAAATGGCTGCAAACGATGAGTATCAGCCGGATAAGGGTGTACACAAACGCCAACAACCTGTTAACATGGTCGAAAATGCCGTTAAAAACGATTGACCCGGAACAAAGTACGCTCATGGCAGTTCCAAACATGAAAATGGTCAATTTCGGATTAAATGTTGTATTTTAAAGTTAAAGGTCAGTTATCAATAATAACAAAAGCAAATGAAAAGAGTAAATCTGATGATCATAATAATAGCATTCGTCTTGGGAACGATGCTGTCATCCTGTATGGATGTACTTGATACGGCGCCCGACGGAAACCTGGGAGTGAATGATGTACTGGCGGATCCTCTTAAAACAGCCGCTTTGCTACACGCCTGTTATGACGAATTGCCTGCCTACGGATGGACATTCGAAAATTTTGATAATATCATCGTTGCCTGCACCGACGATGCCTGGTCACCTCAAAATGGCGGTCCGAATACGAGCACGCAACGAATGTACAATGGACAATCCTCTGCATCCAGTCATCCCATCCAGCATGTCTGGACATGGAGCCCGACGTCAAATAATGAGGGTTATTGGTGGGAGCGTTTTTTTAAGCAGATACGTAAATGCACGCAAGTTATAGAATTAATAGATCAGTCGGCGGCAAGCGAAACCAATAAACGGTTGTATAAAGCCGAAGCCCATGTATTAAGGGCCTGGTTTTATTTAGAACTCACCAAATGGTATGGCAAATTACCGGTATTGGAAAGCATGGTTGCCATCGATTCGGATTTTTCCGGCTGGAAACGCGAACCGGTGTACAATGTAGTCTCCAAAATAATCGGCCCCGACTGCGACGCTGCTATTGCCACTGCGGAGCTACCGTGGCGTATCGACAATATCGGCAATGATCAGCGCGTTACCAAGGCGCTGGCGCACGCCATCAAAGCCACTGCCTATCTCTTTGCTGCCAGCCCCCTGCACAACGAAGGTAACAATTACTGGGAGGAGGTCTATCAGGTATGCCTTACATCAGTGAACGAACTTAAAGCGAATGGATACGAATTATTTACCGAGTGTACGGAACCTGCCATATACGGAACTGGTGATGAGGCTGCATTTCACCAGCTGGTATCCCGTCCGATGGATTATCCTCAAAACCGCGACAGGGAAACAATATGGCAAAAACGCCCCAATTGGGGATATGGTTACGAACAGTCCGGATACGTTTTCTGCTACATTGGCAGTTTATACGATAATACATACAGTTGTTCCGTCCATCCGACCCAGGAGTTGGTGGATGCTTTCGAAACCCGGGATGGTAAGCCGATACTCGATTTGAGACAGCCCTATCTTGATGAAAAGCATTTGCAACCGAATTTCAGACCGGGCACAGGCTACAACGACCAGGATCCGTACGTTAACCGAGACCCGCGATTTTATGCGACAGTGTTGAAGAATGGCGATGTTATTACATGGCGTAACGGACAACAGCTTACCATAGATTCATATGCAGGAGGCGTATTTTCCATCAATTTCGATATAAATAGATGGGATTGTACGCGTACCGGTTATTTTCACCGGAAATTGGTTGTACCCGGCTCCAGCCCAACCAATGACCAAAAATATGCCACCCATAAGTATTATCGACTTGCCGAAATCATCCTTTCTTTTGCAGAAGCGGCGGCCGAAGCAGGCCATCTTGTCGAAGCGAAAACCGCTGCGGATGAAGTCCGTGCAAGGGTTAACATGCCGCCCCTACCGGCAGATTTGTCGAAAGAAGACCTGATACTGAGGATACGAAACGAACGACGGGTGGAATTGTCATTCGAAAATCAGCGCTATTTCGACATACGCCGCTGGCAAAAACCCGATGGTAATTTTGAATTCGAATTCAAATGGGCTACAGGTATGTGGATAGAAAAACAGCCCGATGGTGCGTTTACCTACGAACGAGTGAATTCCGCTTCCGTACCCCGCTATGGATCCGAAAACAAGTATCTGCTACTGCCGCTTAGCGTGCGTGAAGCAGCGCTGATGGAATCGCGAACGGGAGTTAAATGGCAAAATCCGGGTTGGTAGTTTTGAATTGAAAATTGAAAGTGTCGAATATGAAAATTATAAATAGAACAACAGGGATCATTACGGTTTGCGGTCTGCTGTTATGTATGTCGGGCAGAGCGCAGGATATATCGTTGTCGGCAGACAGTTGTGGAAAAATCAGTACGGGCTTTAACAGTTTTCCGAAAATGGCAATTACCGGTTCAGTAGCTACCGTAGAAGGGCAAGCGATGATGACGCCGGTATCAAATTTATCTTTCTCCTTAATGGGTAAGTTGCCGGGATTGAATACACTTGAAGAAAGTTCCGAACTTACCCGTGCTGGGGTCTTCATAGGTATCCGTGGCTATTCGACGAACATCCACACTACGCCGATTGTAATTGTGGATGGGATCATCACTGAGCTTTCCACTATTGATTTTATGAACATCAATGAAATAGAAAACATTTCCATAGTGAAAGACGGCTCATCCCTTGCTATTTACGGAATACAGAGCGCCAATGGCGCTATTGTGATCACTACCAAAAGGGGTACTACAGGACCGCTGAAAGTGAATGCATGGTATCATTATTCGCTGCAGCAGATGACCAAACAACCGCCGTTTGTCAGTTCTGCTGAATACGCACGGTTGCGGAATGAAGCAGGCGTAAACAGTGGATTGAGCGCTTACTCGCAGTTTACGCAAGATCAGATCGACCGGTTTGCATCGGGAAACAGTCTGTCGTATCCCAATAACAACTGGTACGACATGTTTGTACGCAAGGTAAGTTCCATGCATCAGGCTGGATTTTCCGTGCAGGGTGGAAATGACAGGATCAAACACTTTTCTACCATCAATTATTACCACCAGTCGTCGCCGTTTAATATCGCCGATGAGCCGGAACGAAATTATACACCCACTATAGCTGTTGATCAAGCAAGCATCCGTTCCAATGTTGATGTGAAATTCAACAATTATCTAAGTGCGTTCATGCTGATGAATGGTACAATACGTGTAGACAATGGCGTTCCAAGCGGGAATTCCTCTATTTACAGCCAAATACTCCAAACCCCTTCCCTGATGTACGGCCCCCTGACACCGATAGAAATGGTTTCGTCCAGCGGAGAGACAAGCCTGCAAAGCAAGCAGGTAACCACTTACGAAGGCGGCGATTCTCCTCCGTATGGACTTCTGAACCGTTCCGGATACAACAGGGTTTTGAACTCCTGGATTTATACGCAGGCAGGCGTGACGCTTGATTTGGGATTCCTCACCGACGGTCTTTCACTGACCGGCTTGATGGCATACCAGATGTATGGTCGCAACACTACTCTTACATCCCAAACTTATGAACGGTATATCCGCAGTAACAGTTATTCGGAGTTTGAGTTTACCAAATACGGGAATATTGATAATAGCCCTTTATCTTATAGCAAATCTCACGTATTCAGGTATAATTTGAGTTTGTCTGCACGAGCTGATTATGCAAAAATGTTCGGCACACACGCCGTACAGGCTTCTGCCTTCTATTATTACTCCAAACAGGAAAAAGAAGACATGAGCGGTCTGGGCATATTGCCTTACCTGAACGAAATGATGGGTGTAACGGCTTTATACGGCTATCGCGACAAATATTTTTTGAAGGCGGATATCGGTTATTCCGGATCGGAACAGTTTCATCCCGACTACCGCTACACTGCCACGCCTGCCATTTCTGCCGCCTGGGTCGTTTCGGGTGAAGATTTCATGGCTGGCTTAGACTGGCTGTCATTGTTGAAACTGAGGGTTTCGTATGGCGCCAATGCCAACGATCAATTGGGTGGAGAACGTTACCTGTATGCCGATTACATTAATGTTTGGGGTACGGAGGGTATGCGTGGCAATCCCCGGCTGAGCGCCGAAAAAATCTGGAAACAGGACTTTGGTATTGACCTGGGGCTGTTGAGTTCCGTTTCCCTGTCGGTAGACTGGTTCTATCACAAATGCGACAATATGCTGGTGAACAACGGTTTGATACCCGAACTCCAAACCATTCCATTATATTATTATCCGAAGCTGAACACCGGGAAAATGGAAAATCGTGGCATCGAAATTGAAATGGGCTATAACGACCGTTTGTCGCAGGATTTGTCGGTATTCGCCGGCGCCGGTTTCAGCTTTTCTCGGAATAAAGTGGTCACGATCAACGAACTGGCATATACAGACCGTTTTTATCCATATCGGTCAGAGGGCTACAGAAGGGGCCAACCATGGGGTTACCTGATAGACTATAGCAATGGCAATGGCATATTCAATTCGCAGCAGGAAATAGATGCAAGCGGATTGACTTATTCAGCCATGGTGGCGCCACGGGTCGGCGATTTTATTTACCGCGACCTGAACAAAGACGGAGTAATTGACATAGGAGACGCCGCGCCCATCGGTAATCCAAGGCTTCCGGAAATTTTTTACAGTTTCAACGCTGGAGCGCAGTGGGAAAATTTCGATTTCAGTTTCCTCTTACAGGGCGCAGCAAACACTTCTGTTGCCATTAACGGACTGGGAGTTTATGAATATTCCGCCAGGGGCGTCTTCAGCGATCTGCATCAGAATGCATGGACCGCTGAGCGTTATGCTGCAGGCGAAAAAATAGACTATCCCGCCCTTTCGCTAACGGAATCGGCAAACCATGTCGCCAACAGTTTCTTTATCATGAATGCATCCTATTTGAAAATGAGAAATATGGAGATCGGTTATTCCCTGCCCGCGTCATTAGCAAAAAAAATGAAGTCTGAAAACATCAGAATTTCCCTGTCGGGGCAAAATCTTTTTACCATTGACCGGATGAAGACTAAATATATTGATCCCGAAACCGCCTCAATGGGCGCTTTCCAACCTTACAGAGTGTATAGTGCAGGTGTCAGATGTACATTTTAACAAACATTAGTCATATCATGAGCAAGATGAAAAAAATGAATATTTTATCCAAAACAATTGTGATGGCGCTGTGCATGTTCGCTTGTGCCGATCTGGATTTACCCAACGATGGACGCATCAGTTATCAGGAATTGTTCAGCACCTATAATCGAATCAAAAGTTACTATAATCAATGTGTCGCTATTCAGGGTATAGGATTTAACTACGCGAACACTCCGCTGGCTTCGTTTTGCGACGAGGCTCACGATGCAAGCGACATGACGGCAGGCAGTGTGTTTAACTGGTATAATGACCGTACGTCGCCTACGAGCGACCCCTTAGGAGGTTACTGGGGGGGAGGGTATACAGTGATCGGCAAGTGTAATACATTTCTCAAATACATGACTGATCCCGAGCTACCCTACCAGTTTAAGAATCCGGATGAAAAAGACGGGCTTATTGCGCAGGTTAGGGTTGCCAGGGCATATTATTACCTGCAGTTGATCAAACGGTATGGAGGCTGCGCCATCGTTGACGTCCCTTATGAAGTAGATCACGATTTCTCGAAAGTGGAACGCGCTACTTTTGAAGAAGTTGCCGACTTTATCATCGCTGAGTGTGACATAGCATTAGCCGCTAAAGAAACCGAAGGCATGCCTTTCGGGCTACGCTGGGCAATTTCGGATACGGAGCGCGGTCAAATTACCCGCGCATTTGCTTATGCCGTAAAATCGCAGACTGCCCTTTACGCCGCCTCTCCGTTATGGTATACGCCGGGAAGCAAATACACCTGGGAAAAGGCAACTGCCATTACCAAGGAAGCGTTGGATCAATGCCTGACACATGGCTTCCAACTTCATAACAGGACGGTGGCTTCTACCGTTGCACAAAATCCTTATGCCCATTATTTCATGACCCGTTCGGACGCAAGCCGTTCGTGGGATAGAGAAACCATTTTTGAATCGGATATTCAATTATCGGTATGGTCGTTGGCGGGCTTGCCTGTCACTACGGGTATGACGAAAGCAGGCCCCGGACCTTCGCAGGAATTAGTGGACAGTTACGAGATGCAAACAAGCGGTGAACCGCCTATTCTGGGATATTCGGATGCCGATCATTTAGAAGTGATCCCAAATCTTACATCAGGATATGATCCCAATAATCCTTACGTTGGACGCGACCCCCGTTTCTATGCTTCCATCTACTACAACGGGGCGATACAAAACCTGGCGAACCAAACGCCAATTGTAGAAACATATGTGGGCGGCAATTGCGGTATTTCCGATCAGGTGACCGATATCCGTTTTACCCGCACAGGTTACTACATGCGTAAATTCAATAATTACAGGTCGGACAATTTGTTAAATTCCGATGGTTACATGCGGATTTTCCGACTTGGGGAACTTTACCTGAATTTTGCCGAAGCGGCATATCAATCGGTAGGACCCGATGTGCCTGTGGTTTCTACGAGCGGGATCATACTGTCGGCCCGCGACGCTGTAAACGCAGTCAGAAGGCGGGCAGAAATGCCTAACTTTCCTGCCGGCATGACCAAGGAGAATTTCGAAAAGAAATACCGCAACGAACGTCGTGTGGAACTTGCCTTTGAGGAACACCGTTTCTACGATGTGCGCCGATGGAAAATACTTCACCAGACCGACGGATTTGTTACCGGAATGAGAATTATCCCGGAAGGAGGGAATTTAACTTATAACCGTATCAAATTAGCCGATCGCGGAACCAACGCCGATAAATATCTGATACTTCCGTTAGATGCCGCCGAAGCGCAGAAAATGGAAACATTGACAGGTGAAGAATGGCAAAATCCCGGATGGTAATAATTCATTATTTCAAATAGTGTCATGAATAAAATTAAAATTTTCAGTATCATGTTGTTGTGCCTCGCTGCGTTTTATTCGTGCGAGGAGAATGGAACAACCATAAAGGTTTCTACGAAAGAAATCCTGTTAGACAGGGCTGGTATGGATGAACATAATGAACCTGTCGTATTTCAAGTAACCACCGATAAACCCTGGATGCTTACCTGTACTCCGTGGCTAGTAACCAGCGTATCGTCCGGAAGCGGTGGCGTTACCGAAGTTTCGGTCTATGCGATCGGAACTACAGAGGATCGTGAAGGGTTCATTACCGTCCAGAATAACTTTACCTCTACAGTGATCACGGTAAAACAATCGGCAGAAGAAATGATCGCTTCGGAACTTACGGTTTTTGCAGTACCCGATGTGGAAGCCAACGGTTTAATGGCAGATGGAAGCAAGCCATATATCAGATTTTCGACCAACAAAAGATGGTCCATCCCCGATTCTAAATGGGTGACAGCGACCCCCAGTTCGGGTACATCCGGATCGAATATTACCGTAACTTTGACGATCAATGAAAATAATTACGCACCACGCGAATTGGATTTAATCATCTATGCGGGTTCGATCTCAAACGGTGTCAATTTGAATCAAACCGGCAGATTTGAAGAACTTATCAATGTTGCTATAGATAAACCTGCTCAAGACAGTGATCATGAAGCATCAGCCACCGGAAAATTTGCTGTTGACGGCGATAGATATGATATTATGTCAAGATGGCTGTCAGCCGACAACACGAGTGAACACTGGGTTGAGATTGACCTGATAGATCAATGCGCCATAGGAGGATTAGGATTATGGCTCTGCTCGTATTCCCCACAGCCTATGTGGCGTTTTCAAGCCTGGATTGGTGGCGAGTGGACAACTGTTGTCAGCGAGGATCATCTTGATTTGAATACACTTCCAGATGCGGATATACCTACTGCACATCCATGTAAGGTATATTACAAGGATTTTGACCATGTATTAACGGATAGGGTCAGATGGTATTTCCCATCCTATACGCCCAATAACAGGTCAAATGTGTACGAAATAGAAGTTTATGGAGGAGTTTTGTAATATAATAAATATGATGCACTTAAAACAATCCGTCAAGTTATTTCTGATTATTTTTTTCGTAGTAATTTGTTTTAGATTCCATGTGGTTGCATCTGTGCAGTATGAAACAGATCATTTTCGCTTAACCATTCTGACTAGCGGACAGGTAGAAAGTTTTGTTGATTTACGCAACGGCGCTAATTATGCCGATGCCAAAGATACGCGCTTTTGTGTGCTTAGGCTTCAAAAGAGTACTGCAGGCGTGGCAGCCGACCAAATGGTGCAAAATGGCGACATATTGACCTTTTCATTTCCCGGAACGGCTGTTGCGGTGAAATTACAGGTGACAGTCCATGAATCGCACCTGATTTTTGATGTGGTGGAAATAACCGGTGGCGATTTTTATGATCTTCAGTTTGCGCGCGTTGCGCTAATCATTGACTATCAAAAGGACGACTTTGCAGCCAGCGCCATGAGCCGGAAGCTGCATACCTCAACACTTGAGTTTCCGGGAAAGTCCAATCTGATTGGCGGTCAGTGCTATAAGGCGCACGGATGGGAAGGCGCCGGCGTATTTCTGCTGGGTATGCCCGAAGTGCATTTGCGCGAAACCATGCAACAGGTAGTAGCATCCTATCCACCGGGCGAAATGCCGGTAAACCTTGCGGGAGGTCCTTTTGCAATGGATCATCCGAAAAATTACGGTTCGTACGTGATTGTATCCGAAGCAATCACCGAGCAGCAGGTAGATGAATGGGTGGCGCATCTTTCCCGCTTTGGCGTTACACAGGTTGATTTCCACCAGGGAACGCCTTTCCGACAAGGCGATTTTCATTTCAACGAAAAAGCCTATCCGAACGGTGTTGCCGATTTCCGGAAAATGAGCGAGGCGTTTCGCAAGCATGGATTCATCACCGGCTTACACACCTATGCCCAATACATAGATGTGAACTCGCAGTTTGTAACCCCTGTCCCCAGCAAAGATTTAGACGCAATGGGTACTTATGCGCTGACGGACGACTTGGATACCGACGAAACAACTGTCAGGGTGGATATATCAACTGCGGATATATCGGAAACAGTAGGATGGAGTATTCGCAACAGCAAAGTCATTCGTATAGATGATGAATTGATGATTTTTGACAAGCCATCGCGAACGGCGCCCTACGGTTTTACATCCTGTCAGCGGGGCGCATACGGGACAAAGGTATCGGCGCACAGTAAAGGCGCTCGTGTGGAACATATAGTGCAGTTGTTCGATATGTTCATACCCAAAGATGGCAGCGAACTGTTTCTTGAGGTAGCCCGCGAAACAGCCCGCGCCTATAATGAAGGAGGGTTTGGTATGATCTATCTCGACGCTTTGTGGTCGCCACGTACTGACGATTACGATCTTGGGCGGTATTACGAAACGCTTTTCGTGAACGAACTGCTGAAACATGTAGAAACGCCGCCTTTATTGGAATATGGCAGTTTTTTTGCTACCAACCTTTGGTACGGACGTTCGCGCATGGGAGCATGGGATACCGGACACCGAGGATACAGACAGTTTTTCGACAAACACATAGAGGCGAATCATACCACAGCCGACCCATTCTACCTGCCCGGGCACATGGGATGGATGGCACTTTGTCCATCGAACGGCGACAATGCAGATAATTTCCAGTATCATATTATGTTTCAGGAAGATGTTGAGTATTTAGGCGCCAAAATTCTGGCATATAATTATAGCCTTTCGTACAATGACATCCATAAAAATATTGCACAGCCATTCGCTTATCGAAACGGAAATATCTTGAAAAACTACGATTCTCTCCGTCGCGTCGGTTATTTTCCTCCCGAAACGCTGGAACGTCTTCGTGATCCCAATGCAGATTTCCTGCTTCAACATTCCGGTGATGACTGGCGCCTGACGGAAGCGAACTATGAGCGTACCTTGTTGCGCCCCGACGTTCGTGAGTTTTCGTACAGCAATCCCTACCCCGAACAAACGCCCATGATACGCATCGAACACCGTCATCAGCCGGTGGCATACACATCGTCCGAAGGCATCGACTTAATAGCGTTTAACGAAACGCTACCGGTATCGTCAACAACTACCCGCAACTTTTCACCGCCCATCAATCTTTCAAATCATTTGGGGATGGGATTTTGGATATTTGGCGACGGGGGAAACCAACGCATCAATATCCAGGTGGAAGCGCCGTCAAATCTGATGTCCGGATATACCGACCATACAGTGACGGTTGATTTCGAGGGATGGCGTTATTTCGCGCTGGCGGAAGCCGACAACGGTATGATCAACAAAGCATATCCTTGCCCCATGCACGAACAGTGTGGAGATATTTATAAAGATTTGCGGCAAACTGTTTACTATAACAGCATCTCAAGAGTCCAAATGCAAATAGAAGGAGAAACAAAAAATCTGCGTTTTCGTACGGTTCGCGCGTTACCGCTACAGCATACCAACCTTGTCAACCCTACGCTCGAAATGGACGGAAAGAGTATCACTTTCCAGGGAAATATCAGAACCGGGCAATATATGGAATATACGCCCGGCGGTCACGCGGTAGTGTATAACGCAGTGGGCAGAGAGGTCAGTGAAATGCAGCAGAATACGCCAGTGTTCAAACTCCCCACAGGCGATGCCACGATCAAATTTTCCGCTACTGATCCGTCCGGGAATAATCCTGTACGTATTACGTTGCGTACCGATGAAAATCCTCCGCCAGAAAAAGACAACCCGCCTATACCAACGGACTTGTCTGCAACATACGGGCAAATCCTGTCGGATGTAGCATTACCTGCGGGATGGTCGTGGGTGGACGAAACAAAATCGGTTGGAAATGTGGGCGTTCAAACGCACGAAGCAAATTATACTCCGGATGACCCTAAAAAGTATTATGCGATGACCAATGTAGGTTTAAAAGTAACCGTAAAAGATGGCGGAGATCCGGAAATCACAAGCAGCGAAGAAATCCTGGCATATCCGCTTCGCGCATGGATACACAACAGATTGCTGCATGTGACCGGATTAACTCCCGGAGAAACGTTGAGCGTATATACCGCTACCGGCGCACTGGAATATCATAGCATCGCCATATCAAACGAAGCGGATATAAAATTGAAGGTAATGGGAGTGTATATTGTGCAATCGGGTGGCAAATCAATAAAAGTAGTGTTTCATTAATCATTTTTTACAAGAAGGGTGTGACATCCGATCAACATGAATGATAAAATTAAAATCAAGTTATATAAAATAAATAAATTTAAATCGTAATCCAATGAAAAAGCAATTCATTAAATTTTCAGCCGCTACGCTCATGGCAGCAGTAATGGCATTAGTGGTGTCCTGTAAGGACGATGACGATCCTGCATTATCCGTAACGCCTTCGGCAACGGCTATTGTATTTGCGGCGGATGGCGCCAGCGCCACATCGGCGGGCGCGGCAATTACCCCAACCTTCACGGTTGAAACCAACCAGGGCTTGTGGGATGTAACCTCAAACCAAACATGGGTAAAGGTGAACAAGTCGGGTAAGACTTTTACTTTGAGCGCCGGTTCGGCTGGAACCACAGCGCCCGATCCCGCCACGGTAACCGTTACGGCTGGCGGGGCGAAACCCGTTACCATCACCGTAACGCAGTTGGTTTCTGCGTCAATTCCGGTGTCGAGTATTTCCGTATCCCCGGCGTCTTTAAAATTATCTGAGGGAGATAGCGAGTTCCTGTTGGCAACCCTTTTGCCGGAAAACCATACAGATCAGGAGGCAAATAACACCCTTGTCTGGGAATCGTCCGACGAAAACGTGGTAACCGTAACGGGTGGCATTGTAAATGTCGAGGGCGCGGGTAACGCCGTCATTACAGTCAGTTTGCAGCGCGACCCATCCATCAAAACGGAGGTTCCTGTTGTCGTTGGAACCGGCGTGTATCTTTCGCAATTTACTACAGTATCGATTGGTAACGAGGATTATCTCAAAGGCGAAATCTCCTTTACCAAAGACGCTTTAGTATTTATCAATGGAATCGACGAAT
The DNA here is from genome assembly GCA_031265445.1 of Bacteroidales bacterium. Lineage (GTDB taxonomy): Bacteria > Bacteroidota > Bacteroidia > Bacteroidales > UBA4181 > JAIRLS01. The sequence goes on from JAISCQ010000282.1 coordinate 14,209, forward strand.
CAAAGATACCCAATGCGTACAATCGCGATTTCTTCACCTACGACCCGGAAACAGGCGATCTTACATTCATCGGAGAAACCGGTACATGGGAAGTGTGGTATATGCAAAGACTCAATTATTTTTATATTTTGAGAATGGCGGATGAAGTCCCTGTCGCCTGGTGGTTTGCCGGTCAAGGGTTTTGCGCTGCTATAGAATGGGACTTTACCGGAAGTGGATGGGAAGATAACCATCCCAGAGATTTAGGATATATGAGGCCAATAGGTGATGGGAAATACCAAGTAAGCGGTTGGTTAAGAGCGGGATTTAGCTTGGCACTGCGATTAGGTGCTGCCGTTTATCCATTGAATCCTATCAGTGATATAACAGGAGATATTGAAGGAATGAATCTTTATCAGGATTTGCCTGCTACCAATACCCATTTTCAAGGAATGGGAGAAGGATTTATACAAGGTTATTATCTCATCACTTATGATTCGGATACTATGACATTGAATTTTGAAAGGTTATAATCATTGTAAAAAAACATCCGCTTTGGGACGAGGTAAACCCTCGTCCCAAATGAGGGAACGAAGTACACGGTGCAAATTTGATAAATTATTGTTTCCATTTTTATAAATTAAAAATAATAAAAATAATGTTAGACACGATAAAATATTTGATGCTTATAGTATCCTGTGTCTTTTTTGCCAATTGCAACAGCAATGATATCGTACTTGAAAACGACTATTTCAGGTATGTAATATCAAGCAACGGAACAAATCTTAAATTTGCAGACAAAGCAAGCGGCAAAAACCATCTTGATACGAATGTAAGTACAAAATGCGCCTCTATTTCAGTTGATGGAACAGAATACCAAGTGTCTGCCATATCATTTGAAGACCATCAATTGAGTATGGAATTTGGAAAGACCGGAGTAAAAATCAAACTCGATGTGAATCATTCGGGAGACAGAATCGCTTTAAAAGTAGCATCAGTTACCGGAAAAATCGAGTCCCTGACTTTTCTGAATGTTCCGTTAAAGCTGGAAGGTCAACCTTACGAACCTTTTGCAGCATGCGTGCTTTCGATGAATCTCTTTACTCATGTCAGGCAGTTACCTCCATTGCAAACCAGATTATGGGCAAAGTGTTATGAACGATTTGGCCTTGAAGGGGCTAAAATAACTTTGCTTGGCCTTCCTCACGAAAAAATTCTGCCTGTGATTCGTGATGTAATGTCAAATGCCAAAGATATTCCTTTTTCCGACCAGGGAGGAGCATGGGCCTTGATGAGAGATGAAGGGTATGGCTCTTACCTGATGAACTTTGGAACCCTGACCGGGGAAACAGTCGATGACTGGATTGAAACGTGCCGCAGCCTGGGATTCAATCAGATAGACAGTCACGGTGGAGGCAGTTTTTTTGAATTTGGCACTTTTGATCTCAATAAGGAAAAATGGCCGGATGGATGGGATTCGTTTAAGCGAATTAATGCACGGTTGCATGAAGCCGGAATCTCTCATATTTTTCATACTTATGCCTTTTTTATAGATAAAACGTCGAGATATGTAACCCCTGTTCCCAGCAAAGATTTAGGATATGTTCGTACCTTTACCCTTGCTAAACCCCTGAGTGAAACTGCAGATGAAATCGTTGTGAAGGAATCCACCGCGAATATTTCCACCGCAACCGGATTCCATACGGAAAATAGTGTAACACTAAGAATTGAAGATGAATTTATAGAGTTCAGTAAAGTAGCTCAATCTCCTCCCTACAAATTTTCGGGATTAAAGCGGGGAGCCAATGGCACAAAACCATCGTCACATCATGTCAATGAAACTGCTTTTCATATGAGTGAAAGATTTGGAAGATTTGTTCCGGGGCCGGAAACCGGTCTTTTTGACGAAATGGCACAGAGACATGCGGAAATTGTAAATCATTGTGAATTTGACGGTATCTATTTGGATGCCATTGATGGAGCTGCCGTACTGGAAGGAGAAGAAAACTTTTGGTATTATGGAACGAAGTTTATTTTCGAAATTGCAAAACACTTAAAACATACGGTTGGAATGGAAATGAGTTCCATGTCACACCACTGGTGGCATTACCGGTCGCGCTGGCAAGCATGGGACAGGCCTGTCCGCGGATATAAAAGATTTATCGATATACATTTAGCCTCTATCAAAGCGTCTGCGCTTTTCCTGCCGGATGAAATCAGATCGAATGAATGGGAACATGGTCTATGGCCCGGTCATACGCCTCTGATAGATAAATACGCAGGTGTGGATAAGGGGCAAACAATGCTTCCGCTCCATTTAGGGTGGTGGGGACATCAGGCCTGGGATCCTCCTCAGACAGAACCGACTTTTTCTGACGACATAGAATACCTCGGCTGCAAAATGATAGCTAATAATGCCGGCTTTTCACAGACAGGCGGAGTAGATAAAAATACTTTGGAAAAGATACCGATTTATAAACAAGCCGCAGAAATACTCAAACAATATGAAGAATTGCGGCAGAAGAAATATTTTGGAGAAGACGTGAAAAAACTGTTGCGGCAACCCGGAAAAGAGTACACGCTGTTCCAAAACGAAAACGGAGATTGGAATTTTAAACCGGTTAGTTATCAAAAACATAAAATAGCCGGATTGGATCATCCTACGGCAAGATGGACTACAGAGAATCAATTTTATGACCAACCGATTCAATTAAGGATAGAATCATTGATGTCGGTAAAACCTTATGATGATCCATCCAATATTGTTTTAACCGATGGTTCTGACTTGACAGGTTTCAATATCAAATCAAATGCAACAGGAGTTTCGGGTCAGATAAAAGCGACAGAGGAAAAAACAGCAACCGGAGAGCAAAGTATTGCATATTTTTCAAAAAGCTCCGGAGAATCTCCCCAAGACGGTTCTTATATCAATATGGAAAAAAAATATGATCCATTGTTGGATTTAAGTAAAAATCAAGCGTTGGGCGTCTGGATAAAAGGAGATGGCAACGGGCAGATCCTGAATTTGAGTTTGAGGAGTCCTGACCATATCTCTTATGGTGCACATGGGGATCATTTTGTTAAAATTGATTTTACAGGCTGGAAATATTTTGAACTTGTTGAGATAGAATCTTCAAAAATCAGTGATTATATCTGGCCTGATGACTCTCATTTTTATGTTTACGACTCATACAGGCACACGATTCAATTCAGAAGTATTGAAAGCCTGCAATTTTGGTACAATCATCTGCCGAAGGGACGGGAAGTAAAGACAGTAATCGGGCCTGTTAAGGCAATACCAATGATAAGCGGATATGTTGAAAATCCCTCTGTTACAATAGCTGGAAAAAAGATCGTTTTTCCGGTGAAAATGGAATCAGGAATGTATTTGGAATTTAGATCTTTAAGTGACTGTAAATTATGCGATTCCAAAGGAGAGCTTCTTGGAGAAGTAAAACCTCAAGGTACGGTTCCTGAACTGAAAAAAGGAAATAATGAAATCATTTTTTCAGGTGAAGGTTCCGAAAAATGTAATACACGATTACAGATAACTGTAATTAGTGAAGGTTCAATTGACATCAGATAAAAATAATTTAGTCTATCAGAAAATAATTAAATTCTCAATAATCAATTCTCAATAATCAATAATTTTTAATTTTATAGCAATATGTATTATCATGCAAAAGAAAACGAAAGGCGTATTAAAAAGTTACAAACGCTTTTGGAAGAGTATCATCTGGATTATGCTTTTGTGTATTACGATGAGCTGAATATAGCAAACGGGTGGTATTTAACCGGTTGGTGTCCGCAATTTGAAAGCGGAGCGGTTTTTGTGCCGCAGAAAGGCGAACCTTTGTTGCTTGGCGGACCCGAAAGCGAGCCTTTCGCGAAGCAATCGTCAGCGGTCAGGGAAACGAGAAATTTTACCGCTTTTATGGTGCCCGACGAAGAATATCCCAATGCGATCATCAGCGGCTTTCCGGATTTGTTCAAAGAAATAAAGGATAAGTTGATGAACGGGAAAATCGGAGTTGTCGGGTTGGATAAAATGCCGTATTATTTACATGAGCAGATTTCAAACGGATTCAAGGGCATTGAACTTGTTGATATTACCGAAGAATATTTGAAATTCCGTCATTACAAATCGGATTGGGAAGTTGAGCAAATCAGCCAATCGTTCCGCATTTGCGATGATGCGTACAGAGCGATGACCGCAGCCGTCAGGCCCGGCGTTAAGGAAATCGAGGTTGCTGCCGAGGGAGAAGCAGTGTGCAGGAGAGCGGGCGCCAATGGTTTTGCCTATCAGACCATTGTGGGAAGCGGCGAAAGGTCAAACGCCGTAGTGCCGACGGCTACCAACAAAGTAATGGCTGACGGTGAAATGGTCATGCTGGGAATAGCGCCGCGTACTAACGGATATGCGGGAACGTTCGGCCATACCGTGCCGGTGAACGGAACATATACGGATGAGCAGCGAAAATGTTTAAAAGATATGATCGAGGTTTTATTTGATGTGAAAGCCGTATTAAAAATCGGAGCGGATGGAAAAACGATCGACGCGGCGGGCAGGAAACTGTATATCAAAGGCGGATACCTGAAATATATGGTATGTCCTTTCGCACATACGATAGGGCTGATGGAAGCCGAAGCGCCTTTTTTCGGACCTAACAGCACGGATGTTTTAAGTGAAAACATGACAGTTTGCGTGGACGTAAGTTTTTTCGGACATCCCCGGTTGAACGGGCTAAGAGTGGAAACGGGATATGTCATTACCAAAGACGGGGCGAAGTCGCTGTCGCCTTTTATGGAAAGTGAATTTCAAAAAATTTTAAAGGAGGAATAATCTATGAAAAACGGAGCACAAAACTGGATATTCTGCGATGGCGACCTGCCGCCTCAGGGAAGCAATCCCGATTTCATCGGGCATGAAGCGTTGATGATCACAAACGTCGGAGATGAAGACGCCGATATCCTGATTGACGTATTATTTGAGGATAAAGACCCGGAAACAGGAATTAAGCTTCAACTGAAAGCAAAACGGGTAATTTGTATCAGGCTTGACAAGTCTTTCGGCGAGCAGCGGTATCAAATACCTTACGGACAGTATGCCCTGCATGTAAAAAGCAATGTTCCCGTATGCGCGGTATTCGGGCGTTGCGATGTAAGGCAGGCTAATTTGTCATATTATTCCGTAAACGGCGTGTCATTCTAAATATCAAGTATTTTATGAAAGTAATCGTTGCATCTTTTCAGTTTGAATCCTGTACTTTTTCGGAATTGTTGCCCGACATCAATGATTTTGAATATTTCGAGGGGCAGGATATTTTTAAAAAACTTGTCGTATATGAGCCGTTAAAATCCGCGGGGTTTGAGGTCATACCTTCGATTTATGCCAATGCGCTTCCCGGCGGAATATTGCCGCTGGACCTATACAATGGTTTTAAGGAAAAAATATTGCGAACCGTGAAGGAAAATTCCGATGCGGAAGGAATATTTATTTACCTTCACGGGAGCATGGAAGTTGAAAAAATCGGAAGCGGCGAGCTTCAGTTATTGCGCGAATTGCGTGCAATAACGGGAAACCGTCCGCTTATCTCGCTGGTTTTGGATTTACACGCCAACATTACCGGGGAACTTGTCGGTTACGCCGATATTATTTGCGGTTACAAAACCGCGCCGCATGTTGACCAGGCGGAAACGCAGTTAAGAGCGGTTCATTTATTAATCGACTGTCTCAAAAACAACATCCGTCCCGTATCAAAAATGACGGGAATACCGATGCTGCCTGTGGGAGACGCTATGCTGACTGCCGAAGAGCCACTCAAAACGCTGATACAAAAAACGTATGAGCTTGAAAAGTTGCCGGAAATTTTAAGCGTGAATTTATTTTTCGGACACATGTGGGTTGACGCGCCGAATACCCGTGCAAGCGTTGTGGTTACGGCGTCAAAAGCGGAACAGGCAGATGCTTTGGCAAAAGATACGGCAAAGATATTTTGGGAAACGCGCGGGATGTACAGGCTGTCCGTTGAAAACGGCACAATAGGCGACTGTGTGGACAGCGCCTTGAAAACAGCCGCCCGAAGAGTTTTTATATCCGACAGCGGCGACAATACTACTGCCGGCGCGGAGGGACGCAGCCTGATTGTCTTAAATGCTTTTGCAAGCCGCCTGCCTTTTCGGAAAAAAGTCTGTATAGCGGGAATAACCGACGATGTATTGCTTGGCAAAGCAAAAGAGTTGAAAACATTTTCCTGTCATATAGGCGATCAAGAAATCATTTTTACCGTCAAAAACACAGGGAAAATTCTTGGCTGGGCGAAAGAAATGATAGGCGACTGTTTAACTGCGTCCTGTCAAAACATTGATGTGATATTCACACAAAAACGCAGCGCGTTTATCTCAAAGGAGAATTTTGAAATGGCCGGCGTAAAGATGGAGGATTATGATATTATCGTGGTAAAATTGGGATACCTGTTCAGTGAATTGCAGCCGTTTTGCGATCAACATTACTTTGCCTTGACGGACGGGAGCAGTTGCGTAGATATCAGGCGTTTTCACTATCAAAAACTGATACGTCCTCTGTATCCGCTGGATGAGAATATAAAAATATTTCAATGAAAAATCCGGCAAAAGGAAGTATGGCAGTTCCCCTGCTAATGGTGGGTTCGATGAATGCCGTTTATGGTTTTGCACTTGGAGTAAACGCCTTTTTTATCCCCTTTGTCAGGCAGGCATTCAATGTAACAACGGGCATGGCTTACATGATTATGGTAGCCACGTTTTCGGCCTATCTGGTATTTGGCGGATTTACCGGTCCCATCCTGAAAAAGGCAGGATACAAGGGTGGAATGGTGATTGCTTTGATGCTGATGTCGGCTGGATTTCTGATGATTGTTCCATCGGCAAAAACGGTCGGCTTTCCGTTGTTCCTGTCCGCGTTATTTGTCAACGGACTTGGACAGGCGCTACTTTCAGGCGCCTACAGCACGTATATTTCCATCATCGGCAACCCCGACAGCGCCGCAGCCCGTATTTCCATCATGGGTATCTGCGCCAAGGTATTCTATGCCGTAGCGTCCTTCATCCTTGCATTTTTCATGGATCTTGCCGATGTGAAAATTGACGACATCATTACTCCTTTTTACCTGATTGCAGGCATCACTTTTATCATGGGAATCGTGTATTATTATTCGCCGTTGCCCGAAGTAAAAGCAGCCGGTGGGGAATCCGGAAAAGCCGGCGAAGAAAATCAGTCCGCGTATGCAAGCTCCAAAACAGGTATTTGGCAATTTCCGCATTTACTGCTGGGTGTGCCGGCTATATTCTTTACCGTAGGGGTGGAATATCTGGCATTGGGAACGATGAATGATTATGCGCAGCATCTGGGACTTTCAAATCCACAGAATTATGTCTGGTTGGTATCATTTGCCATGATAGCGGGTTATATTGCGGGCGTACTGTTTATCCCGAAATATTTAAGTCAGGCCAACGCCCTGGTTGCCTCCACTGTTTTGGGTATGACGGTTACACTGCTCATACTGTTCATTCCGGCGGCGGCGTCCATTTGGCTGATACCTGTTCTGGGACTGGCAAACGCCCTTTTATGGCCTGCGGTTTGGCCCCTCGCCATTGCCGATTTGGGTAAATTTACCGAAACAGGAGCGTCTTTGCTGGTTACAGGTATCATCGGCGCCGGTATCGTATCGTTAATGTTCGGATTTATGGCCGGAAAATACGGTTATCAGCCGGCATACATGGTCGCTTTTCCCGGATATCTTTTCATCTTTTATTTTGCATTATGGGGCAGTAAAATAAGAACATGAGAAATATCAAATTGATGGTATATCTCAACCTGATATTTTTTCAGGTAGGATTACTGGAATCAATGATGAGCGCCTTAATTCCCGAAATGATACACAGTTTTCAGGTCGGTTACGGGTTAGCCTCGGTAATGCCGTTAGCCTATTATGCGGCAATTGCTCTGCTCTGTATTCCGGCAGGCATGATCGGGAGCAGGTATTCTTCCGTAAGGATGCTGTTCTTCGCTTTTATGCTTGCTTTAGCAGGCGTATTCATGTTTGTCGTATTTTTAAGCTATCAAGCGTCTGTCGCTTCATTGTTCCTGATGGGAAGCGCTGCCGCCGTCATGCAGGTTACCGCCATGCCGCTGGTGCGAAAAACGTGCGGCGCCGAAAACCTGTCATTCCATACAACACTTAATCAGTTAATGTTTGGTTTGGGCGCTTTTTTAAGCCCGTTCATTTATTCACGGCTAACGTCCGGCATGCTCAGCGGGGAACGCTTCTTTCCCGTCAATCTTCTTCGGCATGTCGTACCCGGGGGGTTTGAATGGACATCTGCGTACTGGCTTTTTGTCCCGTCGATAATCTCACTGATGGTGGCGGCGGTATTGGTGCGATTTCCGGAACATGCGAAAGACAGATCATCTGCTCAAACCGGAAAAAACGGAACCAGGGAGTTGTTCCGGAACAGATATGTCATTTTCTTTTTTGTATCGATGGCGGCTTATGCAAGCTGCGAACAGGGAATTGCCGCATGGATGTCCGAATATTTTCAGGATGTTCATGGCCTCGACCCGTTGACGGAAGGCGCCTCCAGATTGTCATTATACTGGCTGTTGCTTACTGTTGGCTGTTTGGGAGGAATGTTACTGCTCAAATTCTTTGAAAGCAGGAAAGTTCTTGCCGTTTCGACCGTATGCGCTATCGCAAGCCTGCTGTTTGCATTGCATGGCGGAACTCATGTTTCCGGAATCGCTTTTCCGCTGGTTGCGGTATTCGAATCGGTGATGTGGCCTGTTATCATGTCATTGGCGCTAAATTCGGTAAGCAGACACCATGAGGTTCTTTCCGGCTTCATGTTTACGGCGTTCATTGGCGGCGCTCTGGGACCCGTGATTATCGGAAGTATGGGCGACAGGCTGGGTTTGGGAATATCTTTGCATTATCTCTTTTTGCCGTTATCGGTCGTTTTAAGTGTCGCATTTCTGGCTAAGCCGTTAGTGAATAACAAACGCATAACCATTAAGAATTAAGAGACCTGTCCTAAAATTTAATTAACCACTAATCCATCCTGCTCAAACTTCACCGTGCCGAAACATTCCGGGCGGTGGTAGTCGGGCTTTTCCGCCTTTATCGGGTTCCACGTCAGGTAATGCTCTTCGGTCAATTCATCGCCGCACTTGAAGAAGTTGGCTTTTGCCTGCTTGCCTTCGGGCGTGTAGCCCGGATGCTTAAATAAACATTCGTAAGGAAGCATCAGCAGCAATTCCCATTCAAAATCGCCTGTACGTTCTTCTGCAAACGGCTCACGTCCCAAACTCGGCAGGCGCCTGATTTTGGTCAGCAGTTCCGGGTCGGAAAACTCGCGGTTGTGGCGGCCCTCGCCCACGTTAAACAGCACCACGCCAGCGCAGTTGGACTCTAAACTATAGTACAGGTCTCCGCCATCGGGCGAAATAAATATTTCCACGCAGGCGTCTAAGTTCACCCGGCCGTTGTCTTCGGCGGCGCGTGCGCGGATGTATTTTTCTTTCACGCGATATTGAACAAAAAACGCCGAATCGCCGTACGCTAAGCGGAATTGCACTTGCGGACGATAGCCAAATTCCGGCCAGTTGATGACGTCAATACTGTTCCATTCCGACGCGGCCAGTGCGCTTTTGATTTCGTCCCACGCGGCGTCAGCGGCCACCGGGACTTTCTTTACGGTTAATTCTTTCATGACCGGTTGTTGATTACATTGTGTGAATAATAAAGCGGCTGTCAGCGTCAATAACGCTAACAACCCTCCTGTAATAATTGATTTCATAGTGCGCCATTGAAATCATCCGATGTATTTTGTGTCTATCCGTTTTTTGCCTGCTTTGCGGAAGGCTACGGCTTCATCCACGATTTTGAAGATGTCGTAGGTGGGCGCATAGCCCAATACCGAGCGGGCAAAGGAAATGTCGTGACGGAAGTCGTTAAATTCCGGCACGGAGAAGCGCAGTACCGGTATATCCAGTTTCTTCGAGATGTATTCCGACAGCACGTCGTAGGTGAACGGTGACGGAGCGGCAATGGCAAATGCTTTCCCGATAGCGGCCTTGTTGCCGATAGCGCGCATGACCGCCTGCACCACATCGGGCAAGCCCACGATATGCCGCATACCCGGCGTTCCGTCCACGTGGTCCATGCGGCAGGCGGCGTCTAACCCTTCCGCCACAAAGCGTTTTTGTTCGGGTGTTTCGGCGATTTCTTTCCAGATGGGAACGCCCCATTGCGGGCCTTTCAGGGTGGCGTGCGCCAAAATATCATCCTGTCCATGCACCCACGAAAAGCGCAGCACGGTGATGGGTATGCCGTACTGTATGCGCATCTGTTCGCAAATGGTTTCTTCCAGTACTTTCGACAGCGGATAATAACCCGGATAGCCCGCATGAGGGAAATTCTCATCAATGGGGAAAGGGCGCGGATAGTAATAAATGCCCGCACGGGCGTCGGAGCCGGCCTGTATGAACTGCTGGATATGCCCGCAGTTTTTGGCTTCATCTATCAGGTAGAAGGTGCCGGACACATTGCTTTCAAGGAACAGTTCCCGGTTTTCCTTGCAGTTGCCCAGATGGATGACGGCATCCATGTCTTTCAGTGCGCGTTTTGCAAGCGTTTTGTCCCGCAAGTCGCCATCCATGATTTCGGTAACTTCCGGCGTTTCTTCGTTGTCGAAGCGAAGCGCACGCACTTTGTACCCGGCCTTCATCAGTTCGGGAATTACGGCGCTACCTACTTTACCGCTGCCGCCGGTAATGAAAATGTTTTTAATAACTAATTCTTTACTCATCTTTATTAATTGGTTATGAAATATATTTATTTAATTTTTGTTTCAATAATGGCGTTGGCCGGGATTTTTACGTCTGCGGCCTTTTCACCGATGGTGAGTCGCACCGTAGCGTCTTTGCCGCTCTTGTTGTTCAGCCGAACGGTGGCGCCGTCCTTTGCCGAATAGTCCATTGCCGTAACTTCGATGCCCGGCCGGTTCACGGTGAGCAGGCTTTGCTGCGGCGACAGGGCGCCGGCAGCGTTGGGCGCTATTTCGCGGAGATACACAGGTTGCGTGTAACTTTTTGCAACTTCCGGCAGCCGGCTGTCTTCCCATGTGCCGGTGTAAGGATACAGCATGAACCGATGGTCGTAAATGCCGTGGAAAGGCTCGCCGTACCAGTCCAAATCGGCTTCCACATGCGTTTTATCCACGAACGTCATGCCCATGTTGCGTACCGGCCCCGACGTGGTGGACGCGCCGATGTAAAGGCCGAACTCGCCCTTGTCGGGAATGGTGTAAAAGCCCTGTTCCCCCGTGCCGGTGGTCATCATCCAGCCGCCCTTGTCCGCATATTGGAGGATGGCGGCGCTCCATGCGCAGAAGTAACTCATACCGGTCAACAGGGTGTGCGGCGACATGCCGAAAGGAATGTCATACCATATTTGTCCGGCCTTACCTGTTTTCACCTGCACCGTCAAGCCGCGCGGGTCGAAGTCGAACGACAGCCCTGCGCCAACGCCGCCGTCTTTCCGTATCACGGTGGGATGCGGAAAGTCAAAACACATGTCGCACAAAATCCGGTCGGGCAACAGTGTGAATGTTTGTTGCAGGTGGATGAGCCAGTCGATTTGGCTTTCTATCCGCAGTTGCGGGTACAGGGCATTTTTTACGGTTACGCGGGGTTGGCCGTGTGGCGTCGCCCGGCGCCACACGGCGTCGCCGGCGCCATAGTGCATATCGGCTAATGCTTTCAGTTGAAATTCGTCCAGCGACAGTTCTATGCGTTCATTCCCGCGTGCCACATAGATTTTGTCGTTCTCTACCGACACGCTCAGGGCGCCGTTGCGTACGCTGTTGCCGGGCGCCCAGGGGTAGCGGTTGCTGTTCGCGCTTTTCTTTAACCCGACCACTTTGTAGCCATAGGCGGGCAGGTCGGCCTCCACGTCCGTCATATATGCGCCGCCGTGCGACAGGGTTGTGCTGCGGAGCTGTTTCCCGGAAGCATCATCAAACACGTCACAGGCAAACGTCGTTTCGAGTTGGAGGGTTTGCGTGCGTGCGGCTTCGGCATTGAACAGGATGTAGTACCGGTCGTATCCCTCCGTCTTTATTTGTTGGGCAAGGGCGTCTAATCCCCGGTTGATAATTTCATTCGACAGGTTGGAAGAGTTATTGAAGGAATTGATGCGCTCGCGCCGCCGTTCATAGAGCGGATACCAGCCGCGCGCGTCGCTGTTCACGGCCCACAGCAGCAGGTGGTCGGCTTTGGTGAGGATAGTGATTTCACCGTCGCGTGTCAGGAATTTCGGCTCCACATCGGGGTACGTGGCGGCATGTTCTATGTCCCACGTTACGGGGTCTTCTTCGAGGGTGATTTTCGCCTGTTCGAACGGTTCATCTATTTTCTTGCCATAGCGCGCCTGTACCAAAGCGTTCATCAGCGTGGCCGCGCGGAAGTCGGACATGGCGCGGTTGGCATGCTCCTGTATAATGATGTCGAGCGGGTCGGCGGTCCAGCGCGAGTACGCGCCGTTATCCCTGTTTCCTGCCCTGACGGCAGAGTCTGCATAGCGTTCGGCATTCACGCCAAACTTCCTGATATACTCGTCCAGCGTAATCCACACCACGTCCAGGTCTTTTTCCTGTTCGTCGAAAGCGCTGACTTCACGATACACATGGCTGAAGGCTTGTGGAATTTCGTAATCTTCCTCGATGAGGATGATGCCCTTGTCGGGCGCATTTTTGATTTTCCCCAACAGGTCGGAGCGGTCGATGACCGGAATACCGATGGTGGAGCCGTCCATGCCTTTAAGCTTGAAAGGGAAATAGACGTCGTCGCCGGTAGTTACCGGCGCCCAGTTCACGCCCGCCCGGTTCAGTATCCACGGCATTTGCGCATGAAAAGCCCGTTCCTGCACGAAAAAGCCGTCCACCGCGCCCACGACGTCTTTCAGGACATTTACCCCCAAGGCGGCGCAGCGCCAATTGGTTTCCCCGTCCATCGTCACGTTGAGGGCAGCCGAGTAGAACGCGCCGGTAAAGTTCACCTGACCGCGCCGGTGGAGCTTCATCGCATGTTCAATCACATGCGGGGCTGTTTGTTTCAGGGAATTGACGGTTTGTCCCGAGAACTCCACCTGCCCTTTGAAATCGGGGTGTTCTTCCATGAAGTCCAGCAGGTAATCGTAGATGACCGGGAAGTCGCGCCATATTGTGGATTTGGTGTAGCGGTCGTAGTTCATGTTGCCGTGCAGGATATAGCTCATGTACACGGTTTTCTTTTTCTGTTTCGGCGCCGCGCTCGTTCCGCCCATGAGCGGCAGCAGGAAGAGGAGCAGGGCGAGGCCTTTCGTCATGCGAGCGCCCCAAGCTGCGCCTTCGGCCTGCATAGGGTTATGAAAGTAACGTCCTCCCGGGACTACTCTAAGTAATGTGAAAATCTTTTTCATTTTTGGTTTTAAAAATATCCACTGTTGTCCGGTAAAATCCTTAATTGATTTTGCGGTTTCAATTCCTTCACCTCATGTTACAGCAATTTTGTGTGCCGTTTGCCTTTTTCCGTCATGGAGGGTTACGATATAAACTCCCTGCTGCAAAGCCAGCGGAATGGCAAGATACTGTCCCCGGGCGCGGGTGGTTTGTATCGTGGCGCCTGCTTCATTCAGTATTTTGACGGTGATGCTGTCGTAGTGCCTGTCCATTTCGGCATGAAGAACGGAGTTCCCGTCTATCGGGTTAGGATAGATTTTGATATTCCGAAAAGAGGCTTCCTGACTGTTCATACCTGTGGTTTCCTGTACCACCGTGAACGAATAAACCTTTTCCGTTCCGTCGTCTGCAACGGCAGTTAACCGGATGGTCTCGCTCGCCGTACAGGGTTTATTGCTGATGCTGCCCTTAACGGTTGAGGTTTCGCCGGATGGCTGTCCGGTGAGCGATAAGGTGCATATTGACGACGGGACCAGTATCCGGTAGGACGTCTGTTGCGGATCAAAGGCGGGAGACAGCGTGCCGCCCGTCAGCGAAATGCTCGCCAGGGTTACATCCTCGCGGTAGATGGGAAACACTTCGATATTCCCGGTGCAAGCCAGCGATTTCAGCGTCAGAACTTCGCCCCGTTTGATCAGGATCATGACCCTGCCGTTGCTTTCCGTGTTTCCACCGCCTACTGCCAGCGGAAAAGGATTGCTTGCCATGTTTTTCGGATAATACTTGAAACTGTGCAGGTGACCCGTAATATCAATATCGAACGGCGTTAACCTGAAAATGGGATCCCAGAGGTCAAAACAGGGCATGAAACCGGGGTCCCAGCCGTTTGTCCAGCTATATATCGGGATATGATGCACCAGGATTTTACGGAAGGCGCCGGTGAAAGCGCTGCCGGCAAGTTCTTCGGCGAGCCAGTCCGTTTGCCGGTTGCGGAAGCCGTCAAAATCAACCAGTCCGGAATATTCCGGACTTCCGTCATTTTTGTCTTCGCCGTTGTCTAAGAGGACAAAGCGCGTATCGCCCCAACTGAAGGCAAAGTAGGTGTCGCCCTCCGGCGTGTCGAAGAACGCCGGAAGTTGCATGGCATAAGGCCCCCGTATTTCGTGGTTTCCCCGCAGGTAGATCGCCGGTTTGTTAGCGGCGTCCACACGCTGGTTATAACGGGCGATCAGGCCAAGTACCTGAGCGTCCGACGCAGGGTCTTCAAAGATATCGCCGTTGAATATGGAAAAATCAAAGTTGATGCCGTACGCGGCTACCCTGTCCATGAGCTTGTCATAAAGGGTAAGGTTGTTATGCAGGTCGGTAAAGATCAGGCAGGTGAAGTCCTTTGGCGTGACGCTCAGCGTGGTGAACGAATAAAAATCCGATTTTTCTACCGGTCCCAGCGTCTTGGAATAGGCTCCGTAGGTGAGCACTTTCTGCGAACAGATGCGGTAAAAGTACTTCGTGTTGGGTGCAAGTCCGGTTATACGCACTTTGTGCCGCGTGATATTAGCCGCTACGATGCCGCTTTCCGTCGTCCGGGCAATGTTCATCGGGCCGGTTTCGCTCGTTCCGTATTCCACATAACTGTAGGAAGGGTCGGCGGTGTGCCACATCACGGTCATCCCGTCGGGGGCGGGATTTTGCAGGTACGGCGGCAAGCCCGTGGCCTGTTCCGGAGCGGCAAATCCGCACAGTACAGGGGTAGCGCCCATAGCTAAAATCCCTGCGCCTGCCTGTTTTACAAAATTTCTTCTTGATGTCATATCTGTTTTTTTGATGGTTTTAATTCTCATTTTTCTTATTTTCATCATCTTCATCATTTTTCTTTTTCCCTTTCCGTTGTGCCAGCAACGCATCGTATTTTCCGATCAGGGTATTCATTTCGGCGATCAGTTCCTGATGAGTGCCTTCGTCGGATTGCTGCCTGACGGCGAGGTTGATGGTATCCACAATGATGCGGTACACCGGATCGACCTGTTTACGTACCGCCGTTACCGGGGGCTGAGCGACGAGGAAGCGCGCGGCGACGACGGCGCGGCACTCCGTTTCCAAGCGTATGAAACGGCGGTTGGCTTCCAGCAGCTTGTCCACATGCGGCTGTGCGCCGATGGCTTCCAAATCGGTGCGGTAAGGCTCCAGTTTGTTGCCCAGTGTGGTGATAACGGCGCTTTCGGCGTTTTCGGGCAGGCGCGAAGGATTGCCCACGCTCTTGATGACGGCCATCACCCGCTGGGCGGCGTCGAACAGGGGGTCTTCATCGTCGTACAGGATTGCTTTTACGTGGTTGAAAAGCTTGCTGTGCACCTTGTCGCGGTAATGTTCCGCCACGCCTTTCTCCCCGATAAGGGCATTGCCGGTTTCGGTCGCCATCGACGCCTCTTCCTGCTTCACTAATCGTGAGTACTCGTTGTAGCAAGGCGACAACCGCTGACTCTCCGCCTGATGTTTCCGGAAAATCACATCAGCGTCGGTGTTGAATTGCAGATGTTCCGCTGAGCGGAGATTCTGCATCGGGAATTTGTTAATCATATCATGTTGTTTTAAAATTTAAAATTTTTAAAATTATATAAAATTTATTAATAATGATGATCTCTATTTTATTTTTTGTTTCACCCATTTTGGGGAAACTTCAAAACATTCCTGAAAAGCCGTTTCCACAAAATGGAAAGGACGAAACATTCCTGAAAAGGCGTTTCCACAAAATGGAAAAGGCAAAACATTTTTGAAAAGGCATTTCCACAAAATGGAGAGGGCGAAATCTCTTTGAAAAGGCGTTTCCATAAAAGGGAAAGGCAAAACATTTTTAAAAAGGCACCGCAGGCAATTGCAAATTGCCTGATGTTCCGAGCCGAATTGCAAATTCGGCTCAACGGCGCTAACTTGCCGCTTGTCGGGGATAAGCGGAATATACGGCGCGGTTGAGCGGCAACTTAGCGAAGCGATCTCACCGCAGGTAATTGCGTTGCCGCTCGGAACATCATCCGGATTTGCAATCCGGTAATCAATTCTTGAATCGAAATATGTCGCTTTACTGTTTTCCATCTTCATTAAGGAATAACTTGTAAGATATTATGTCCGTTTTCTATCAAACTTTCATTCCTGACGGGATTTGGGAGAGCGGAGACGGCGCCCTCCCACGGATTCCGCTATTTCCCCAATACATATATTTCGGCAAGGCCAATGTTGGCATTGCTGCGCGAATTGGGCAGCACCAGTTTCAAATATTGACTACTGACGGCGTTTTGCGTGGTAATAAAGACCTGCAAACTTTTTTCCGGCGTATCCTGATTGCTTACGTTGGCATATTCCACCCGGCCGAGTTCTGCCCAGTGATCGTTCGGCGTTCCCGGATAAGAATAGTTTTGAAAAAACTGATGCCCCGAATACGTTATGGGAACAGCGCCAAGCCATTTAATATCGTCGTCCGTCAGGGCATTGTCATCTACGGCGGGCACGTATGCTATCACGGTTTGCGCATTATTGTTATTTAACCGGCGATAGAGGTCAATCTGTACAATGTTGATCGGTTGTCCGAAATCCAGCACCAGCGTATGGGGACAGGGGTCCCTGGTAACGGTAGGATCAAGGGGATTGGTTCCTGCCGCATAAGTCGCATATCTCGAATGCCAGAATGTAGTAAAATTACCGTCAAGCATCAGGCGAGGCGTGCCTTCTACCGGTTGAGTTTCAGCCGGCATACCCTGCCATGAATTACAGTATTTCACAGTCCATCCTGTACGCGGGAACTGCCACACCGCACGCACCTCTTCCCAGGCAACGGCAAAGGTGTCGACGGCGTCAGGCTCCGGAAGGAAGAAGGAGCGCACCTCAAAGAGGTTGTCCGCGTTGTCGGCACACTGTGTAGCGGTTTGTTCCGCAGGCACGTTCAGGGTATTTTTCTGCTGGTCGATTTTCGTGTAGCGCAGCTCGCTCCGTATCAGGTTGGAAGCCGGAGGGTACCATGCCAGAGCGCCGTCGCTGAGATTTTTGATCGACCGGTTCACCAGCGACTGCCGGAAGAAATCCCCGTAGGAATTGGCAAAGCCGGTACTCCACAGGGAATGATTACCGAATACATCCGTCGTCCTGACTTTGAAGGAATAGGATTTTTCTTCGGTGCAGGGAACTTCCACCGTCAGGCTGTCCAGAGCGGCGGACGGCGTTACCGGAATGATCAGCGAATCCTCGTCCCAGTATAAATCTACCGTTTTAACATTGACCGCATTGAAAAGCCAGAATTTAAGGTACACTTTGTTCGCTCCCGCATAAAACTTGACGGAATCAAGTTTGACAGTATAAACTGTTTCGCCGTCTTCGATATATTTTTTGTGAATATCCATCATGTTCTCGCACGAAACGAGGACGGACAGCATGATGATGGCCATACAGGCATATTGATTTATCTTTTTCATTTTAAATATTTTAATCTATTTTAAATATGAACACTATTCCGCATATTCCCCGTAAAAGACTATTTCCGCCGGATGTACGTAGGGTCTGTTTTCCCACGAGGTCATAAACCTGAACCGGATGTAGCGATAAGGGGACGAACTCATCGGGATAGAGGCTTCGTGTCCGATTTGGGCGGCTTGCACGTCCTCGTCCGTACACACGAGATAATCGGAATTGGTACCCGACGGCTTGATCACGGTATAATCCGTCAATTCCGTCCATTCGTCCCAGCTTCCCGTTGCAGGCGGCTCTTCCCGTCCATACACGACAATCCGCCTCGGATTTCCCCAGTTGTAATACTGACCGCCATTAGCGCCGGAGCGCTGGAAAAAGACCACGCGGCTCAACCGCGACGGTTTACCGAGATCCAGAGTGATGCTGACCGGAAGCGAACCGCTGTTACTGTGGCCGTAGGTTTGCAGGTCGCCGTCGAACATGTACTCGTCCCTGCCTTCCCAGTTGATAAAATTAACATCCCCCGTCAGGTAATTATTGCTGATTTTAAATACGGACAGGAGTTTCCTGTCTAATTGCGATTCCAGCCGGGGCGTGATGACGCCCCCTTCGGGAAGGATGATCTCCGAGACGTTGTCCCAGTTATCCCTGAAAATAAGCCCGAATTTTTGCGGTACAGGCTCGTATCCCCTGATGTTGAACCGGACGGAATCAAGACCGGAAGAGACAATCCGCGCCGTTTGCAGTTCTCCTTCCTCATTTTCCGACAGCATTTCAACAGTGAGCATCACTTTGTCGCTGTTTCGCCACGAGAAATAAGCGCCGCCGAAATCGCTGGCGATGCTTGCCGATTCCACGGCCTTGCTGATCGGGGACGCCAGCGGCGTAAAGTTCGCCGGCACGGGATCGGACAGTACCTGCGCACGGCTGACCGTGTACAGCAACGCCCGGTGTTCCGCAAGATCGTTATAGCCTTCCAGCGTCAGCGAGTTACCGTAAAACGAAGTGACGGCTTCGCGCTGTTTCCCGTTGGTGATCGTGTATACCGCCTTTACGGACAATACGTCCTCGTCCTGCGGTATTTTAAAAAATATCGTAGCCCCGCCGGCTACCGGCTTTATGTCAATAACCTCCACCGGCGCAGGCTTGCCCTTGGAGGTATTGATCGGCTCCAGTTGCTTTTCCGCACAGGAAAAGAACAGGAACGCCAAACTGATAAAATAGACTGCTTTTTTCATGATACTTATTCAATTATAAATTTTGAATTTTGAATTTTATTATTACCGTTGATCCCGTTGACCCTGTCGGAAAAGACGCGATGCATCGCGTCTCTACAACGCAACCTGACAGATCGGTAACGCACGACCTGACAGGGTCGTCAGACCTGTCAGGGTCAATAGGGATCGATTGTAAAATACTACCATCCCGGGTTTTGTACCAGTTGCGGGTTGTTAATCAGGTCGCTTTCGGGGATCGGCGCAAAGTAGTCGCGCACGGTAAACCGCTGCGTGTAGACGGTGGTTGGCGTATAGTACGCCTGCGGGCTGACGTCCTCCACCAGCGTGTTCCAACCCTGAATGTTGCGGTTCAGTTCCCGGTGGGCTACCTTCCAGCGTTTCCTGTCCCAGTAGTCCTGTCCTTCCAGCGCCAGTTCTATCTTCCGTTCATGACGGATAATGTCGCGCATCCCGCCTTTGGTCAGCGGCCTGCCTTTCCTTTCCGCTATGGCATATCTGTTCCAGCTTTCCACTACTCCTTCCAGTCCTGCCCGTGCGCGTACCAGATCAATATAGGTATATGTTTCCGGATCGACGGCGGCATTGTCCTCGCCCGGCGTTGCTTCATTGACGGCTTCGGAGGCGAGCAGCAGCAAGTCGGCAAACCGTATGTCGGGGTAGGGATAGGGCATGTAAGTGAGTTCATTGGCGTCGCGCCACCTGGAGTTGAGCGCCACTAATTTTTTAGCCCAGTACCCGGTAGCATTGTATTCGGAATTGGATACGCGGTTCGCTATTTCGGCAAACCGCGTCTGTACATAAAAACACTCGGCGTCGTCGTTCGGCTCGTTGTTGTAATGGTTGCCGTACCATTTGCCGCGGTCGAAACCCAGCGCCGCGTAGAAACGCACCTCCCTGTCGAAATGAAGGGCGGAAGTGATTTCGGCAGGTTGCAGGAAAAACCGGTGCGCCTCGTCGCCGGCGCGCAGCGTTTCGAAACGGCTGCTATACCTGTTCTGCATCGCCCATTCTTCGTCCTCGTCCAACGGCACGCCATGGTTGGAGTAGAACAGGTCGGCAATATGGAGCGGCACGTTTAAGCGGCTGGTGGCATTGGCTGCCGACCCGGCTTCGAAACGGGGAAGGCAATGCCTCTGGACATTGGCGGCGCACGGATAACCGGTGTTGCCGTATACCAGTTCCACATTCATGTTGATCTGTTCGCTCACCGCGCTTCTGAGCGTATTGACCAGCAGGGTAGTGTCCGACATGGGTTTGGTCTGCAAATAGTCGGCTTTCTGGTACAGGCGTATCCCGTTGTTCAGGCATACCTCTACCGCTTTCCGGCAGGCTTCGGCAGCCCGCGTCCACCGCGACGGGTCTTTCACCTGATTGAAGAACGGCTCGCCTTCATGGTTTTTGAAAGTGGCGTAATCCGTGTTCCCGTTGAACAGGTCGCTTGCCCAGTAGGTTAATACCCGCGCTTTCAAAGCATAAGGTACTGTCTGCGTGAAACGTCCCAGTTCCGTGGTTCGGTTGGTGATCCGGTCGGGCAGGGCGTTGCCTGCGATGATCCCGTCAAGCAGTTCAATCACATAGGCGAAGCAATCGTCTATTTTGTCGCGGTATACCCTGATTCCCTGCGTAGATTCGTTCACCGGCGCGCTTTCCCTTACAATGCAGACGGGGCCGTAATGGGTGATCAGGTAAAAGTGCATCCATGCCTTCAGCAGGTTCACCTCGGCGATCATCCTTTCGGTTTCGTCGCTTTTTAAGTCCTGTACTTTCCGGATGTTGTCCAGGAAGATATTACATTCGCGGATGCCGGCATAAAGCGACCGGATAGCGGTACCCGTCCCTCCCCAGTAATTGATGGCGGACGAGGTAGGGTTATCCTCTCCCAGTGCGAAGATCATTCCTCCGCTTGTGCGGAAATTGGAATTCATGATCATTTCCATGCTTCCCAGGAATGCGGGATTCTGATCCCATCCCGCCGCCTTCGGCATCCCCCAGTAACAGGTTGCCAGATACTGTTCGGCCGTGTAACGGTCGGCAAAAGCGTCGTCGATCGTTGGTATCTGGTCGGGCACTATGTCCAGATAGTTGCACGAAACCGCCAGTGCGCTGCAAAACATACTTATGATCCCGTATTTTATGATTCTTTTCATTATGGTACATTTTTGATTTTGATTTTTGATGATTCCCGTATGATACATTTTTGTATTTCCGTTTAAATTAAAATTAAAAACCTATATTCAATCCGATATTGACAACCCGTTGCAGGGGGTATCCAAGCCCGTTGCCCGCCATTTCGGGGTCCCACATTTTGAAGGGACTCCAGCAGTACAGGTTGGTGGCGCTTACATATATCCTCAAATTGCTCATGAAAAATTTTCCTGTGAGCTTTTGAGGCAGCGAATAGCCTATTTCAGCGGATTTCAGCCGGAGAAAGGCGGCGCTTTGCATGAACCAGGTACTGGTTCTGGTGTTGTTGTCGATGGCATAAGTAGCCAGACGGGGCCAGAAAGCGTACGGGTTTTGGTTGCTTTCCGTCCAGTAGTTATCGGCTATTGCCTGCAACACGGCATTTTCGCCTACCAGCCCGTCGTTGCCGTCGCCTGAATAAGAGCCGTCGAGGAAAGGCTGGATACGTCCGTTACCGGAAGTGTTCAGCCAGAAAGACTGCCGCGCGGATCCCTGGAAAAAGAACGAGAGGTCAAATCCCCGGTAGCCGACCGTCAATCCGAAGCCGTAATTGATTTCCGGTACGGTGGGGAATCCGATGGGCACCCTGTCCAGTTCGGATATGGCGCCGTCGCCGCTGACGTCGCGGTATTTGATGTCGCCGCCCCTCACCTGTCCGAACTGCGCAGGCGAGTGTTTCACTTCCTCATCGTCCATAAACAGGCGTTCGGCAATGTATCCCCACTGCTGGTTGATGCTGTAGCCCACCCTCGACCGCCACGGGCTTTCGTCATAATCAGGCTCTTCCCATTCCACGACCTTGCTGGTGGCGTAGGTGAAAGTGCCGCGTCCCGTGATAAAAAAGTCGGGCGTGAAATTCTTTTCATAATTCAGCTCCACATCCACGCCTTTCCCGCTGGCGATACCGAGGTTGGCTTTGATCTGCGGGATGATGCCCATTGTTTGCGGGATGACGCGCGAAAGCAGGATGTTTTCCCTTCTTTCGTGGAAAACGTCAATGTTGGCCGAGAAACCGCCGATAACCGTTATTTCCGCCCCGATATTGGTCTTGTATGCCGTTTCCCATCCGATCCGGTCGTTGGCATAATTGATTACTTCTATCCCGGCGGGATTATAGTTCAACAGAGGTCCCCATCCCGCATTCCTGTCGGCAGACATGTTGATCTGCGAGAGGTAGTAGAAACGGTCGTTATTGCTGCCTATAGCGTCGTTGCCCACCATGCCGTAAGTCGCTTTCAGCTTGAATTGCGGGATGATTTCTTTCAGCGGGGCGAAAAACTGTTCCCCCGAAAGCATCCAGGCCGCGCCTACCGAAGGGAAGAACCCCCAGCGGTGAGCTTCCGCAAAGCGTTCCGATCCGTTGTAGCCGAAGTTAAACTCGGCGAAGTAGCGGCTGTCGTAATTGTAGGCAAGGCGTCCGGAAAGGCCGAGGTTGCGGTTGGGCAGCGAAAGTTGCAGGTTGTTCGCGATGCCTGTCTTTTCCTGCCGCATGATATAAACCAGTAAACCGTTCAGGTGGTGTTTCTCCGTGATATCCCTGCTGTACTCCATCGCCGATTCGAGGTAGAACACCGTATTGATGTTGCGCGCTCCGGGCGAATACTGGAGGAAAGTATCGCCCCCGGCGGGGTTCAGGCATTTCAACGTATAAGAGTTCTGCTTCAGGTCGTAGGCGTCGATATTGTAATAAAACGGTGAATAATAGCGGTATACGGTAAATTCCGAGAAGCGGTTCATATTGACCATCGCGCGAAATGACAGTCCTTTGGCGAGCATATCCAGACCCTGTTTCAACTCAAACTGCGTCATCGTCATGTTCTTGCTGTAATCGCGGTATCCCCGCAACGCCTGCGCGTAAGGGTTGATATAGTTGGCGGTGGCGTAATTCCCGAAAAGGACGTGCCGTACATAGCCGAAATGTTCGTCAGGCTCGTAAGAGGGTTTGAAATACACGGGATTTGCCTGCATCACCTTGCGGTACATCTCCGAACCTCCGTCAAACGGGCCGAGATAGTCGTCGAAGGTTGAACTCAGGCGCAAAATCAGTTCCGTGCTGGCGGTCAGGTTCACGTTCACATTCGACCGCACGGCGTACTTGTTCAGGTCGATATTCGAATTGAAATTGTTTCGCCTGTCCACTTTCAGGTTGCCGTTGTCCTGGGCTATGTTTGCCGCCACATAATAACGCGCCACCTTGCCGCCGCCGCTGATGCTCAGATTAGCCCGCTGGTTGACGGAATAGTTGTTAAACATGGCCCTGTACCAGTCCGTTGCCGGAAAGATGTCGGGATATTTTCCCTGTTCGGTCATGCTTATTTTTTCTGCGGAATACATCCTGACGCCATTGGGATCGCGCGTGAGTATTGCCTCGTTGTGCATTCTCATGTACGTGACGGGATCGGCAAGCTGTACCATTTTCGTGGGGCCGGAGAATGAGTTTTCGATTCTAACGTTTACCGTTGCCCTTCCCTCGCGTCCTTCTTTGGTGGTCACCAGTATGACCCCGTTGGCGCCCCGCGCGCCGTAGAGCGCTGTTGCGGTAGCGTCCTTCATGATGGAGAAACTGGCGATGTCGTCGGTGTTCAGCCGTGCGAGGTCGTCGGCTGTCAGTTCCATCCCGTCAATCAGGATCAGCGGGTCTTTTTTGGCGTCCGCCCCGAAAGTAGTGATGCCCCGGATAAAGAAGCTGGCATTGTCGGCTCCCGGCTCGCCGCTGGTCTGGTAGGAGATCAGTCCTGCCACGCGTCCTGCAAAGGCGGTGGTAAGATTGCTCGACGGCACTTTCAGGTCTTTTGTGGAGATGGTGGTGATGGAGGAAATCACGCTTTCCTTCTTCTGCTTGCCGAAAGCCACAATCGTCACTTCCTCCAGCTCGTCAACCTTGGGTTTGAGCCGCACTGCCAGCGCTTTCCGTTCGCCTGCCGTCACCGCCTGCGTTTCGTACCCCACAAAGGAGATTTCCAGCACGTCGTCCGGCTTCACATTGATCACAAAGCTGCCGTCGATGTCGGTACTGACGCCCCGCGTACTTCCCTGCACCTGAATGGTCGCGCCCGGCAGCGGCTCGCCGTTCTCATCGGTAATCACGCCGGTAACGGCGTTTTGCTGCGCCGACAGCGACAATGTACACACGCATGCGCATACGGATAACAGCAGTTTCCGCCATACGCGCCAATTAATAATGATTTGTCTGTTCATACGAATAAAAATTAGAAATTAGAAATATTGATTGCTTTACCTTAAACTTTTTATAGCGGCTTGATGTGTGCAACATATCCGCCGGCATTTGCCATTTTTACTTTTAAAGGTTTACCCGATTCCATGGTTTGTGTCGATTTTTTGATGTTTTTGGGATTTTTCCCGGCATCTTTGG
>JAISCQ010000024.1 GCA_031265445.1 Bacteroidales bacterium
ATTTTATTACCTTTGTCGCCGCAAAATTGTATTTAAAAAGTAGTTTTAGAATATGGCTAAAAGTTTATTTACCGAGTTTCCATCTATAACGGCAGAACAGTGGAAAGAGGTGATTGTAAAAGATTTGAAAGGCGCGGACTACGACAGGAAATTAGTCTGGAAAGCGCCTGAAGGATTCAATGTTCGTCCGTTCTACAGCGCTGTAGATCTCGAGAATTTACAGCATTTAAAATGTTCGCCGGGGACGTTTCCATACGTCAGAGGCGTGCAGTGCAACAACAACTGGAAAATATCCCAGACAATTGAGCCTGACAGCAGGGGAGTTTCTGCAGACAACAGTCTTATACTGTCGATCCTGATGAGAGGCGTCAATTCCATAACCTGCAGAATCAGGGGAGAAGCTCTTTCCGACAGCGATTTCGACGTCCTGACTAAAGACATTGAATTTCCCCATATAGAAATCAACTTCAGACCATGCTGCAAAGCCGCCCTGAAAACCCTTCAGCAAGTTGCAGCAAAAGTACAGTCCAAAGGCTGGAATGCCGACGAAATCGAAGGCGCAATCGACTACGATCCCCTGCGGAGGCTGACTCTCGAGGGCGGATTCTGTCAGGATACGGCTTTCGTTACAGCAAAATCACTGATCGAAGCAGGCAAATCCCTTCCGAAGTACAGGCTGATCGGAGTCAGTCCATACATCTATCACAATGCCGGTTCGACAACAGTTCAGGAACTTGCATTCGCCCTTGCAATGGGCAGCGAATATCTTTCGCAGCTGGGCGACCTGGGATTAAGCGCCGAAGAAACAGCTCCGCGCATGAGATTTACCTTTGCCGTGGGACCGAACTATTTCATGGAAATAGCGAAATTCAGGGCAGCGCGTTTACTCTGGTCGCAAGTCGTTAAAGCATACGGCGGTTCGGATTCCGCAGCGGGAATCAAAATACATGCTGTAACATCCGAATGGAACCAGACGGTGTACGATCCGTATGTCAACATGCTGAGAGGCACGACGGAAGCGATGTCGGCGGCTCTGGCAGGCGTCGATTCTCTGGAAGTTACGCCATTCAACACGCCGTACGCCCCGAAGAACGAATTTTCGAGCCGCATAGCCCGCAATGTACAACTGGTTCTTAAGGAAGAAGCATATTTAGACCGTGTTACCGACCCTTCGGCCGGTTCGTACTATATCGAAAGCCTGACCGCCTCCATCGCGGACGCAGCATGGAAACTCTTCGTCGAAATCGAGGAAAAGGGCGGATACATCGCAGCCATGAAAGAAGGATTCATACAGGGACTTGTCAGAGCGACAGCTCAAAAAAAGGATTTGAACATCGCCACCCGCCGCGATACCCTGCTCGGCACAAACCAGTATCCCAATTTCACCGAAAAACTGGATAAAAAAGTCCTTGACGAACAAACTGCGTGTTGCTGTTGTTGTTTAGGGGATAAAGGCGAAAGCATGAAAATCGCCGAGTCGGTTAAACCCTGTCGCGGAGCAGAAGCATTCGAAAGATTAAGGATGAAAACCGAAAAGGCGGATAAAACGCCCGTAGCCTTTATGCTGACATTCGGGAACCTGTCGATGTGCAGGGCAAGAGCGCAGTTTTCGTGCAATTTCTTTGCCGTTGCAGGCTTCGAAGTCCGTGACAACAACCGTTTTGCAGATATTAGCGAAGGCGTTGAAGCAGCCCTTAAAGCAGGCGCGGAAATAGTGGTTGCCTGCAGTTCGGACGACGAATATGCCGAAGCTGTTCCCGCAATCAGGGAAAAGCTTGCAGGGAAGGCAATTCTTACAGTTGCCGGAGATCCTGCCTGCCGGCCCGATCTGGAGGCGAAGGGCGTCAGTCATTTTATAAACGTCAAGTCAAATGTATTGGAGACATTAAAGGAGTATCAAAAAGAATTAGGAATTAAATAAGGAAATGAGACCGGATTTTAAAAACATATCATTCGACAGCCCCGCGGCAAAAGACGGCGGGCGCTGCGGAAAAACAGCGTCAGGATTTATGACGCCCGAACAGATTCACGTTAAAGGCATATACGAAGCCGGAGACCTTGAAGGAATGGAGCATCTGAGCTATGCTGCCGGACTGCCGCCATATCTGCGCGGACCCTACAGCACGATGTACGTCATGCGACCGTGGACAATACGCCAGTACGCGGGATTCTCCACCGCCGAAGAATCGAACGCCTTCTACCGCCGCAATCTGGCTGCGGGACAGAAGGGACTGTCGGTGGCTTTTGACCTTGCTACTCACCGCGGTTACGACGCCGATCATCCGCGGGTAGTCGGAGACGTCGGGAAAGCCGGAGTTTCCATTTGCAGTGTGGAAGACATGAAGATACTCTTCGACCAGATTCCTCTGGACAAAATGTCCGTGTCGATGACAATGAACGGCGCAGTGCTTCCCGTCCTGGCATTCTATATCGTTGCCGGACTGGAGCAGGGATGCACCCTGGAACAGCTTAGCGGAACCATCCAAAACGATATCCTGAAGGAATTTATGGTGCGCAACACGTATATCTATCCGCCCGAGTTTTCGATGCGCATAATCGGGGATATCTTTGCATACACGGCTAAAAACATGCCGAAATTCAATTCCATCTCCATCTCCGGATATCACATGCAGGAGGCGGGCGCAACCTGCGACATCGAAATGGCTTATACCCTGGCTGACGGTCTCGAATACCTTCGCACGGGAGTAAATGCCGGTATGTCTATCGACGAGTTTGCCCCGCGCCTCTCGTTTTTCTGGGCTGTGGGCATGAATCATTTCATGGAGATATCGAAAATGAGAGCGGCGCGCATGCTGTGGGCAAAGATTGTCAAAACGTTCAATCCCAAAAATCCGAAATCGATGTCCCTGCGTACCCACTCGCAGACTTCCGGATGGAGCCTGACCGAGCAGGATCCCTTCAACAATGTCGCGCGCACATGCATCGAGGCTATGGCGGCGGCTTTGGGACACACGCAGTCCCTGCATACAAACGCTCTGGACGAGGCTATTGCGCTGCCTACGGATTTCTCCGCGCGCATTGCCCGCAACACCCAGATATACCTGCAGGAGGAAACAAATATCTGCCGTTCGGTCGATCCATGGGCAGGCTCGTACTATGTGGAAAGCCTGACTAACGATCTGGCTCAGCGCGGATGGGGACATATCGAGGAAATCGAAAAGCTCGGCGGAATGGCAAAAGCCATAGAGACAGGCATCCCGAAACTCCGGATCGAGGAAGCTGCCGCACGCAAGCAGGCGCGCATAGATTCGGGACAGGATACGATTATCGGTATCAACAAGTACCGTCTCGAAAAGGAAGATCCCATCGATATTCTCGACGTGGACAATACCGCCGTGCGCGAAGCACAGATCAAACGCCTGCAGCAGCTGAAGGCAGACCGCAACGAAGCGGACGTGCAGGCTGCTTTGTCGGCTATTACCAGGGCTGTCGAAACAAAATCGGGCAATCTGCTGGAACTGGCTGTTACCGCAGCTCAAAAGCGCGCTTCCTTAGGCGAAATTTCAGATGCATGTGAAAAAATAGTTGGCCGCTATCAGGCTGTTATACGTATGAATTCAGGAATATACTCAGCAGAATCAAAAAATGATTCCAATTTCGAAAAAGCACGCAGCATGGCTGCCGAGTTTGCAAAGAAGGAAGGACGCCAGCCGCGTATCATGATTGCAAAACTGGGTCAGGACGGTCACGACCGCGGAGCGAAAGTCGTTGCAACAGGTTATGCGGACATAGGTTTCGACGTCGATATGGGACCGCTGTTCCAGACGCCCGCCGAAGCTGCCAAGCAGGCAGTGGAAAACGATGTGCATGTCGTGGGCGTATCTTCGCTCGCCGCCGGACACAAGACTTTAGTCCCGCAGATTCTTGGCGAGTTGAAAAAACTGGGACGGGAGGATATTTTAGTTATTGTGGGGGGAGTGATTCCCGCACAGGACTATAAGTTCCTTTACGATTCGGGAGCGGCGGCAATATTCGGACCCGGTACTCCGGTCTCGACTGCCGCAGTTAAAATGTTGGAATTGCTTTTATTAGAATAGATAATAATTATTTTTAATATATATTTTATGAGAAGGTTATTTTTTTTAGTCATTGCATTTGTTGCAATGACACAGGCGTCTTTTGCACAGGATAGGGTCTTTGCAAAACACGACAAGGTTGTAAGTGCAAGCCTGGGATTGTTTAATGCCAGAATACAAACCGGAAGCGGATGGAAAACGGCTTTGCCGCCGATTCTGCTGAGCGGAGAGTACGGGATAGTGGACAATCTGATAAACGGAAAGGCGGCAATAGGCGTAGGATTGGACGTGGGATATGTCGGAACGAAGTACAGGGATGCTTCGACCAATAAATTCTATAAATATTCCAATCTGATACTCGATGCAAGAGGAGCTTTCCACTATCAATTCGTTAACAGGCTGGATACTTATGCTGGACTGTTATTCGGCTATGATATTGTTTCTGGAAAAAAGAGATTTGCCGAAAGCGAATTTGTGTGGGGTTACTACGCAGGCGCACGCTACTACTTTACTGACAGATTCGCAGTTATGGCGGAATTAGGAAGCAGTGTCGCCTTGCTTAATGTAGGAGTCGCCTATAAGTTTTAAGTAACTTTATCTCTGAAAAATTAAAATTTAAACAATATCCAAATGGATTCAATAGAGACGCCCAGGTTGAGCGTCTCTTTTTTCTGAAAAATCGTGTGGGCTACGCACTCGCCTTAGGAATTATCGAGAAATAAACTGACTGTTATATTCCCCTGTAAGACATTAAATATCAATCGAAAATACCTCTGTCGCAAGATGCTCCGTCTCTGTTTCTCAAGCTGCCCAGCTCTGCTGATCAAGCTGCCCAGCTCTGTGGATCAAGCTGCTCAGCTCTGCTGATCAAGCTGCCCGTCTCTGTGGATCAAGCTGGCTATCTCTGCCGCACAGGATGCTTATCATAGCCGTCAGGTTAAGGGCTGAAATCAATAGCGTAGGGATTGTAAATAGCTATGAAAGAGCGCAATCATTAGCACAAGGCGACGCCCTGTGTAGAAAATATGTCATCCGGCAACAAGCCCCAACGGGGCGCAATCCAGTTTGTTTCATTTGATTACGCCCTTTCAGGGCTTGATGATATTGCGTTTACTATTCGCAGGGCGTTGCCCTGCGCTATTGATTACGCTCTTTCAGAGCTTGTTACACATCTTTATTCTAACGGCTATGGGATGCTTATACTGCAAAGTATTGTCATCATCCTGTCGATACCGAATTTATATTCCCCCTACGGAGGAAAGCGTCAACTTATTTCGCGACAATCGCTTAGTGTGGGTGACACTCGCCTTAGGTGTATTCCAAATGTCGGACTGTTCAATTTTTTCCAATGCATCCGACGTCGTTTACCACGATATTTTTACCGTTCACAATGATTATTTGTCCTGTCTCTGCCATTTCCCTATCTTTGCCGCAAATTTTATAATGTATTATTATCATGAAAGCAAAAACAATATTTTCAACAGCGATTGCAATCATTTGCATCATGCTGTTTTCCTGCAGCAAATCGAATGATGTCAGGGAAGATGTTCCGCAGGTATTCAGTATTGGCGGCACGGTAACAAAATCCGACGGCGGCGCGGCGGCGGGCGCATCGGTCACGCTTGTGAAGATCGCCGACGGCAGCAATGCGGGAGAATCGCCGGCAAGCGCAGCCGGTGAATACATCATAAGCGGCGTAAGCGCCGGGAGCTATAGAATTACAGTAAGTTTAAACGGGTATGAAACGGGTTTTATCAACGAAATAAAAGTAAGCGGCGACGATGTGACGCTTGATGCGATTGTGCTGCAAAAAATCACAGTCCCGACATACGGGCTTGGCGGTACGGTAACAAAACCCGACGGCAGCGCGGCGTCAGGCGCATCGGTACAGATCAGAAAGGCAGGCGACAACACCCTCGCCGGACAATCCGCAACAACCGACGCAGCAGGTGCATACTCGCTTGGCGGCATTCCTTCGGGCGAGTACAATATCATCGTCACGCTTGACGGATACGAAGCCGGAATACTTTCCGGCATAAGGGTAAACGGCGCCGGTTTGACCTCTTTGAACATTACCCTGCAGACAGTTACAATAAACGCAAATGCCGTAAACATTGTCTTTTCCGGCAACGATGCAACGATTGACAATCTGCCTTCCGACGGCAGTATTACGGCGACAAAAAGCGGGGCGCACCTTACTCTTGCATCCTCCGCGACGGAAACCGTCGAATTCTTTGTTTCGGGTTCAACCGGCAACGGCTCGCTGAAAATCCAGAACAACGCCGTCGCCCCGAACACGCTTCGCATCACTCTGAACAGCGCGGAGATAACTTCCGCATCCAAGCTTCCGCCCATCCAGATTACAAAGAACGAAGGCGCAGGCATCATCGAACTGAAAGGGAACAGCATCCTGTCCGACCATTCCTCCAACGAAGAAAATGCCGCGCTCATCAGCAAAAGCGGCTCGCTCGAATTTGAAGGCTACGGCAGGCTCAGCGTTGTCGGCGCGGCGAAACATGCCATCGCAAGCAGCAGGAAAAGTGTTACGGTACGCGGCGGCGACATCGTCGTTCCCTCAGCCGTGTCCGACGGCATACATTCCGAAGACGGGTTCGAGATTTCGGGCGGCTCGCTCGAACTCGCCGCTCTCGGCGACGGCGTCGATGCAGGCAGCGGCACAGCTGTCCTCAAGGGCGGGAACATCCGCATTGATTCCCGTGCAGACGACACGAAAGGCATCAAAGCAGACGCCGGAATAAGCGTCGCCGGCGGCCGCATTGAAATGAGCGTCTCCGGTCTGCAGTCCAAGGGAATCAGCAGCAAGTCGGACATAAGCGTCAGCGGCGGCGATATTTCTATCCTTACTTCCGGCGCCGCAGCGCTCGAAGCGCTTGGCAACGGCTACGAACCGTCTTACTGCACGGCGATCAAAAGCGACGGAAACATAAGCGTTACAGGAGGAACGGTTCAGATAGAAAGCCGCAGTACATCCGACGGCGGGAAAGGTCTCTCGGCCGACGGCGATATCGTAATCAGCGGCGGAACACTCAACATCACAACTGCCGGCGACGGAAAGGTTTACACGACGGAAGCTGGTTTGCCGGATTCATATACGGCTACCTGCATCAAGAGCGACCGGAATATTTCGCTGCTTGGCGGACAAATCACATGCCACAGTTCGGGCGCGGGCGGCAAGGGTATCAATGCCGACGGTACGCTCGTCATCGGCATTGCGGGCGCAGACAACGCCGGGCTTGTGCTGACTGTCGGCACTTCCGGCGAACGTTTTCATGTATCGGGAAGCTCGGGCGGAGGACAGGGACGTCCCGGCGGGGGAGGTTTCGGAGATAACGGTACGGACTATGCCAATCCGAAAGCCGTCAAAAGCGAGGGCGACATGACCGTCAATAGCGGAACGGTCGTCATCAACTGCACGCAGAAAAACGAGGGAGGCGAAGGTCTGGAAAGTAAAAAGACCCTGACCGTCAACGGCGGGAACATCAATATCCACACGTATGACGACTGCATTAACGCCGCAACGGCAATCGTTATCAACAACGGAAATATTTTCTGCGCGGCTTCGGGACAGGACGCAATAGACAGCAACGGACCACTGACCGTCAACGGCGGACTGACCATTGCCAACGGCGTCCGTGGCGACGGCGAAGCCTTCGACGCCGAACGTAATTTCCAGGTCAACGGCGGAATAATAGTCGGCACGCACGGCGGCATGTCCATGACAAGTCCTGCAGGCTCGCAGCGTTCCATACGCATTCAGGCTGCGGCAGGAAGCGCAATCGGTCTCAGGAACGCAGCCGGCGCAATGCTGTTGCTGTTCAACATACCCGTGATATCCGGCGCAACGGCGGGAACGACCGTCGCCGTCACATTTTCCGACCCGCGTCTCGTCGCCGGCTCCTACACCCTGCTGACCGACGGAAACATCAGCGGCGGAACGACCGTAAACGGATACAATACCGGAGGAACATATTCCGGCGGAACGCCGCAATCGTTTACGCTTTAAATTCACCGGAGTGCGAGTCAGGGATTCAAATCTGCGAGTCAGGGATTCAAGCCGAAACATAAAATACGGTACAGGAAAATGAGACGGGAAGGAAGAAAAAAGGACAGTACAGAAATCCGCAAGCGCATAATGGATGCAGCCCTGGTTATTGCGCTTGCCGAAGGATGGGAGGCGGTCAGTGTTCGCCGCATTGCCGATATCCTCGAATATGCGCCGCAAGCCGTTTCCGGATATTTTGAGAATATGTGCGATTTGTTTAACGAATTGAAGATGACGGGATATAAAAAGCTGTATGCCTGCTATGATCTGGCGATAAAGTCCGAATCCGAGCCGGGAAAATCCCTTCTGCTGATTTCCGGAAAACACTGGGATTTCGCTTTTCGAAACAGGCAGCTTTATCAGTTGATGTTCAGCTTCGACAAGCCGGCACGAAATGCCGAAATGGATAAAACTGTTTCCCGGATTATGCCGCTATTCTTTGAATTGACAAAAGATATGGAACTGGCGGGAGAACTGCTGTTTGACTGGAACTGTCTCCTGAACGGTTTTATTTTTCATGTTATGCAAATCGGAGTTCCGCGGGAAGTTGCAAAAATACCGCCGAAAACATTGCTAATAAGAGCTGTTGAAAGATTGCTGTCTTCAACTGTGAAGGTCTAAGCAAATAATTTTGGTTTCCTTGCCTTGCCCCGGAGTAAGCCATTTACGTCGTAAAAAGTCGGAAACCGTTCCAGAGTAACTCATTTCTGTCGGAAAATGCTTTCACCCATACTGCTGATAAAATTAAACAGTTCGACATTCTGGAATACACCCAATCGGGACAAGATATGGTATTACAAATAAAATACTACCTTTGCCGCGTA
Organism: Bacteroidales bacterium; assembly: GCA_031265445.1. Classification (GTDB taxonomy): domain Bacteria; phylum Bacteroidota; class Bacteroidia; order Bacteroidales; family UBA4181; genus JAIRLS01. The sequence continues at coordinate 8,925 of JAISCQ010000024.1, forward strand.
AAAAACACGAATAGAATATATAAAAATGAGGTATAAAAGATTAAACAATGTTACGGGATGGCTAATATTTGCCATAGCTGCAATTACCTATATATCTACTGTCGAACCGACGGCAAGCTTATGGGACTGCAGCGAATTTATATTGTCGG
>JAISCQ010000035.1 GCA_031265445.1 Bacteroidales bacterium
CGCATGCAAGCGAAGCGCAGCTTGCGGAAGACGCGTCCTGCCTTTCAGGCAGCGGCCGCGAGACATCTCCTTTCCGCAGGTCGCGACCTGCGGTTATGAAAATCCGGCTTTTCAAGCCGTCGAAACGTAACGTCTATTTCTTGACAGTTCCTAAAGTAAGTAATCCAAGTAATCAATAAAGAATAAATCCAATAAATCAATGACGCCTCTTTTGCAGTAATACCGTTGCAAAGCGCTCTTCCCCTCTCCTTAGGAGAGATCACCTAAAGTAAGTAATCCAAGTAATCAATTAAAGAATAAATCCAATAAATCAATGACGCCTCTTTTGCAGTAATACCATTGCAAAGCGCTCTTCCCCTCTCCTTAGGAGAGGGGTTAGGGGTGAGGCTTTTTAAATGTTATATGTGATGAAAAAATATAAATTCACCATCAATGGCACAAGTTACGCTGTTGAAGTCAATAGTGTTGAAGACCAAACCATAGAATTAAATGTGAACGGTACGCCTTATACCGTACTTGTCGACAGGGAGATCAAACAAACCAAAACCCCGAAATTAGTACGTTCGGTGGCTGTTCCCTCCACCGACCAGGCTGCTCAGGTAACTTCCCGGATAAAGACCGGGACGATCAAATCGCCGCTTCCGGGGACGATTCTCGATATCTTCGTGAAACCGGGCGATAAGGTGACCATCGGTCAAAAGATTCTTCTGCTGGAAGCCATGAAAATGGAAAACAACATTGAATCGGACAAGGCCGGGACAGTTACCGAGATCAGGATTTCGAAAGGAAGCGCCGTGATGGAAGGCGATGTGTTACTTATTATAGGAGAGTGACGCCATGATAACACTCCAAGCTTCCTCCGCGTTCTTCGACTTTGTGAAGAGCCAGATGGTTCAGTTCTTTGAATACACGGCATTTGCCAATTTCACATGGGGGCATTTGCTGATGATTTGCATCGGGCTGGCTTTTATAGCAATGGCCATCATCAAGGAATACGAACCCCTGTTGCTGATTCCCATCGGGTTCGGTATCATTATCGGCAATATACCGTTTTTCCCGGGATTATCCATCGGTATTTACGAAAACAACAGCGTGTTGAACATCCTCTACCATGGTGTGCGCAATGGATGGTACCCGCCGCTGATCTTTCTCGGCATTGGAGCAATGACCGACTTTTCGGCATTGATCTCGAATCCCAAGCTGATGCTGATTGGCGCCGCGGCGCAACTGGGTATCTTCGGGGCGTATGCTATTGCCCTGCTGGTCGGGTTCACTCCTGCCGAAGCAGGCGCTATCGGCATCATCGGCGGAGCCGACGGCCCTACGGCTATCTTCACGGCGTCAAAACTGGCTCCCGACTTGCTGGGCGCCGTAGCTGTGTCAGCTTATTCGTATATGGCGCTTGTGCCGGTGATCCAGCCTCCTGTGATGCGCCTGTTCACGACCCGCAAGGAACGTCTGATCCGCATGCGGCCGCCCCGTCAGGTATCGCGTACCGAAAAGATCTTCTTCCCCATGATCGGTATCCTTCTCACCTGTTTCATCGTTCCTTCGGGCTTGCCGTTGCTGGGCATGCTGTTTTTCGGCAACCTGCTGAAAGAAAGCGGCGTTACCAAGCGTCTGGCTACCACGGCCAGCGGCCCGATGATCGACATTGTGACCATCCTGATCGGCCTTACCGTAGGCGCTTCTACCCAAGCCACCACTTTCCTTACCGCCAAGTCGGTAGGCATCTTTGCCCTGGGCGCCATTTCATTTGTCATTGCCACGACCGGCGGCGTCCTTTTTGTGAAGTTCTTCAACCTGTTCCTCAAGGAAGGTAACAAGATTAATCCTTTGATCGGTAATGCGGGGGTTTCGGCAGTACCCGACAGCGCCCGTGTGTCGCAAGTCGTCGGGCAGGAATACGACCGTACCAATCACCTGCTGATGCACGCCATGGGCCCCAATGTGGCCGGTGTGATCGGCAGCGCTGTGGCTGCGGGAATCCTGTTGAGCTTCCTGTATTGACAGGTCGTGAAGTCTGAATTTATCTTCAGCGGAGACATTTGAACCTTATTCCGCCACTGTCAGGGTCGGAAACCTCTGACAGGGCGGTTTTTCTTACCTGTTCCTGCTGATGGTATACGCTACGGTTTCCTTCAGTGCAACAGCAGCATCGCTTGTCGGGAAAGTGTCAATGATGGCGATGGCTTTTTGCGCCAGTTCGTTCATTGTGGCGCGGCAATGTTCCATGCCGCCTTTTTCTTCCACAAAGCGGGCAATGGTTTTCAGTTTCTCCGAGTTGAATGTCGAGTTGTTGATCAGCTTCAGTATCTGTTTCTTTTCCGAATGTGATGCCTGTTGCAGGGCATGGATCAGCGGCAGGGTGAATTTTTTTTCCTTGATGTCGTTCCCGGCGGGTTTCCCGGTGATGCCGTACGGCTGGTAGTCGAACAGATCGTCCTTGATTTGGAATATCAGGCCCAGGTAATCGCCGAATTGCCGCATCTGTACCAGCTGTTCGGGAGCAGCTCCACCCGATTGCGCTCCTGCTTCGGTACAGGCCGATATCAATGCTGCCGTTTTCTTGTGGATGATCCTGAAATACGCTTCCTGTGTGATGTCCTGCTTGCGCGCATGCTGTAACTGCAACAGTTCGCCTTCGCACATTTCCTTCACGGCTACCGAAACAATGCGCAACAGGTCATAGGCTTCGTTATCTACCGATATCATCAGGCCGCGAGCCAGCAGATAGTCGCCGAAGAGAACGGACGTCTTTGATTTCCACAGCGCATACACCGAAAATGCGCCGCGCCGTTCGTTGGCATCGTCTACCACATCGTCGTGTACCAGCGAAGTGGTATGGAGCAACTCCACCAATGATGCAGCCGTGTATGTTTTCGGACCGATCTCGCCAAACAGTCTTGCCGATAGCATCACCAGTATGGGACGTATTTGCTTGCCTTTCGTCTTTAAAACATACCGGGTGATAAGATTTAACAAAAAGACATCGCTTTTGAGGGTCTGCTTGAACTGGCGGTCAAATATTTCCAACTCGGCAACGATGGATTGTTTGATTTTTTCAATTTCAATCATGATGAATAATACTTGCTGACAAATAATTAATCTACGTTTCGATCCTGATTGAATGCGCTTTGAGCTAACCGAACCTGATAAAGCGATTTTCTATTTTTCCATCTCAACGGTCAATTACTTACTTAAACTGTTCGAAGGTGCAAAATTAAGAAATACCTCCGCCTTCCCAAACATAGATATAAAATTATATTTTTTTATGACAATTCCCGGATGCTTTTGTTGTATGTACCCGAAAAAATACGATCTTTGCCGCGCAAATTTACAGGATGAAATTGACCTTAAAACAGATCGTAATCTCCTTTTCCCTCATGAGTATGCCGTTCTTGGGCATGGCTCAGACAATCGACAGCAGTGCGGCAGCGATGACGTCATTGCGCAAATGGGTAAAATTCGACGGGGTAATTAAAACAAAACTGGAAGTGAGCGCAGAAGACGGCGTGATGCGGTTCAACGTGCGTAATTCGCGTCTCGGCGTGCGGGGCGACATTGGCGAATATGTCAGCTACCGGGTGCAGGTGGAGTTCAGCAACGAGGGCACTTTCTCCCCGCTTGATCTCTACGGAACGCTGAAACCGGCCAAAGGACTGAGCATCAACTTCGGGCAGACATCGATTCCTTTCGACAACCAGTATATTATTTCGCCTGCCGAAATGATGTTTTCCAACCGCGCATTTGTGGGTAAATATTTCACTCCCGGCTCGCGCGATATAGGCATGGTGGTGAAGTACAGGTTCCCGCTCGAAGCTTTCCCGCTCGAAGGCGAAGCGGGGATGTTCAATGGCGGCAGGATCAACAATCCGCAATGGACGGACGAGCCATCGTACGCCGCAAGGCTGATTGCCGGCCGCATGGATGGTTTCCGCGCCAGCGCCAAACTTTATCACTATACCAGTGAGGCCATCGAGATGTTCCTCTGGGGCGCCGACGCACATTATGCAGGTGACCGCCTGCGCGTGGAAGCGGAAGTGATGAACCGTACATCGCACACCACGAGCCGCGACCTGCTGGGAGCATACATCCAGGGCGCATACAGGTTCGATCTCAGAAACGGGAAAATGTTCCGTAGCCTGACTCCTTCATTTCGCTGGGATGCGATGGGTTATGATGTGATGTATTCCGGATTTGACGTAAACAGGTTGACTTTTGGGATCAATTTCGGACTGGATTTGAAACCTTTCGAATCGACATTAAGGATTGACTGCGAACAATATTTTCTCCGCAACGGCCATTTTGCCGAATTTGATAACCGCGACCCGCACGTGGCCGACAACAAGGTGACATTGGAACTTGTATTGAGGTTTTAAGCCCCGGGAAACGGCTTTGCCGCAAAGACACTTCCGATTGAAACGCAAAAGGTCGAAATATCCTTCCGGGATGTTACTGCTACTTTCTCAAAACAAAAAATATTTTATAGTAGAGACGTGGCGCGCCACGTCTCTACAAAAATCATCGCACAAAATTACGCCGTGCGCAGTATGGTAACATGTAAAAAATAAAATGGCAAGATTTTACTTTATTCTAAAAACAAGTGTACGGAAAAAACAGGATCAATAAGATGTAGCGGTTTTTCAGGCGCGTGCACTGACAATCCCAACAAGTCACTGCTGGGGGAAAACAGATTATAAGAGCGAAACTATTCCATGCGACATCGGCAGCGCCATACAGAATTGTGTTACGCTTCAAAAATCAGTTCAGGTTTGATGTGAAATTTTGTGTATAGCCGCTTGGCCAGATCGTAGGACATTTTACTTTTACCGCACATAAACCGGGAAAACGCGGGTTCCTGAATACCCAAAAAACGGGCGGCTTCTTTCTGTTTCATACCCCTTTCCGTCATTGCACGCTGTACGCTTAAAACAAGCGGGGATTTTGGTTGACTGAATGAAAATGACATAAATTCGTCGGCATATTGAGCGCCCAAGACAGATAACCGAGCGATTTCGCGGGTATAGTCGTTTTCGTCAGGGTCGGCCAAATGGCCGCCTTTGGTTGCTTCCTGTATTAAATTTTCAAGGTGAGCGGATAACAATTCATATTCGACTTTTGTCGTTAAACGGGTAACATTTTCAAGTATCTTTTTCATTACGGGTGTTTTAATTACTTTATTTATAATATTTTGTTACAATACGGAACAATCGGGAATACAATATCAACCCACCTTGTGACCGGTTTTAATGTGATGGCATGTTTGCGCGTAAGCTCATCTAAAATTTCAGGATTCATAATTAACATGATTATCTATTATTTATGTTTATTATGTTTAATATTCACCCCTTGACTGATCCAGGGGGGCAAAGGTAATGAAAATTGCAAAATGTGCAATGAAATTGCAAAATCTTACAAGAAATGGTTGACGTTAGAAAAATAATTGCCGCCGCCTTGCGCTGCAATTCCGAGCCAAGAGCTAAAATTGTGATATAGTAGAGACGTGGCGTGCCACGTCTCAGGGACGACATATTGGTAGCCCTTTCAAATGTAAATGGTGTTCTGGCGCATGTAAATGGCGTTCCGGCGCGTGTAAATGGCGTTCTGGCGCATGTAAATGGCGTTCTGGCTGCATGTAAATGGCATTCTGGCGCATGTAAATGGCGTTCTGGCGCATGTAAATGGCGTTCTGGCGTATGTAAATGGCGTTCTGGCTGCATGTCAATGGTGTTCTGGCGGATGTAAATGGTGTTCTGGCGTGTGTAAATGGCATTCTGACGCATGTAAATGGCATTCTGGCGGATGTAAATGGCGTTCCGGCGCGTGTAAATGAGACGATTGACCGGGCTGCCGCGCTTTGTGCAAGTCCTCTAAAGGGCTTTCAATACGCCATCGCGGTATATCGGTACAATATCCGTCAAATCGAGTTCGTGACAGTATGGGATCACGTCGGCGGAATTGATTTTGCGCAGCCGTTCGTTTTGTGCTGCTTTTTTGATATAGCCTGACAGGTCGGGTTTGGCCAGCGACCATAGATCCATAGCAGCCAGGGCGCTGTCGCAGATCGTAGTAAACTTACCGGTATCAATCAGTTTTTGCGCCACGGCCCCGGCAAATACCGAATCTTCAAGATTGAAACGGCCTTTCCAGCCGGCGCAGAGCAGGAAGACGTCGCGATCGCCGGCTTCAAGCCAGCGGCAAAGCGCCGAAATATTGATAAATGCTCCCACTGCTGCCGTATGGCATTTCGCAGCCAGGTTGATGGTATGTGTGCCGTTGGTAGTACTGTAAGCAATGGTACGGCCTTCAACCATATCGCGGGTAAAGTAATACGGTGAGTTACCGATGTCGGCAAAATCAAGTTTAATGCCGTCACGTTCGGCAGCGATCATGTATTCCCTGTCCGTATGGATTTTCAGTTCGTCGATGGTGCTGACGGGGATCACTTCCTTTGCGCCATTCAAAAAGGCGGTACAGATGGAAGTGGTGGCGCGCAGGATATCGATGGCTACAGCGTTGCAGCCCTCATAATGGTAATATGGAAACTGTACGGGAGTGAAACAGACGGTAATTTGATGCATTGAAGAGCGAAGACTGAAGAATGAAGATCTGTAGGCAGGTCTTCATTCTTCACTTGACAAAGGGCGGTTTAACAACTTTGGCTTTTAACTTCCTGTCGCGGATAGAGACATGGATTTCGGAGTCGGGAACAGCGTATTCGGCAGCTACGTAGCCCATCCCAATGCCTGTTTTGAGGCAGGGCGACATGGTGCCCGACGTTACCCGGCCGATTACGGCGCCTGCTGCATCTGTGATCTGGTAGTCGTGGCGGGGAATACCTCTGTCGATCATTTCGAAACCGACAAGCCTGCGCGAAACGCCTTCCGTTTTTTGTTTCAGGAGGAAGTCCCGATCAATAAAATCCTTCCCGTCTACGAACTTGGTGATCCGGCTCAAGCCGGCTTCGATGGGCGATGTCGTATCGTCGATATCGTTCCCGTAAAGGCAAAAACCCTTTTCGAGACGCAACGTATCCCGGGCAGCCAGCCCAACAGGAAGAATCCCGTCCGGTTTTCCGGCTTCAAACAGGGCATTCCATATCTTCATGCCGTCGTTGTTGTAGAAATACAACTCGAACCCACCCGAACCGGTATAGCCGGTTGCCGAAATGATGACATTCTTCACGCCGGCAAAGTCGCCCGTAACGAATGAATAATACGGAATACCTGCCAAATCGACGGATGTCAGCCGTTGCGCCACGTCCAGTGCTTTGGGCCCCTGCACGGCCAGTTGCGAGATCCTGTCGGATGCATTTTCGAGTTCGGCGCCTGCCGTATTATGGGCCTGCATCCATGCCCAGTCCTTGTCTATATTGGCAGCGTTGACCACCAGCAGGTATTTCTGATCCTCGCAGTAATATACCAGGATGTCATCCACGATGCCTCCTTTGCCGTTGGGCATGCAGGTGTACTGCACCTTGCCGGGGGTGAGCACGGACGCGTCGTTGGTAGTGATGTGCTGGATAAACTTCAATGCACGGGGCCCTTTCACCCAAATTTCGCCCATGTGCGACACGTCAAACACGCCCGCTCCGTTACGTACGGCGAGGTGTTCGCTGTTAATGCCCGAATATTCAATCGGCATATTGTATCCCGCAAAGGGCGTCATCCTGGCGCCGAGACCCTGATGAACGGATTCGAAAACGGTACTTTTCATGAAAGTTACAAACGCGGTTATACCATACGGACTTTATCGCCCACGTATTTGCCTGCCGCCAGCTTTTCCTTCACTTCGGAAAAAGCCCTGAGCGTATCGTCTACATCTTCCAGTGTGTGGACTGCGGTGGGGATGAGGCGGAACATGATCACGTCCTTCGGGACGACGGGATATACCACTACCGAGCAGAATACGCTGTATTGTTCTCGCAGGTCGAGAATCACGTTCGTAGCCTCGGGCACCTGGCCTTTCATATATATGGGCGTTACCGGCGAGTCGGTTTTTCCGATGTCGAAGCCTTTTTCGCGCAAGCCGCCTTGCAGGGCTTTCACGATGGTCCATAACTGTCCGCGCAGCTCGGGGCGGGTACGGAGCAGTTCCAGGCGTTTGACGGCGCCTTCGACCATCGGCATGGGCAACGATTTGGCGAATATCTGCGAACGCATGTTGTAACGCAGATAGTTGATCACCACTTCGGGGCCTGCCACAAAACCGCCGATTCCGGCCATCGCTTTGGCAAAAGTCCCAAAATAGAGGTCTATGCCGTCCATCGCGCCGAGGTGTTCGGATGTACCGGCTCCCGTGTCGCCCATCGTGCCGAAACCGTGAGCGTCGTCGCACAGGATACGGAATTGATATTTTTTCTTCAAAGCAACCATCTCATCCAGTTTACCGAGATCGCCGGACATGCCGAACACGCCTTCGGTAATTACCAGGATACCGCCGCCGCTTTCTTCGACGAGCCTGGTGGCGCGTTGCAGTTGCTTGTCCAGGTTTTCCATATTGTTGTGGGCATACACGAAACGCTTGCCCATGTGCATGCGCAGCCCGTCCAGGATGCAGGCGTGACATTCGGCATCGTATACAATCACGTCGTGACGGGTTACCAGCGTGTCGATGATTGAAATCATGCCCTGGTAGCCGTAGTTCAGCAAGTATGCATCTTCCTTCTTTTCGAATTCGGCCAGTTGCTGTTCCAGCTTTTCGTGCAGGCCGGTTTGACCTGACATCATGCGGGCTCCCATCGGATAACCCATACCCCAGCGTACTGCCGCTTCGCCGTCGACTTTACGCACTTCGGGGTGATTGGCCAGGCCTATGTAGTTATTCAAACTCCAAACGACCATTTCCTTGCCACGGAATTTCATGTGTGCGCCTATTTCGCCTTCGAGCTTGGGGAACATAAAGTACCCGTGTGCGTTCTTACGGTACTGCCCCAGCGGGCCTTCGCTTTCCCGTATCTTGTCAAAAATATCCACGATGCTAACTTTTAAATAAAAAATGAAGGGACAAAAGTATGTTTTTTTTTGTGATGTTTTCCCATTGATCATACGGAAAAGTGGAATTTTTTCTTTTCGCTCGCGGTGGTAGAGGATATTGGGTCGCTTTTTAAACAAATCGATACGTTAAGTTGTATTATAATCTGAATTCAGTTTGAATGATGACACAGTAAATTATATGATGAATTATGAAGCGTTTTACAGGTAAAAAGATTGTATGGATCCTGTGCTGCGGATTGCTTTCCGCATCGATGTACGCCCAGGTGAAAATAAGCGGGAAGGTAACGGATAACAATGGCGACCCGGTACCGGGTACAAACGTGCTGATCAAAGGAACTGCCACAGGTACGGTAACCGATTCGGACGGCAGTTATACCGTTTCGGCTCCTGACGCCGGGACAGTGATTGTATTTTCCTTTATGGGTTACGAAAGTCAGGAAATGATGGTGGGCGACAAAACCAGCATCAACATTACGTTAATGGAAGCCACTACGGAAATAGAGGAAGTTGTGGTTGTCGGTTTCGGAACGCAGAAAAAGGTGAACCTGATCGGAGCGGTCAATTCCGTAGGCTCGGAAGTATTCGAAAATCGTCCGATAGCCAATATCGGACAGGCTTTACAGGGTATTGTCCCCAACCTGAATATTGGCATTGACAACGGCGCTCCCAATGCGGTTCCCTCCTTCAACATACGCGGGGGAACATCCATCGCGAAAAATGCTAACGGCAACTGGGCAGTCACCAGCGATGCCCCGCTGATCCTGGTGGATGGCGTAGAAATGACTCCCACGCTGCTCAATCAGATGAATCCGAATGATATTGACAACATGAGCGTGATCAAGGATGCTTCGGCGGCGGCCATCTACGGGACAAAGGCAGCTTTCGGGGTGATCCTCATTACCACGAAATCGGGGAAATTCAATCAAAAAGGAAAAATCAGCTACAGTTACGACATATCCTGGAATACGCCATCGGCGCTTCCCGACATCATGAATGCATACGAAATCCAGCGGTTTGTCATGCAAAATGCCGAATGGACGCTGGGTACGGTGAGCGATCTCGACAGGCGGAAACTGGAAGCCATCGAAAAATACATGGCAGACCCCACGCCCGAGAACCGGTATATGATGAACGGTAATTCCATTGTATGGGTGGGAGACATGAACCCGTACAAACTGGCGGTGCGTAACTGGTATCCCATGCAAAAACATAATATCAACTTTTCGGGCGGTACGGAAAAGGTAACGTATTACGCCTCGTTAGGATACCAGAATCAGTCGGGCGCCTACAGGATCGGCGACGACGAACAGAAGCGCTACAATGCCCTGGTGCGTTTCAGCGCCAGGATCACCGACCGGTTCAACCTGGATGCAAAGGTCAATTACAACCGTACCGATTATCAGGGACCCTATGTTGCCGGATATAAAGGGAACATGTGGTCGACGCTGAAACAGGATGCCGACAAGAACATCAACATGCCCGTCATGACCGGGCCGAATGACCCCATTCCGAATACTTACACCGATAACTACCTTGCGTGGCTGTCATACGGAGCAAGGACGTATACGGATCGCTGGACAACCGTTCTGGCCTTATCGCCGGAATTTATTATTGTGCCGGATATGTTGAAAGTCAAGGCCGATCTTTCGTATACTCCGCAGGGATTGAGCGCAAAACGCCGCAGTCCCGGGCACGACTATGTAACATTCAGCTGGAACAGCACCGTAAGGGAAGTAGCTGAAGTAGCCGACAACCGGGCAAGGCTGGAAAAATCAAATACGGATACCTATCTGATCAATACCTATATTGATTTCAACCGAACATTCTTCGAAAAACATGATGTATCTGCCATCCTGGGATTCAGCCAGGAACAGGTGACGTACTCGCAGCAGGTAGATAACCTGCGCGGCCTGTTTTCGCCCGATATCATGAAGCCGGATGCAGCCGAAGACGAAACCCTGCACACGATCAGCACGCTGGCGCAGCGGCGCACCGGACGGGCTGTGTTCGGAAGGATCAATTACGCTTTCAACAACAGGTACCTCTTTGAATTTAACGGACGTTACGACGGCAGCTCAAGGTTTACGAAAGACAGGCGGTTCATTTTCTGCCCCTCCTTTTCCGTGGGATGGAGGATATCGGAAGAGTCTTTCATGGCAGGTACCCGCAGCTGGTTAAATCATCTCAAGGTCAGGTTTACGTCGGGCAAACTGCTCAACCAGCCGGGCGACTATTATCCGTATCAGCCCGTCATGGGGTCGGGTTCTGCCAATTTCATCCTGGTTGACAGGGTAGTCAATACCGTGAACCCGCCGATACTGGTTTCGCCAACCCTTACGTTCGAGAAAGTCCGTACCGACAACTACGGACTGGATATCGCAGTGTTGAAAAACAGGCTGATTTTTACATTTGAATATTATCAGCGTAAAACAATGGACATCCTGGTATCGGGTTCCGAAGCATATCCCACGGTGATTGGCGCGAATCCGCCGCTGGTTAATTCCGGTATCCTGAAAACTCAGGGATTTGATATTCTCCTGGAATGGAAAGACAGGCTGCACAACGGTTTGGGTTACAATGTAGCCCTGTCGCTGAGCGATGCCATGACCGGGGTGAAATATTTCCCGGGCAACCCCACTAAAATTATCGGGCAATTGTATGACGGCGCCAAAGTGAATGAAATCTGGGGATACGAAACGGGCGGCATCTTGCAGGAGTCGGATATGATCCTGGATAAGACGGCCAACCGCTACTATTTCTCCGGGCCTTACACCGCCTCTGTGCTCTATCCGGGCGATCCGTGGGTAAGAGACCTCAACGGCGACGGGATCATCAATACCGGCTCCAACACCGTGGACGATCCGGGCGACCGCCGCATCATCGGCAACAGCACGCCGCGTTACAGGTATGGCGCCAGCCTGGGCGCTGCATGGAACGGATTCGATTTGAATATATTTTTCCAGGGGGTCGCTCAAAGAGACCTTTGGATAAGCAGCACCACCTATTGGGGCGGCGGTACCAATAATGCCGGCAGCAAGTGGATGTACGAAAGATCGTGGAAACCCGACCGGACGGATGCCAAATTTCCCAGGTACCGCTCCACTGCGGGGGCTCCGGCTACACAAACGGCGTGGATGGTGAATGGAGCCTTCCTGCGTCTGAAACAGGCCGTGCTGAGCTACAGTCTCCCGGGTTCGTTAACCGCCAAAATGCGGATCAGCCGGCTCCGTTTCACGCTTGCGGGCTATAACCTGTTGGAGATAACAAAAGTGCCCTCGATATTCGACCCGGAACAAATCTCGGACGCTTATCCGCAATACCGGTCTGTTTCCATAGGCGCTCAAATCACATTCTAAAAATATGACAGAAATGAAAAGAATAACCTCACATATCATCATCGGTTGTGTTGCAGGGCTGGCGTTTACTTCCTGTAACGACAGTTTCATGCAGCAGGATCCCATGCAGGAACTGGCCGAAGGTTCCTTCCTGGTCAACGAAGGCGATTTGCCCCTTTATCTGAATCAGTTATACGACTCGTACATCGACGGGCACGGAAGGGGATTTGCGTATGACGCCCAGCCTCCCCTGGGAACACGGGGAAGCTATATCATTTATGCTGACATGGCCACAGATAATGCGGTGGCGTTCACCAATACGACGGGTAACATCGACAGTCGCCTGAACGGAACGTTTGTGACTCCGACCGATGGAACATCCACCGGATGGGAATGGAAAAAATTACGCGCCGTAAATTATTTCCTGCACCATTACCGCGAAGCCGCAGGATCGGTTGTCGACCCTGCGAAACTGAACAGGTGGGCGGCCGAAGCCTTTTTCTTCAAAGCCATGGATTATTACAGAAAGTTGTACATCTTTGGCGAAGTACCCTGGTACACACTGGATATGAACATTGATTCCGAAGGCCTGTACGCTCCCCGTACGCCCCGTGTCGCACTGGTGGATTCGATCATGTGGTGCATAGACTATGCGGTGCAGAACCTTCCGGAAACCGGGAAATCGAATGACCGGCTCAACCGGGACATGGCTAATTTCCTGAAAGCGCGCTTCTGCCTGTTCGAAGGTACATTCCGTAAATATCATACCGAACTTGGATTGCAGGGTACAGCCGGCCGTTTCCTGGAAGCTGCCGAAAAGGCTTGCGAGGCCGTCATGGCAAGCAGCCGGCAATACGAGCTGTATCAAACGGGAAGCGACCCCTACTGGTACATGTTCCGCCTGAACCGGACGCCCGAAGCCGACGGCAACAGGGAGGCGATCCTGGCGCGTACTTATGACGGGTTAAAACTGGGGCACGGCACATCCCGCTATTTCAACATGAACCGTGGAAACGCTGCCGGACGCTACAGTAAGGGAGCCACCCGGGGACTGGTAGACGAATATCTCTGCATGGACGGTCGTCCGATTTATACCGGCGGGACGGAAGGCGCTTACGCCGTGAATCCCCTTTTTAAGGGATATGACGGCGACGACTGGCGGGAGCTGGATAACCGCGATCCGCGCCTGAAACAGACCGTAGTAAAACCCGGGGAATATATCACGGTTTTCGACCGGGAAACCGGACTGATCAGTCAGGCGGCGAACGGGCTTAAGTATCCCGAAATAACCTGCAATTGTCCCACCGCCAACCAAACGCCTACGGGAGGCCCAACGGTTACGGGATATATGCTGATCAAGCATTGGACGCCCGATGTTGCAGACAACGGAACGACCACCATGTCGAAGCAGACGGCGCTCGTTTTCCGTTATGGCGAAATATTGCTGATTCTGGCTGAAGCCAAAGCCGAACTTGGAACCATCACCAACAGCGATCTGGACCGTACCGTTAACAGATTGAGGCAACGCGCCGGATTCGACTTTACGGCCTATCCCGGAAGTCGGCTAACCCTGCAAAATATACCTGCCGATCCCCGCCTGGATCAAATCTATGCCGAGAGGCTGCATTATCCCGTTTCGCCCCTGCTGAGGGAAATACGCCGCGAACGCCGGGTTGAGATGGCAATGGAAGGCCTGCGCCGCGAAGACCTGGTGAGGTGGAAGGCCGGCAAGCTGATGGAAGTGCCCATGAGAGGGATGAAATTTACCGCCGAAAAACAGAAACTGTATGACGGAACCAATACCGGCAAGGCGAAAAATGCGCCCAAGGCAATCCTCAATGACGACGTGTTTGTCGATAGCGAAGGTTTCATTATCGGTTACCCGAAAAGCCCGGAAATATCCAACGGCACTCTGAAATGGGAAGACCGGTATTATTATTGGCCGATCCCGTTGCGCGAACTCAAATTGAACGCCAATCTGACCCAAAGTCCCGGATGGACTGCACAATAATCGAAATAAATAATTTTATATGTCATGAATAGAAATATTTTAATCGGCACAGCAATGGTAATGACCTCTCTCTGCATCTGTCCGAGCGGCTGTAAAGACGGCAGGAGTATCAAGGTAACCGCCGTAACGGTAAAGGAAGCGGTTTATTCAGGCTCCAGTTCGATGGTCATCAGGATGAAGGATAACGCAACCCTTCAGCTCACACCGTTCATCATGCCGCAGGATGCGACCCATACGGCCGTGGAATATTCCAATCACAACCCCGAATTGATGGAGCTCAGCCAGAGCGGTTTCATAACCGCCAAAGCCATCGGGAAGGCTGTATTTACCATCAGCGCTACGGACGGGTCGGGCGTAAGGACTTCCTATCCGGTAGAAATAGCCGACCACATGGTGAAAGCCACCGGTATCAGTGTTACGGCGGCAGGAAGCAATATCCTGCTGAAAACCGGAGGCGCCTCCTTCAGCCTGGCGGCCTGCGTGTCTTTAACGCCGGAGGATACGTGGAATAAAGCAGTTACCTACAAGTCGTCCGACAAAAACATTGCCGCGGTGACTGCCGAAGGTATCGTTTCGCCGGTAGCTGCAGGTAAAGCCGTCATCACCGTCACTACCGCCGATGGCAGTAATATCTCCCGCGACTGTAACGTCACCGTGGAATAATAATATCACAACGGTAGGGGCGAACCTGTGTGTTCGCCCCGACCTGTGTGTTCGCCCCTACCTGTGTGTTCGCCCCTACCTGTCAGGGTCAAAAACATAAAAAAAAAATCTCCTGTAACAAATCTTTTTTTGTTTTTGTTCAAAAACCATTTATATTTGCCCCCCTGTTTTTAATGTCAAAAGTATCCTCTAAACATGTCGAAATTTCTCGAAAATTTCTTACAGGCAATGTCCGGTGTAAGGTTCGGTAAATCACCGAATGGCACGGCTTTTGCAGAGAGAGAGAGAGAGAGAGAGAGAGAGAGAGAGAGAGCCTTACATTACATATAACGCGCACGCGCGCGAGGGTTAGCAAAAATTTTTCAAATCTATTATACCGCCGCTATATCGCATCATGCGATATAGCGGCTTTTTTATTGTCTGAACCGGGATTTGCAGGATTACAGGATGTACATGATTTCGCAATGCGCCGTAAAAATCCCGGAGGGGACGACAGATCGGTAGAAAATGACAGTCTGAACCGGGATTTACAGGATTAAAGGATGTACAGGATTTCACAAATGCGCCGTAAAAATCCCGTCAGGGATGACAGGTCGGTAGAAAAGGACAATTCAAAATTCAAAATAATGGAGCCGGAACCCATTTCAAAAACGGGGCAATCCCTGCGAAGCCGCAAGAGCAGGAAAAATAATTCATCATTCAAAATTCAAAATTTATGAGTGTTATCA
>JAISCQ010000088.1 GCA_031265445.1 Bacteroidales bacterium
CTCTCTCTCTCTCTCTCTCTCTCTCTCTCTCTCTCTCTCTCTGCAAAAGCCGTGCCATTCGGTGATTTACCGAACGTTACACCGGACATTGCCTGTAACAAAATTTCGAGAGATTTCGACATCATGAAGGATACTTTTGAATCAAATTTTTTTACAAAATCCGGGGCAAATATAAATGCTTTTTGAACAAAAACAAAAAATATTTTTCCGGAGGGAGATTTTTTTTGATTTTTTATCACTACTGTCCGGGCAGCAGTGATAAAAAATCAAACCTTTTCCAATACATATCGTATAATCAGGGCACATGCAATAATGTTTTTCCATTTTTGCAAAACCAAACGTTTATTGTCCCATGAATTTGCATAGAAGTCTCCTGTTCATTATCCTGTTTTTTTTTCTGTCGTTCGGGCAACGCGTCTATAATGCAAAAAGGGTTCCAACTCCGGAATTATTGGAACCTCTTTTTGTATGACAAGCGTTTTACTGGATCGCATCCAACGGCTCAACGTTATTTTCGTAGCCGGAATAGCCTTTGTTTTGATTGATTTTGCCCTGGGTGTTGGAAGTAATACTTTCCTGGGGCACCGGCCATAATACATGGTAGGCGCTCATGGTATACTCGTCGGCGTGAACTGTTTTCACACCCTTGTTATAAAAATGAGTGGTAGCCATGATATGGTCAAAATAAAAGTTTTTCTCCGAAAAACTACTCAAGTTGTATACTGTTCCATCATCGGCCGCTTTGCCGGTTTGCGCGTAAATGAATGAAATGCGCGTAAGTTCGGTTTTCCGGGGTTCTTCGTAATAAAGTTCCCTGGCGCGTTCGTCCAGTATCATGCGCATGGTTACTTCACTTGTACTAATTTCGCGGGCCTGGGCACGGCGACGCACCATGTTGATGTCGTCGACTGCCTTTTGCAGTTCGCCTTTCCAGAAATATGCTTCGGCGCGGAGCAGGTAAGTCTCAGCCAGACGGAAAATATACCAGTCGGTTTCGCCTCCCGCCCATTGCGTTTGTGTCGGATCGGGTACCCATAGTTTGTAGAACGGCCACGAGAACCATATCCGGATGGTATCCAGCGTCAGTATGGTATTGCCTCCGTCGGCATACAGTTGAAGCGGCTTTCCGTACCATTCGGGAGCATAGTCGCTACTAGTCGAATTATTCAGATTCGGATTGTTATATACCAGATCTTCCATATCCATCCAGTTACCCTGGTGGTAAGCGCCATCACCGTCATACCAGGGTTTTTGATGCCTCAGGTCGGTATTGTCCAGCTTCCAGATCATTCTGGTGGCATACGGAACAGCACGGCAGCGGCCAATGCCGCGTCCCATAGTTTGCACATATTCATACTCAATGTTGTTGGCTTGCGACATGCCGGTTTTCCCGTTTGGAGTCTTGATGGCATTAGCGCCGCTGGTAGACCAGAACGGAACGCAATTACGCATGACCTGCATGCGGTCGCTCCCTTCGGTAGATACCCGGCTGATAACGTTCATCAGGCACTCCCTGTTGGCAGGTACGGACTTATTGTCGGGACGGTGCAAATCCCACACCACGTTTTTATCGCTTTGGGATGCATCCACACCGAAACGGGCGGTCATCAGCGAATGTTGCCCTCCATCGATGACGGCCGTAGCCGATGCAATGGCGTCGTCGAACAGGCCCAGCGAAAGGTTGATTTTCGTGAGCAGGTGTCCGCAGGCGCCGCGCGTAACCCGTCCCTTGTCATTATTCACAATGGCCTTTTGAGCCGCAAAATCCATGTCTTTCTTGATGGATTGCAGGATCACTTCGCGCTTGGTGGAATAATAATCCAGCTTGGGCGCCGTGACTTCTCCCCCTATATACGGCACATCGCCGAACTGGTTCGCAAGGCGATAGTAACGGTAGGCCCTGTGGAAATACGCCGACGACAGTACGGCATCCCGCTCGTCCGTATCCGTGTAAGTGGCGTCGTCAATCCGCGAAATCACCACATTGGCATATTTCACACCCTTGTAGCCTTCGTACCAGTACCAGCCGATTTTATTATAGTCGCCACTGTTCAGATTGGCGGTCGGGGTGATCAGCAGGTTCAAATTCTGTGCAGGGCCCGACTTGTCGGTAGTACCCTCCACACACATGTCCGAAAATACGTATTCGGTAACAATAGGCGCCGCATCGCCGAAATATTCGTGGCGCATGTTGCGTTCGCAGGCGGTAAGCGCGCCGTACATGCCGTCGGCATCCACGTATGCGTTTTCGGGAGAGTAGAACGATAATGGACGAATCTCCAGCCAGCTATCGCTGCATGAAGCAAATGCCATTACAGCCGTCATCAGGGCTAATATTTTTGATATGTTTTTTGCTTTCATTTCCTTTAATTTTTAATCATGTTATAACATCATGTTCAAGCCAAAAGTAAAATACCGGGGCGTCGGCCCGCTGTTTTCGGGATCCCAGAACTCCCATTTTTTGGTCCATACCGCCACATTACGGATGGTAAAGAAGAGTTTGAGGTTCTGGATGGCGGCTTTTTGCGATATCTGTGCCGGCACGGTGTATGCCAGCGAAATATTGTCGAGCCGGATAAATGAATTGTCCCAATAGATGCTATAGCTGGCCGATCCGTTGCTCGACTGCAGGCGGGCATGGGTGTTGATCGGGTTGTCGACCGTCCAGTAGGGAAGTACGTAATCGGTGGAACGGTCCTTGAACCCGTCGTTGTTTTTGGGCCTGTTGTATTCCTTTTTATGCCCCCAATACGAATAGAGCATGAACGAAAGGTTGAAATCCCTGAGAATGGTAAACTCGTTGCGCAAAGTCCACCTGAATTTGGGATCCTTCTGCCCGAGGAACTGTTTGTCGGAATTTTCGAACTTGATGTTGCCGTCGGGGTCATAGATTTTGAAATCGCCCGGCGCCACGCCGTACTTTTTGGCTTCCTCCTCTTCGTCGGACTGCCATACGCCAAGGGGTTGCAGTTCCCAAATCTGGTTGATGGGACGCCCGATAAACCATTTGTTGGTGTAATCGTCGCCTTCCCTTTCTCCGATCACATTACCCTGGTCGTCGAGGATATCTATCATATCGCCGTACAGCTTCACGATCTTATTTTTGTTCGTCGAGAAACTGAAGGTCGTGCGCCATGACAGCTTTTCCCTGCGGATGTTGTTTGTATTTAACGTCAGTTCAACCCCGCTGTTTTGCACCTCGCCCAAATTGTCGGCCACGTTGCTGAAACCCAGGATGTCGGGCAGCTTGCGATCCACCAGCAAGTTGGTGGTATTACCCCGGTATATATCGATGCTTCCGTCGACAATCTGCCGGTTGAAGGTAAAATCCAGCCCGAAATTGAACGCGGCGGTGCTTTCCCATTTAAGATTTTTATTGCTCATGCGGTTGACGTACATTTGCGAACGCTGGAATACTGCGCCTGTAGTGGCGTCGGCATACCAATACTTTCCGGAGGTATTCAGGTCCGAAATCGCCTGGTACATCCCGATGTCCCTGTTGCCGTTGGTACCGTAAGATACTCTGAGCTTACCGTGTTCGAGGATATCCTTCAAGCTCCCGCTCCAGAAGTTTTCGCCGGTAAAGCGCCATGCTAATGCTACAGAACCGAAATTTGCCCAGGGATGCGTCTGCCCGAATGCCGAATATCCGTCCCTGCGAAAGGTTCCGGTGATCATGTACCTGTCCATCAGCGAGTAAAATACGCGCGCCATGTATGCGCTGCCGGTGCTGTACTCGTCGGTGCTGTCCACCGAAGGATTGGTTCCCCCCTTGATGTTATGGTATCCCAATACGTCGTTGGGCGAAAACAGTTCGTTGTAGGCCGTTGTTCCCCATAGCTGCCTTTTTTCTGCATTCTGGAGCAGGGTTACATCAAACGAGTGTATGCCGAATGTCTTGTTCCATTTCAACAGGTTATCCAGCTGCCATTGAAAGACTTTTTCTTCCATCCGCCTGATCATGCCGCCCTTTGCCGCCCAGTCCATGTGCGTGGATTTTTGGTGATTCATGAAGTTAAGGAACTGGATGCGCGGAACATAAGTCGTTTGGAAAGTAATATCCAGCGGCAATTTGATTTTGGCATACAGGCTCGAATTGAGGGTGGTATATGTCCTGTCGCGGTCATTGTGCGACATTTCATAAAACGGATTGTTCGACGAGACTTCATCACCCATGGGACGCCGGCGGTAAGTACCGTCGGCATTGTACATGTCGCCCCAGGGCGAAGCCGCCAGCATTGCACCCCAATCGGCGCGTACCTGCTGCTTGTAGGGATCGCTGTCCCAGTACAGGTGACTTTCGTCACGATAGGCAAACTGCGTGCTCATCCCTACAGTGAGGAACTTGGTTACGTCGGCATCCATATTGGCGCGGCTGCGGATGGTCGAAAAATCCTCCCCGTAAATCAGGCTTTCGTTATCGGCATACCCCAGCGACCAATAATAGGAAATTTCATCCTTTTTACCCGACAGGCTTACGTTATAATCCTGCTGTAGCCCGGGCTTGAACACAGCATCGTACCAGTTGGTTTCCTTGTTGTTCTTGTAGTTTTCCAATTCGTTGTCCTGCATGTACAAACGGGTGAAATAGGTTTTCAGCAGGTCGCCGTCGTTCGCATCGTACGAAAGCCACTGCTCCTGGGTTACCCCGGCAGGAAGATTGTACGGGTCGTCGAACATGCCTGGATTCTGGGCAGCCTTGGTTACTTGAATACTCTTGGCCAGATCGCCGCGCCATTTGATATACCCTGCTCCATCGTATACCGGCATCTGCGCGCCCATGGTGACAAACCCGATGGATGCACTGGCATTCACCTGCGGCTTGCCCTGCCTGCCCTTGCGGGTCATGATCACCACTACGCCCGATGCTGCCTTGGCGCCGTAAACTGCCGCCGAACTGGCATCCTTCAACACATCAATAGTTTCAATGTCGGATGGGTTGATGTCCTCCAGGCCGCCGTAATAGATGACGCCATCGAGTACCAGCAAGGGCGAAGATCCTGCTTTCAACGTGTTTTTGCCGCGCACTTGCAGGTCGCCGCCCGGCTTGGCCCCGGTTGAATAGCCGATATTCAGCCCGGCAACGTTTGCACGAAGCATATCCCGTACATCCCGTGGCGCTTCGTTGGCAACAACACTCGATTTCATCTGGGAAACCGAACCGGTAAGGTCACGTTTTTTCATGGTGCCATACCCAACGACTACCACTTCGTCGAGTTCCCTGGTCTCTTCATCAAGTTTTACGCTAATCTCGCGACGGTCGCCCACCGTCATTTCTACTGATTTGAACCCGATAAAAGAAAATACAAGTACCGATTCGCCGGAAGGAACAGAAATTGTATACTTACCGGCGATGTCGGTAACTGCTCCGGTGGATGTTCCTTTGACCCGGATATTTACCCCCGGCATAGCCTCCCCAGCCTGGTCGGTAATTGTTCCGTTTATGGGAATCGTTTGCGAGTAACCGCAAACACAAAATAACACGAGCATTGCAGCGAATGCCCATTTTCTCACTTTTTTATTCATACGATTTTGATTTTAATTAATTTAAAAATGAAATAGATAATTGCTACACATAAGGAATGATTGAATGATTGAATGGTTCGATGATTTGTTTGCCAATCATTGGATTTGGCATAATGGCGCAGGATATGGTTTGGCATCATGTTAATGTTTAAAGGTTCGTAATTATTAGTTCTCCGGGGCACAACTTCTGAAACAGTGCGCCATTGTTGTGCAAACAAAAAAAACCGCCCACTGCAAAATGCAATGATGCGGCTATATAGTATTTTTTATAAAAATTTTTTCTACCTTTCGCGCACGCGCGTACTATATAAACTGTTAGCTCTCTCTCTCTCTCTCTCTCTCTCTCTCTCTCTCTCTCTCTCTCTCTCTCTCTGCAAAAAGTATGCCGATCCGCTCATAGCGGGAGTTTCGGAAGACGATATGTTGGATGAAAATTTCATTTTTTCAGTTCGGTTTGGTTTGTCCTTGATGTCGACTCTGTATTTCCCATCCGTATATATTTCGGCGCGGTGTAGCTAAGCCCGTTCAGCACACAGGTAGCCACCGATACACGACTTTCCTCATCAGGACGCTTCACCGATTCGATCAAGAAACAGTCCTGCAGGAAATCTTCGAAAGAAAAAATCGAATATTCGATTTTTGAAACCTTTGGTTGAGTTATCATACATATAAAACAGTTAACTTCGATTTTTATACTCACTTTTTAGCATAAATTTGACGAAAATTTTGAAAATTTTGTGAACAATTTTGGCAACTAATTGATAATTAATATCATTAATTCCCAATATTTTTTCGATACGGTCGCTATATTTTTCCACCTGTGTCGTCATCCTTGTCCTGCACGGTAAATTCCTCAAAAGTAGCCGGCTGCGCGTTTTCGTCGCCCATCCTGTCGCCTGCGGGGGCGGGTATTTCATGCTGCCGGCCGTCGCCGCGGGCAGTCACATCCTGACCCTGGCCGCCGAATCAAACCCGGCTTTTCTTTTTATGTCTCCGGTGTTATTTTGAAACCAACCGGATGGTTTACCTCAGTTGATAATTCTTTTTATTTTTCTGCATCCATTGGTATGTTTTATAAGGAACATTCTTGC
>JAISCQ010000097.1 GCA_031265445.1 Bacteroidales bacterium
GCGTCGGCGCCGGGGTCGGTACCGTTGAGCATTTCGCGGGTGGAGTTGGCGTGGCCGCCGATGGCGAAGGTGTGCATGCCGTCGGAGAAATTGGTTTCGTACTTTGTGTCGTCGTCGAGGACGGCGTTACTGGTGTTGCTGCTTTTGCGGATGAAAATCATGTCGCAGTTCACGTTTCCGGTTTCAAAGACGAGTTTTACGTCGTAGTAGCCTTCGGTCAGGGTCTTGTGTCCAAGGTGAACTTTGGTGAAGGCATTATTGGCGTCGGTCGGAACAGATACGCCGTTTTGGAGGCTTACGCCGTTGAGTTCGAGTCGCACCGTCTGTCCTGCTCTGCCGGCAACGGCCTGCGTGGTGAAACGGTAATCGCCGGCGGAGAGCCATACCTTTTTAAAGAGGATCCATTCGCCGGGCGAGGTGTTGCCGACGTACCAGTTGTTTTCATTGGCCTGCGTTGTTACCTGAGCCGTCATGGGACAGGCGAGGAGGAGAAGGGTGATGAGCAGGATGCTGATGTTGTTGATTGTCTTCATTGAAAATTAATTATTTGTTTTATGATGATGAAATTCTGTATTTCGTATTACTTAATTCCGAATGATATTGAAGCTGATAATCTTCTTTCCCTTACAGGCTACTTTCCCATGTATGGTGACGGAAGCGGTACCGGGTCCGTTGTTGTCGCGGTAAGAGAGTTCGTAATAGACGGAAAATACGAGCTTCTTCTCTTCGTAGAATACTTCCGGCAGGACAATGACGGGTTCTCCGCCGTATATCTGCGCAGGTACGTCGGCAACGGTTACCTTTTCGATGTCCTTTTTGGCATGGTGGTGATCGTGCTCGTTGAAATAGGCGATTTCACGGTTCAGGTCGTTGATGAATACGGCGCAGGTCTGGTCGCCGTTCATGAGGGTGTATGCGTCGATTCGATCGACAATGTCGCGATAGGCGGCGTCTTCCTGCTTGCGGACATCGCGCAGCCGTTCCTGCGTCTTGGCTGCCTGCTCGGTGTTGCGCAGGGCAAAGAGGCTGTCAAATTCGTTCTGAGCGGCTGTCAGCTCGTTGACCCATGCGGTGAGGTTAAGCGTGACTACTGCCGGCTGATACGTGGTTTGCAGGTCGGCAATCAGTATCTTGACGGCGGCAAGCGTAAAAAAGTTGTCTTTGTATTTGTTCATTGTTTCTTTTATGTTGTTTATATTGTCTGTGTTGCAAGCGTGGACGCTGCGCCGAGTGCGAGAACCGCCATATGGCGTCTGCCCTTCACTTGATGACATTGGCGTGGATGCTACGCCGAATGCGGGAAGGTGTGTCAAAAGCCCCATTTCGTCATTGCGACTGCGAGGAGTTGCGAGGGACGAAGCAAAACAGGAAGCAATCCATCAGTCATTGTTAATAATCTGGATTGCTTCGGTCTTCGACCTTGCAATGACGGTGAAACGTACTTTTGATACAGCCTCTACCTTTCATTCGTAATCAGCAGTCGGCTTGAATATTGTTGTGAATCCGTTTTTGCCGTAACAATATACATTCCACCGGCAATGTCCCGGATATTATAGTGCGGCTGAACCGGGAAACGCTTTACCAGCTTTCCGGTAATATCCATCAGTGATACGGAGGATACAAATTCGTCATCATCGACGACGAGCGAAAATCCGGTCTTTGCCGGATTGGGGAAGAGCCGCATACCGCCGGTCTTTGGCTTTTGCGCTGCCGGAGCATGGATGCCGGTCGATTCCGTCATGTATTGCCTGCGCTCTACGTCATACAGGCAAAAGCCAATATCGATAAACTGTCCGCCGGAAGTTTGTTTGCACGATACAGCCAGTACGTTGGGTTCGCCGATTTTGAGCGCCTGTTTGACCTGATCCATGTTCAAACTTTTGCTCTGATAATTCGTTAGATAGCCTGTCCATTGACCGATCAGTACGCCATTGAGGAATACCTGACAGTCTTCGTCGTGGAACACTACGGCGCGGAGCTTGTCCAGATTGTCCGCGGTCAGCAGGTCGCTGAACTCAATGGTACGGCGCAGGTAGATGTTTTTGTTTGTCCAGTTATTAATGACATAGCTGTCGTTTTTGTCGTTATGGACGGTGATCTTGTTTCCGAAGGGAGCCGTACCCGGTTCCCAGTCCGAATCGTCGAAATCGACATTCGCCCATGTTAAATTCGGGAGAGGAGTATCGCTTTTCAGGTATTTCCAGGTCGATGCATGATCGCGCGAGGTCGGCAATACTTCCACAATGCCATAGTCGGAGTTGTGTTTGACTTTATCGGCTATCGCCTTCATCTGCGTTTCATCTACTTTTACCACTTTCCGGTCGTAGGTAATCAGGCCGTTTTCTTCGTCTTCCACATCGGTTATCTGCGTATATACCGCCGCACAAATGCCGTTCGCGCCCAAATCATGAATCCGGTCGAGGTATTCATTGAAGCGGTTCTTCAGTTCTTCGGACGATTCCACCTTGGTATATTGCATGTTGCTTCCGCCCAGCCACTGGTGGTCGGAAATGCGGAGGGTAATCCCGCCGTATTCGCCGCACACGACGGCACGCCTGTTTTCAGGGTTTGGATACAGGTCGGGCGCCGGATACCAGTGCGTATCCTTGATGTCGCCGTATTCCAGGTCGAACCAGCCGCTGGCGGCGCTCACGATGCGGGTACTGTCCGCTTCGCGCATCATGTCAACGCCCTGCCGAACAATCGACATATCGCCCGGCTGATCCCAGCCTTCATTATAAAGTACCCACATAACGATGGAAGGATGATTTTTCAGATTATCGAGCATCAGCTTGAGTTCGCGGTGAAAATTATCCTGTTTCGTTCCCATTCCCGGATATTTGGGGTTGCCCGAAGCATTGGGCATATCCTGCCAGACCAGCAATCCCAGCCGGTCGCAATGATAGTACCAGCGGGCAGGCTCCACCTTGATGTGCTTGCGGGTCATGTTCATGCCGAATTTCTTGATTACTTCCAAATCGAATTTCAAGGCTTCGTCCGAAGGGGCGGTATAAATACCATCCGGCCAGAAGCCCTGGTCTAAAACGCCCTGCTGGAAAACATATTCGTTGTTCAGCAGGAGACAGCTTCTTCCGCCCAGCTTTCCCATGCTTATCTTGCGCATTCCGAAGTAACTGTTGACCGCGTCTATGAGTTGTCCGTTTTCGTAAAGCGTTACTTTCAAATTATACAGGAAGGGACTGTCGGGACTCCAGAGTTTCGCACCGGGAATCGGAGCCGCTTTATTTTGCCCCACCGGAAGGTTATCGGCGGAATAAACAGGGGTTTCGCCGTCGTATATTTCCAGCTTGACGGTGTATTCGGCTAAAGCGGACGATGCGAAAGCGGCAATGTTTATTTCGCCTCTGTCAATATCGGGCGTGAGGGCCAAGTCCTTAATATATACATTGCTAACCGCTTCGAGCCATACGGTTTGCCAGATGCCGGTAACCGGCGTGTACCAGATGGTTTTACCGTTGATTTTCTGTTTTCCGGTGGGCGTTCCACCCTGATTTTGATAGTCCTGTACAAGCACGGCTACTTCCTGTTCGCCGCTCGCTTTCAGGTGTCCGGTAATGTCGAAATAAAAGGGATCGTATTCGCCCAGGTGCGTACCCGCTTTGACGCCGTTAATCCATACTTCGCTGAGGTAGCCGACCGCACCGAAATGCAGCAGGATTTTTTTTCCTGCCATGCTTTCGGGAAGCGTAAAGAAGCGGCGGTAGATGTATTTTTTCCCGCCGTACTGGTTATCCCAGTCTGTCCGCATCAATCCTGACAGCGCCGATTCCATCGGAAACGGAACGAGGATTTTACTGTCGTAAGCCTGTTGAGGCTGGTAAGTGGACGATGCGGATGCCTGCGTAAAATCCCAGATGCCGTTCAGGTTCATCCAGTTTCCGCGCACCATTTGCGGGCGCGGATATTCGGGCAAAATGTTTTCGGGGTCAATCGTTTCCGACCAGGGAGTCATAATCCGCGCCTGCTTCATTTGCCACTCCTGCGCACAGACTCCGACAAGGAAGACTGTACAAAGGATGATTGCTGTTATATATCTTCCGATCATCCTGTTATTTTTTAAATTGTTGCCTGAGAATATCCAGATACAGGGTTCCGTAACCGTTGGTGCCTTCCTGAACAATGGCCGGTTCGATAGCGGTTTCGTATCCCCAGTTGTTCAGTGATTCGACAAATACCAGCGGCGTCCTGCCCAGATTCATTTTGGCTACGTTACAGCGTTTGCGGAACTCGTCGGGGTCTTTTTGGATAATCGGCTTGTTGTAGGTTGTGCCGTTTTTCACATACGCATTGTAAGAGACCGCTACGGAGGGTGCAAAGTCGATGCCGTAATGTTCGGCGATGTACTCGCGGTTGTACTTGAAATTTTCGTTGATCAACTGGTTCAGATAGAATGAACGCTCGTAATACGAGGCGCCGACGTCGCACATGTTATCCATTGTAACGGCGTCCACTCCGCCCGAAAGGAAAAAGTAGTGAAAACGCGCCGGAGGCGTCCACTGCGTTTGCCGGGCAATGAGATACACGTCCTTTCCGGTATGCTCCTTAACGGTTTGACGAATACCGTCGTACACCCGCCTGGAATCGGTGGTAGCCAGCTTATCGGGGGTGCTCAACACTAAAACCGGACGACCGTTGAGATGCATATAGGCAGGGTCGCCGAAATAGTCCGAAGCGCGTTTGAACATGCTGTACACCCGCTCCTCGCGGGTAAGGACGGTGTCGCGCGTCGAACCATCCCCGGCGGTATAGCGATAGCTTTTTGCCTCGGCATTTTCGAGCAGGTTATTGTTCGACCCTGCAAAGATATTGTTCATATCCATCATTATGGCATATTTCATATTGCCCATATCGAGCGGATAAAGGGCGTGCTGCCCCGAAATCATCCGGATAAAAGCCGTATCGCCGGCATTTGCATTGTTGGGATAGAGTGCGTTGGCGTTTTCTTTCAGTCCGGGGGTAACGAAAAAATTGATTCCGGCATCATTGCACCAGTTGATCAGCGTTTGAAGATTTTGCGCGCCCGCTTCGTTTACATCCAGTGCGTAACGTCCCAAAACCGGTTCTACATTCGGGCCGACGGCGCCGGTAGCCTGGTTGTAGGGAGCGATCAATCGTTCCCAGACGCCTTCGTTGGACAAATCGCTTTTCGGATTATAGAGATAGATGCCTACCGGAATATCCGAAGTTACGGCAATTTCTTCTATCTGATAGTTCAACGGATAATCGTCGATGCTCGGCCCGCTGTCTTCGGTGCAGGCGGTAAATAATCCGCCGAATAATAATACTGTGATAATATATTTACTTTTCATTTGTCTGATTATTGAAAGTTTTTAATTTTTATTTTCTTATTTCTTAACTTTTATTTCTTCATCTTTAGTTCTTGGTGACTTTGTAGCGACGGAATCCGGAACGGATTCTATCTTGGTAGCCCCCGACGTGAAACGTCGGGTTGGAGGAACGATAAATACACCGGAGCGGCGAAGCCCCGAAATATTTTTGGACAAAAATATTTTTCCAAATACATATACAAATCGTATGGGTCGCAAAAATATTTCGGGGCTTCGCCACTTGGTGACTCGCCGTTGACAATTCCCCGACGTTTCACGTCTGGCTACCAAGATAGAATCCGTTCCGGATTCCGTCACCTTCGACGTTCCATATTGCCCCGACGTTTCACGTAAGGCTACTAATATAGAATCCGTTCCGGATTCCGTTGCAACAAAGTCATTCATAACTTTTAGTTCATAACTTTTAATTCTTAACTCTTAGTTTTTAACTCTTATTCTTCCGGTTCCGGCATTGGCGGTTCCTGCCAGTAATAGGTACTCAGGCGCTGCCCGTATTTGTAGTTGAAAGCCTTCGTGAGCGCTCGTGAATCGCTGGTTTCGCCGGTCATTGCGAGGGCTTTTGCCAGCAATTCTTCGTAAGTGGTTCCCCAGTAATGGCTGAAATAGGCGGCATGATAGACAATTTGCCGGTACCCACCGTATTTGCTTTCGGCTACGGCAATTTCGGGATCTACTTTGGTAAAAGCCAGCGCCGTAACGGTATTGTCGCCCCAGCGTGCCGCGGGATTTCCGTTGGGACTTGCGGCTTGCAGGAGTTGTATGGCACGGTAATATTCGTCGCCGTTGCGCGTCATTTCCACTAAGGGATAATTCAGGCGTTCGCGGCCAAACGAGTAATCGGGACTAACCATTCCTTCAACGCTCATATTGGACATGAAAATCGGCGGCCAGCGGAAAGCCCTTGTGCGGCGTTCCAGGTTCCATGCTTCCAGGCCGTTGAAAAAGCAGCCGAAAGTACGTTGCTTGTAAATCTGTTCCAGGTGGTTTTCGTCGCCACCTGCGCCATGAATATCAGCACTGTAAAACCCCATCCTGTCGTAGTAACCCTGTCCATCGGTATTCCACGCAATACCCGGCTGTGCAAGGTAAGCGGCGGCTTGGGTCTTTATTCCGCAGTATTCAAATGCTGCTTCCACGCCTTCTTTGTAATATTTCTCAGCCGATTTGCTTCCCAGTCCGAATTTGATTTTGGCCTCGGCTTTCAGAAAGCAGGCGTCGGCATAGTTATACAGTACAACGACTGCGTTGGTTTCCAGATAATCTCTCCGTTTTACACGGGAAAGATTATTATCGTCGCTTGTATTTAAAGGGTCGTCGTAGCGGACAGAAGTTGAACCGGGCTTCAGGGCTATTTCCCAGTTATCCGGTAAATTCAACACTTCTTTTACAGGAACATACGGAACGCTGTAATCTACCAAAACAGAATCTCTCCGGTAGTCGTTGAGGTGGTCATCCTGGTGTTCGGCATAATCGTTGCACTTGTAGGTTCCCGATCTCTCACAGCGATGTATGCTGGTAATTGTATCGGTAAACTGAAAAGCGGAGATAGAGGCTGGAGAACCTTCATTCGACTGGGTAAAATACGTTTCGATACGCGGGTCTTTGTACGAAAACAGATACAGGGCAAAATACTCGCTCATGATGGGAAAGGTTGTTTTGCCCCAGGTTCCGTTGGCGTCGATCGCTTTCAGGAACCGGTTGTAATAGTAGGAAACATCGTTAATGGAGATGTCGTTTCCGTAACGGGGAGCCACGTTGTCGCCATTGGACGAAATCAGCAGACTCTCGTCCGAGAAAACGGCGGCGGCGTGTTCCTGCGCCAGTTCGGGCAATAAACTCTGCGCGTGCATGGCAACATTCAGACGCAATGTATTCGTAAATCGCTGCCACTTCCTTATATCGCTTTGCGTCAGATTGAAAACAAAATCGGGTTTCAGGCAGTCGGTCGAACTGTATTGCGAATTGGGCTGATACAAGTCGCCCGCTTCTTTCAGCAATTCCAGAATCCGGGTATAAACCTGCGCTTCGCTGTCGTATTTGAACGACGACTTGTTTTCCGTCAGGTCTAACAGCGCGTCGCTCATTGGGATGGGGCCATAGAGGGAAACGAGGATGTAAAAGACGTAGGCCTCCCATGTTTTTGCCATTGCGAGGCGGTTTTGATAGCCGTCTTTTCCTTCGTAGTCGACTTCAACCGCGTGCAAATCGCGCAAAATGTCCCTGTATGCCTGGTTGTAGAACGCATCGGAAGTGTCTTCCACCGATCCGACATTGAACAGAATAGTTACCATGCGCGAATTGTTCAATAAATGCGTGTAGTTCAGCTCGCCTATCAGTCGCATGGTTTTCAAAACCGTTCCGGGGAAAACGTATTTGAAATCGGTATCGTACGATTTGTGCGGATTGGTATTGATTTCTTCAAATTTGTCTGTGCAACCGTAATAACCTGTTCCGCAAAAAAGTGCGATTAACGCTATGCATATTTTCTTTTTCATGTTCGTAAATCTTTAGAATGAAACTTTTAAATCGAATCCCCAATAGGCTTGCGGCAATGCAAAACCTTCTTCAAAACCTTGTGCGTTACCGGTTGTGCGTGTAGCCTGAGGATCCATTCCCTTGGGTGTATTTTGATACAAAATGGCCACGTTGCGGCCTACGAGCGACAGTTTAGCTCCGGTCAGCGGCGTTTTTTTCAGCCAGTTCTTAGACACGTTATATCCGATGCTCACTTCGCGCAGCTTAATGTACGAGGCATCGAAAATATAATGCGCCGCGCTTTTTTGATAGCCGTGATTCCAGTAATCCATGGGACGGGTCCATGCCACGCTGGGTTGCCCTCCCCAATATTCAACGCTGGGGTCGTAATACGAATTTGGAATATACAGGCCTTTGGCACGAGGATCGGAATAAAGCACATGATTGGCGTAGTTATTGGCGCCGGGCTTAACCGTATTGGCTGCGTCCATAAAGCCCATACGCTCGTTGGCCGTCTCACCCAGTATCAAATCGGAAAACAGGTATTCGTAACGACCTTCGAGCGACTGTACGGTTGTAGCGCTTCTGGCGCCTTCGTAGGCCGTATATGACCAAACCTGGCCGCCATGCTGGAGATCGATCATGATGTTTACGTCCACCGGGCCGATCCGGAACGAGTTTCTCCAGCCTCCCAGCCAGTCGGGCTGAACAGTACCCAGATACTGGTCGGGATCGGACATGAGCGTTCCATCTATATTAACCAGCACATGTCCTTCCGCGTCTCTGCGGGCATCATTGCCATAGAACACGCCGTAAGGCTCACCCTCTTTTGCATACAGTTTGATAGCGGGGGCGCTACCTATTTCGAAACGGGAGATTCCTTCGGCCAGCGAAACCACCCGCGAATTGTTCTTTGCCCAGTTGAGCGTGGAAGTCCAGGTGAAATATTTCGTTTTTACAGGTATAACCTCCAGCACCAGTTCGATTCCCCAGTTGCGGATTTCTCCCGCATTAATCCATTGCGTAGCGTATCCGCTGACAGGAGAAATATCGGCGCGGACGATTTGGTCGCGCGTGCTTTTGTCGTAATAAGTAAAGTCGATGGAAATGCGATTGTCCCAAAAGCGCAAATCACCGCCTGTTTCGAGCGAAGAAGTACTTTCGGGTTTCAACTGCGGATTTCTGCGGTCGTTTTGACCTTGAAATACCGAATTTCCCTGAAACGATCCCGAATAGGTGTAACCGTTGTAAAGGTTATCGAAACCGGTATCGTTCCCCACCTGCGCGTAGGAAGCGCGCACTTTGGCAAACGACAGAATTTTCTTGTTGACGTTCAACAAATCCGATAAAATAAAACTCGTCCCGAATGAATAGTAGAAGTAGGAATTGTTGTTCGGCGGCAAGGCGCTCGACCATTCGTTGCGGGCTGTTGCATCCACATACAGCCAGTCCTTATAGCCAACATTGGCCATGCCGAAAACGGCTTGCTTGTCTTTACCCAAGTAAGTTTCGTCGGAAAACATGGAACCGGCATTGTTTGACAAGCTTTTTCTGTCGGGTTCGGTCAATTGCTCTACTATGGAGCGCAACGAATAGCGGCGAATCTGTTGCATCCAGGCGCCCGCGTTTGCTTGCAGCGTTATGTTGTTCTTTAAGCGTTGACTGTATGAAAACAAGGCATCGAAATTATGATTTTTATTCAGGCGGTTGTCGCGCTCGTAGTTTCCGTAAAGGTCGAAAGGAGAATTATAATTGGAAAAATTCCAGTTTTGGGCGGCATTGACATCGGTGGCGCCTTTTAAGCGCAGCGAAAACAGCCTGGATAATTTGAAATTCAATGTGGCGTTTGCCGTAATCCACTGGCTTTCGTCGGCATTGGATGTTTCGTTGAGCAGCCAGTAAGGATTAATTGCAGCGCCCATGCGCGTATAAGGGGTGCCGTCGGCTTTTTTCCAGGGAATCAGTTCTTCCGGCGTAGCATCGCGCGACATGCCCATTATGACACGCAACGGATTGCGATTGCTATTATTTCGGAATCCACGATTATCTACATTCTCGTTGGTGTAACGCACGCTCATGTCCAAATCCAGAAATGAAGCCAGTTTGGCCGTTGAACGCAAATTGAATACATTGCGACTGATTTTGTTGAAATTTTCCAGAATATCGTCCGACGTGATGTTTGTATAGGAGAAACGCATGGTCATTTCGCCCAGCACTTTGTCCACAGAGAGCGAGTTGGTAGTCATCAAGCTCGTCTGGTACATATTTTCAATCGTATTGGGCGAAGGCGAATAGGGGCGGATTTCGTCGTTGCGGCCTACTACGTTGAAACCCAGCATGGGCATTCCCCACGATTGTACGGTACCGTCCAGATTATATACGTGAATACCCCAGGGCAGTTCGGTATCATAGGCAGAACCGTTGGCGTTAGCGCCGTAATAATTGTACCCTTTCTGAAAACGGTTGTTTGTTCCCGCACCGTAGATATTCTGGTAAGTCGGGAAATTATAGAGGTAGCTGAACATGGTGTTCAGTCCGTAGGAAACGCCCAAGCCTTTTTTTTTCGTCGCTTTTTTGGTAGTAATCAGCACCACGCCGTTGGCCGCATCGGAGCCGTAGAGGGCGGAGGCGTTTGCGCCTTTCAGGACTTCGATGTTTTCTATCTCGTCGGGGTTGATGCTGTTGGCGATATTCCCGAAATCCAGATCGTTTACTATGTCTTCGCCGGAGGTATTTACCAGCGGCACGCCGTCGATCACGAAAAGCGGCTGGTTATTGCCCGTTATGGAGTTGTTTCCGCGGATAATGATGCGGGTGGACGCTAAGGGGCCTCCGCCGGGCGTGACCTGCATACCGGCGACTTTTCCGGAAAGCATGTCGGTGAGATTGGTTCCGCGGCTGTCGCGCATCGACTCCGTATCGACGCCTTCGCGGGCGTATGAGAGCGATTTTGCTTCGCGCGTGATTCCCATGGCGGTGACGACTACTTCGCTGAGCATTTTAGTGTCTTCTTTCAAGACGATCCGCAGTTCTTTTTCTTTGCCTGTTCTAATATTTTGAGTTTCGTAACCCAAAAAGCTGATGCGGAGTATGGCGTTTTCCGGTGCTTCGACGGTAAATTTACCGTCCAGGCCGGTGATTGTTCCGAGTTGCGTGCCGACAATGGCTACGGATGCGCCGATAATGCTTTCTCCCTGCTCGTCGACGATTATGCCCGAAATTTTCCCGGACGGGTTTTGAGCGAAAGTTATTTGTGTTCCGAGTAATAACAGGCAGATCAAGCATTTTATCTTCGACAGGAAGGGCTTGCTGCTGTATGGGTTCAATGATATTTTCATATATACATAATTTTGATGTTTGTGTGGATGTGTGGATGCGTGGATGCACGGTGTAGGGGCAAAAGGGCAGAGACATAGCTCTGCCCCTACAGGCCGTGGCGGGTTGCTTATTTCAATATTTTTTGAACAAGGTTTCTGCCGGTAACTTTTGCCCTGACAATATACAGGCCGCCGGGTAGATCGGCGATGGAGAGCTGTTCCGTTCCGGTGCGAACGATGCTTCCGGTGAGGTTGTAGAGTGTCAGTCCGGTATTTTGCAGTTCTTTGTTCTTCAGGGAGATTATATTGCCGGCGATCGTAAATTCACCGGCCGGCTTGCCGTCGCTGATTTTCCTGATACTTGTATTCAGGTTGATCGCGGGATAATCTTCAAATGCAACAGTCTCTATTTCTTCCTGCGTGGCTTCGGAGGCTCCGACGGCGCAGGCGCTGCCATCAATGACCCGTGCTTTGCCGAGCTGGTCGGTGGCGGAGATGCCGAATTGCGTGAGGTAGGCGGCATTCCCGAACGTGCGTGCGGGTGCGTCGTCCTGCAAGGGGATGGCATATGTGGGGAAGTCGGCTTGGAGGTAATATTCGGGGTCGTTGTCGATGCCGGAGGCATTGACGTAATCGACGATCCATTCTGGCTCCACGTATTCCACCCGGGTATAATTAATGCTGTTGCCTGGATAGTTTTCGTTGGTAAACCAGGAACCGTTTACGCCGTTTCCGTTCAAAGTTGTGCTGATATAGGTGTTGGAGATGATAAATTCCTTTTCGCCACTGCTGTTTTCGCCGGGTACAGGTGCGTCGTCCGTCCGGCGATAGTTGAAATCGGAATAGATTTGTTGAGTGATGGAGGAGTTTTTATCGAAAATACAGTTGTAAATGCGTTTCAACATATTGGATGTGTTGGTTTGGTAAATTGTGAGTCCGGCTCCGTGACCGCCGTTACCATACGTATAATTGGAAATCACGCTGCTGTTTACCATAGTAAAAATGGAGTTGGGTTGTGCCTGTCCGAGAAAAATAGCGCCGCCGAAATTCTGGGCGGTATTTCCGAGGAAAGTCGTATTGGCAATCAGAATGGAATCATTTGTTACTGCCCGTGTGTTGTTGTGGTGGATAGCTCCGCCATTATTGAAGGATTCGTTTCCAATAAACGCGCAATTCGTAATGTTCAGCACGAGCTTGACATTATTTTCGCGGTCATTCCGGTTGTTCAGCGTAATAGCTCCACCGTCGCCCGCAACGTCATTATTCCGGAAAATACACCGGTCAATCGTTACGACAGGTTCCTGTGCCTGTTCCGACCATGAATAAAGGGCGCCGCCGGTTGTACCGCTAACAGTAGAAAGGTGGTGGTTTTCAAAGATGCAACCCAGAATATCTATTGTTCCACCGTGCCAGAAAATAGCAGAACCCTGCGTATTGGCATTTTCGGCAAAATAGCAGTTTTTGAAAATGACGCGACTGTTCATAATATGAACAGCTCCACCTCTTCCGTTGGTGCCTGTGAACGCTGAGCCGGCTTCGTCGAGTTTTGCCTGGTTTTTCACAAACCGGCAATTAATAAATGTATTGGTGATAGTAGCCCCGCCGCGTATCCAGATGCCGCAACCGCCGTCGTTAGCTATATCCGCTCCTTCGGTAAACAACAGGTTTTCAAAGGTGTGGTTCCCGCCGTCTATTCGGAAGATACGACCGTCGCCCTTACTGGTAAATCCGTCTTTTTCGGGGTCGGTTCCTAGCATTTTGACGTTGTTCCAAATGCCGGCCCCGAACAAAAATCCGCCATTGAGATCTTTATTTAGGCCTTGCTGGAAGTTCATTCCGACGGAATCGCCTTTTACTTCGAGGGATACGTCGATTATTCCGCTTACGTGGATGATGTCGCCTACGCCGATTAACTTGTGGATTTGGCGCAGGGTTTTTACTGGAGCGGCTTCTGTCTTTCCGTCGTTTTCGTCATTTCCGGTAGAGGAAATGTAGAGATCTTTTGCGGCAAACGCTGAAGCGGTTGCGCAACAAATACAAAAAAATACTGATAGTTTTAATAGAAGTGTTTTCATAGAACACATGCGTTTAATTGTTAATAAATTATGTTTTAAAATAAATCACATTTTCAAGAGAACGGGATGCGCTCTGATTGAAAATATGTGCAAAGATATCTCTGCCGTATTAAATTTTCGAGTGTTATTTTATTACTTGCGTATTAAAATTCAATTACGTGGGGATTTTTATGTGTTTTACAGCATGTTTTTGGTGTTGGAAGAGGGGGAAGGAGGGAGAAGTAAAAGATAAGAACTAAGAATTAAGAGTGATTTTGTTGTAATGATGGGAACGCGCTTGTCGTCCCTTCGGGGCGGAATGTTGATAGACCTATGGTGTTATTCTATCAACCAGCGTTTTACGCCTTTTTCTATTTGCGAAAATTCCACGCCTATTTTTACGGTTTTTCTGTGGTCGGCAGAATAAGGAATCGCGTAATCTTTGCTGTTGATTTGTTTCAGGGCATCTTCGGCGGTTGCATTGTCGTCCATTTTGAACTCGAAAATATAGATGTTGCCGGCAGTTTTTACAACGGCATCGGCTCTGCCTTTATTGTTTTTTACTTCGGTTTCAACAAATTGTCCCAACAGCGTGAACAGCAAATAGAAAACGTGCTGGTAATACTGTTCATCGCGGTGTTCCAACTTGATGGCATCGTAGGGAATATCGGCAAAAAAGGCTTTTAAGGAAGTCATGAAACCTTCAATATCGCCTTCATTAAACTGTTGCAAAAAGCCTATAACGGAAAACCGGCCTGTTGTTATTGGTGTCAGCACA
>JAISCQ010000132.1 GCA_031265445.1 Bacteroidales bacterium
GCATATCCCACAAAGCTGAATACCAGCACGTCGTTTTGCCTGGCGTTGAGCGTAAACCGCCCGTTACTATTGGTCATCGTGCCGACGGTGGTTCCCTTCACGGACACATTGGCGCCCGGAAGCGTTTCGCCCGTTTCGTCGAGCACCACGCCTTCCATGACCCAGGTGCGCTGCTGCGCCGAAACCGGAATGCACAGAAAGAAGCTAAAAATAAACAGTATGACTGTTTTCATTAAATAATACTTTAAACTCATAATAACTAATGATTAAAAGGTTAATGGGGAGTAACCGGAATAAACAGTGTTCCAGATGCGTCTCGATAAATTTCTTCGAAGGTAAATTGGAAAGTACCTAAATTCTGGGGATTATACGGCGCTCTTCCAACAAGAACATGTTGCAGGGTTCCTTCCGAACATAGCGACATACTGTACGGATATATCTCGACACAAACTTCTGTATTTGCATTGAACGGAATATTACCAATAACAGGCGCCTGTATGTAACGCCATTCCATGATGTCCGACTGGCCGGAATGTAACGTCTGACTGTATGAGGCGGAAGAAGCAGAAAAGCCATTAGGATATACAACTACTTTCTTTTCCAAATATCCGTGCGGACTCTTATTTCCATCGTGGAAAAACGGTTCGTGATTGACGCAAACATGCATCTTCAGCGCTTGATTATCATCCCTGAACAAATAATAATATCCGCCGGCGCTAACAGTACCCATGGTATATTCGCATCCTACATACGGATTGAATGTATGAGTATCATTGCGATACATAAACCTTTGCGTCGCCATCCCTTCCGAATTTGAAACGGTCGCCGTGAAAGACGTATAATTGGGAATTGCATAACTATAATTAAATGTATGAGAAGTACCGGATGAGGTAGCCCAGCCGCTTATTCCACCACCCGAAACCTGTACCGTAGAATAACAGGTACCGGAATTGGTTTCGCCGGGATCTCCGCTCCACGATACATTGATAGAATTTGTTCCAACACTCATGCTTACACTTTTTATCTCCATGCAAGGTTCTTCGGTTGAACTTTTCAAATGACTGTGTTCCGAAGATGTTTCCTCTTCGGGAAAACGGTCATTGGCGCAACCTGTCAGCGCCATCAATGCCGCCGCCAACAAAACATATAAATGAAATACCAAACGTTTCATATTTTCAAATTTATATATTCATTATTCGATGGTTAATTTTCTAACCCGCGCATTATCATAGTCCGCCACGTAGACGGATCCATCCGGAGCGACGCCCAGTCCGTAAGGCGCCCTGAACAACGCCTCGTCGGCGGGGCCGTCCATCATTCCCTGTTGCCCGGGTATGCCTACCACCGTTTCTACGATTCCTTCGGTGGTCAGTCTGCGGATACAGTGGTTACTCCGGTCGGCGATATAGAGCACGCCGTCGGGGTCGAAATAGATCTGACAGGGGTCCCAGAAGCGGGCCTGGTTGATCGGGCCGTTCCTGAAACCGCCGCCGGTAATGGGAGAGGATATCCTGGTGTAAGTGCTGGCGGGCGACGGTTTCCATACATTGTCGGCATCCAGCATCATCTGGTCGGGAACGCTCACATCTATGGTGTAGATGGCGTGTCCCTGGCCTTCCTGAACGTCGCCGGTGTAGGCCAAGTACAGGATGGTAGGATTTCTCGGGTCGAAAGCGCATCCGTAGCTGTCGCCGTGCGGGGTGTTGTAGAGCCATTCCACGTCCCCCGTTTCGCGGGAAAACCTGCCGATGGAGCCGTTGCGCCAGCGGCAGTATACTTTGCCGTCCCAGTCGCAGGCAGCCATCGAGTGCTTGTAGCGCCCGGTATTGCCGTTGATACTCCACTCTCCTCCGGCATCCCATGCCGGATACTTGTCAGCCGTCGAGAAATTGACGTGCTTTTCCTTCACCGCCCATCCCAGGGCCGGGTCCGCCTCAAAGTACGTATCGTTGGGCCAGTCGGCCGGTATGCAGATGATGCCGTCTTTGAAGATACAGAGCGCATTGGGGTCGTACGGCTGGATGTCCTGTATCTTGGTCACCGTGTTCTCTTCCTCATCGATGAGTATCAGCGCCATCGTTCCGTCGCTGCGCTGGATACCGAAAACATTGCCGTCCCGGTCTACCGCTAAGTACCGGGGTCGCAGGGTAGCGGTCGCCAGGGGGCCGTCCTTAAATTCATTGATGCCGTTGCCGGCCACCGTGCTTACCGTTACCGAAACCCTGTAGCGGAACTTGCGGTCGAGCACAATCGAGTCGCCGCCGATGGCCACCGAAACCGTACACTCGGTATCCCTGCCTATGCGCGGGCACACCACATACATGTCGGAACCGTCCGATCCGACTACTTTGGCTTTCCGGTCGTCGAACCACACCCGGATCTGCTCGGGATGGGTTCCGAGGTTCTCGCCGCTAAAAATGATCTTTTCCGTGATCCTTCCGGAATCAGGATAAAAAGAGGTGATGGTTATCGGCCTGGTCGGGTCGTGATTGATGCCGGTCGTATCGTCTTTGCACGAACTCGCCATCATCAGGGAAATAATCCCCAGCCCGACGAAAAATCTAAACTTTGCTATATGATTCATAAATTAATTCATTTATAGATTGATGATTGATTTTACTATTTTACTATTCAATGTCGCTTCCTTAATGGTTTAAGTTACGACTTGCGCTTGGCGCGCTCATTTTTCTATTCTCTACTATTGATTCAAGATTTCTCCATAGGCGCTCTTATTTTTAATGATTGATGAATTATAAATTACTTTTACTTTTTACTTTTTACTTATTGACCCTGACAGGTCTAACGACCCTGTCAGGTCGAGTTTCGCACCGACCTGTCAGGCTGCGAAGCTGCTGACAGGGTCAACTAACGAAACCTGTGCGGCGAGACGCCACTCCCCAACGTTGGGGACAGCCACTCCTCAACGTTCATGACAGTCGTTCCCCAACGTTCATGACAGTCGTTCCCCAATGCTCATGACAGTCATTCCTCAATGTTAGGGAATCATCAGCGGGCGATCATACTCGATGGTTCGCGGCTCGGTCAGCAGGACGCTTTTTGTATAGCGCGTCACCACCCGCAGGGTATACGGTCCCGGAGCGAGGACGGGCACGCGGACGATCAGCTTCTTGGGTTCGTTTTGCGTCAGCCTGCGAGTGACGGGTATGATCACGCCTGTCGCGTCGACAAAGAATACGCCCAGCCCGGCCTCGCCGTCGGGAACTATTTTCAGCTTGTCGCCCTCAACCAGGATATCGTCTCCGGATGTGATCGTGCCGTCGGTAAGGCCGGTGGCCGTATCGGTCACCAACCCGATATAGGCTCCGCCGTCTTTCACGCCCAACACCTCTACGCCTACTTCTTTCAAGGCAGCCCGCATCTCGGCGCTGGGTACAATGTCCAAAGCGGTCTGATGCACCGAAACGTCGTATTTTGCATTCGCTCCGATCCACGTACCGGTAACGCGCGGAGTAAACTGGCAGCATCCGGTAAGGACGCTGTGCCCCTCCTGCAGTTTCTCGCGAACGATGCGGTCGCCCTGGTCGAGGATGGAAAGCAGCGTTTCGTACTTCAACTCCGATCCCGACTCTTTGATCAGACGCGCGATGTCGGCATTGCGCAACGCCTTTTTACCCGCTGTGGATACTTCGGCTACATAGTCGTTCTCTACGTCTTTGGTCAAAAGATTGAGCCGTAGCCATACCTTCCAGATAAATTTGATAACACTCATAAATTTTGAATTTTGAATGATGAATTATGTTTTTCCTGCTCTCACGGCTTCGCAGGGCTTGCCCCGTTTTTGAAATGGCTGCGGCTCCATTATTTTGAATTTTGAATGATCATTTTCTACCGACCTGTCGTCCCTGACAGGATTTTTACGGCGCATTGCGAAATCATGCACATCCTGTAAATCCCGGTTCAGACAACAAAAAAGCCGCTATATCGCATGATGCGATATAGCGGCGGTATGATAGTTTTGAAAAATTTTTGCTAACCCTCGCGCGCGTGCGCGTTATATGTAATGTAAG
>JAISCQ010000233.1 GCA_031265445.1 Bacteroidales bacterium
CTGCTCGCGGACAGCTCCGCTTGACTGACGGCTGGCGGCACATGCACCGGCCTGATGAAAAAGCAGCGAAAGGGTAAGGATGGTTAATGTAATTTTATTTGTACCTGACATTGGTTGAAGATATTTTTAGATAATATAAGATGATACATTTTTATAACGAAGCATGGCAGAAAATATTTCACTTCCCCCTCCACCATCAGCAGGTGGTAACAGACGCGATGCATCGCGTCTCTACGGCGTCTGTCGGCCACAGGGCGTTGCCGGCAACGCGCCCAACGGGGCGGAATCAGGTTGGTCTCATTTGATTATATGCAGTGGCTTCTTTTTTTAATTAATTATATTATTTTCCATGATATATTCAAAAATTCTTCTGGCTATATTTTCCATGCCAATATCTGATGGATGCATTGCTACACCAGAGTGTTCAAATTGTCCAAAAGCACTGTTTTCTTGATTGCCATATAAATCATTTATTTGCACAAAAAAATAACCATTATTTATTGCTACATTTTTTTGTATAGCATCTTTAAATACAGACGGCCAATAATTATCGGTTATTATTATTTTCGTAGGATTTTTTTTGTATTTTTCTATTAATTCACTTAATGCATCATAATAATTGTTATTCATTGCGTATTCTTCAAGAACATTTTCTCCCAACCTGATAATTAACAGATCTATTTCGTTAATTTCAAGAGGTTGTAATCCTACAGAAAAATCTCTTTCCCAATTTGCAATACTTTTTAGTCCATACTTTATCCTAAATTTTTTTTCATATTCGCCTTCTATCTTTTTAATTAATTTATGAACATAGTCATTTTCTTCTGCACTTGCAGCCATACCCCAATTACCATTCCAACCAATTCCTTCATTTGGTTCATGTAATGTTATACTGTTTCCAAGAAAATAAATATTATATTTTTTTAAATACAAATTTTCTGAACCTTCATTACCATTTTCTGAACTTTCATTACAACTCAAAACCAGAACACAAAGAAATATTCCAATCACATTATAGAACATGTGTTTGTTCACGCTGACTTTTTCCACGGTGCTTGCCGTTGCGGGTGTGCCTGCATCCTGTCTGTCATTCATATTGATATTATTTAAAGAATTAATTAAAGTCCGCGAATGACACAAATTTCCAATGAGTGATTTTCATTTGTGCGATTCACGGACTGTTTTTTCATGGTTTCAACTCTATCTTATAAGTCATTTCATTCAAATCCAAATGAATCCTTTTGTCTCAACTTGCTACTCATCGTCCCCGGTATAAATCAGTCGGATAGGGACGGCGTGATTCGCCCATGCAAAGTTACTCACGTCGTCGTTGTCGTCGCTGGCAAAAAACATCTTTGGGGGGTCGCTGTCCATCACGAAGTACACGTACGGATTGTCCAATTCACATTGCTGATCAGGAATAGCAGCCACAGAAGCTCCATTGCCGTATGGCACAAAATCCATTTTCCAGAGATTCCACATTTCTTTGTGAGAATCTGCGGCATAGGTGTTGGGAAAGGCGACAGGAT
The DNA here is from genome assembly GCA_031265445.1 of Bacteroidales bacterium. Taxonomy (GTDB): domain Bacteria; phylum Bacteroidota; class Bacteroidia; order Bacteroidales; family UBA4181; genus JAIRLS01. Next base: position 1,530 of record JAISCQ010000233.1, read on the forward strand.
TGCGCAATACGCTGTACCTCGTTGCCTCCGGCGCAGCCATTCTTGCCTGATTAAACATCACTGCCAATTCCCCGAAGGCCGGAATTTTCCATTTCGCGGGAATAACTCTGTCTTTCCAGAACGATAACTGTTCTATTCGGTAATAACAGCCGATAAATGGGTGCATTTCAGCCGGTACAGGCACTGTTGCAAGAACTGATTGAGCGCTCGCCACGAAGTTATCGCCCAACAGGGTTGCGATGTCGGTACCGTCGGTTGTTTTCAGCGTTTTCAGGTTCTCGCCCAACCAGACTGTTTCCGAGCCTTCGGGATAAGGCAGTACGGCGACGTTGTAAGTAAGGTCTTCACTGCCGCGCACGTCGCGGAAATACCTCATTCCGGAAAGAGCAAACTGCCCTGCGCTGTTGGCATTGGGAGCGCCGTCGGCTTTTACGTTCCAGTATAATATATTGGTTTTGAAACGTTTCAATCCAAGCGCAGCATTCTCAATAAAGGCATCCTGCAACTGCTGATGAGTTAGGGAGTAAGTCGCAGAGGTAATGTCCGATACTACATAGATTGGGTTCGACATATCAGCGTTTTTGCTGAAAATCAGGGCATAATGTTCTGCACCCGTCGAACTCCATGAAAAGGTTGTTTGCGTGGAGGTTTGGTCTTTATCGAGCACAACGGGAGGAGCAGCAATGAGGTCAATATTTACGGGCGGCACGTCAATGATCTTGGCGGCTTGCGAAACAAACACTTCCTGCGTTACGGTGGAATAATCCGCGAGGGAAAAAGTGACCGTAGCGCTTCTCGCTTCCGTAACGGTATTGGGTTCTACCGTCAGCGTGAGGGCGGCGTCGGTTTTGACTGTTTCCGTCAGCCATGCCTCGGCGCCGGCGCTGAGGCTGTACGTCCATCCCGTGTTGGCGGCGACGGAGAACTCAAGGACGCCGCCCGTGGCAGGCGCTTGCTCCGGAGCCTCGGGGACCACGGTGAGCTGGGCGCCAAAACCGGACTGTGTGACGGTCAGCGTACCGAGCGTTTTCTCCTCCATCACGAAAGTCAGCGTACCTGTGCGGCTTGAGGTATTCGCGTTCGCGCTCACAGTCATCGTGAACGTGCCATTCTTTTCGCCTTTGTCAGACGATACTTGTATCCATGCCGGCGAGCCTGCCGAAACGGCGACGCTCCACGCTCCGTTCGATTCCACAGACACCATCCTGGTTGATCCGTCGGCGGCCACAGCCAGATTAGTCGGGCTGCTCCCGTCGATAACATACTTCAATTCAGGCGCGATCTTCTCCTCTTCTTCTTTACAGGATGTGAACGCCAGCGCTACCATACAGAACAGTAGGCAGCTTCTTAAAAATAACTTTGCTTTCATAAAAATTAAATTATTGCTTAAATTGATAAAATTAAATTGATTAGGTTGGTTTGGTTTGGTTTGGAAAAGGTTGGGGAAAGTCCACGAATTTCCACGAATTCGCGGACTGTTTTTCATTATTTCAACTCTGTTTTATAAGTCGGCTCATTCAAATACAAATGGATATGATACAATCCAGCCTCTCCGGTTATCCGGTTTTCGGTTACTTTTTATTTATATTCGTCAAGTAATTCTTTTATTTTCTTCAATTTAGCCGCTTCGGGGTCGTCTAAGGTCGGGACTAACCAACCGCCCTCGCCGAGTTCGTTCCATGCGTATATCACTATCAGGCGCTCTTTGGTTGTTTTCGCCGGGTTGTCGTCCATCCATGTGATAGCGTCTTTTACGAAACCCTTGAAGGCATTGGGGGTGTCGTCCGAAAAATGCCATTGGTCAGGGCTTGAAGGCTCTTCCCATGGTCGGTTGTCCCATCCGCTTGTTATTTGCGGGATACACGGCTGCGTTGCTGTGGCTTGCCATTCCCTCTCCGTAGCGGCTATCAGTTCGCTGTAATAGTGCTGTTTCGTGTCGCTATATGTCGGTATGACATTGTAATTCGTCAGGTGAGTGAAGCCTCTCTTATTACGCGCATTAGCATAACAACCGGCTACTGAAAGACCCTTAAAGCCTGCTTTGACAGCTGCCTCCTGCATTACGGCGAGGTCGTCGGACGTAACGGTATCGTCCCATGTTCCAAACAGCACGATCAAGGGCTTGCCATCGACGGTCATATAAAGCGGGTCACGAAAATACTGTACCCAGTAGTTCATTGCCGATTCCCAGTTGTTGCTGCCGATTATTTCGGCGCCCGCATGGTTAGCCACGAGTAGTGCGAAACGCATACGGTTTTTATTGGCGGCGGCGAGGTGCAGTCTCATGCTTGTGTGCTTGTAATCCTTTTCTATTGCTTCGGTATTGATGTACGAGCGGTCGTTTTGCCAGTACCAGCAATAGAGGAAGAAATCCACTCCGTTGTCGGCAGCGAGGTCGATTTGCCGTTCCATGATAGCCTGCGTATCGTCGCGCCAGCCCCAGACAGGCTGTCTGCCGCCAAACTCTTCGGCAAGACGCTTTGTGAGGTGGCGGGGCGCATTTATCGCCCACGGCTCATTAGGGTCGGAGGCATGGGCATTCGTACCCGCCCAGCCGTCGAAATAATAGGCGCCTACGATAGCCGGTTTAACTGTTACGGTGCAGGTGGCGGTTTTATCGCCTGCTTTGGCGGTTATAACGGCGCTGCCGTAAGCCGCGCCCATCACTGTACCATCTTTGACGGTAGCAATCCTCGTATCGCTGCTTGTCCATTCCACAGGCGTTTCTGCGGCTGTATAAGGTAAAATATTCGCTGTCAGGATCAGTTCGTCACCTTTGGCTACGGTTCTTTCACTGAGATCGAGCATAATATCTCTTACAACCGATATGCTACTTTCATCGCTCTTGCAAGCGTTTATTAGCACGAAAGCGAATACTGGCGCTATGAATTTTATTTTCATTTTGTTTTATTTGTCGTTTTTGTTTATTTATTTTATTTTCTATACTAAACAAGGTAATGAATCCCTTTGTCGCAACTTGCTACTCATCATCCCCGGTATAAATCAGTCGGATAGGGACGGCGTGATTCGCCCATGCCCAATTACTCGTGCTGCCGTTGGCGTCGCCAAAAAACATCTTGCGGTCATCGCTGCCGTAGTCCATCACGAAGTACAGGTACGGATTGTCCAATTCATATTGCTGGTCAGGAATAGCAGCCACAGAAGCGCCGTTGCCGTATGGCACAAAATCCATTTTCCAGAGATTCCACATTTCTTTGTGAGGATCTGCGGCATAGGTAGCGGGAAAGGCAACAGGATTGCGCAATACGCTGTACGTCGCTGCCCCCGGCGCAGCCATTCGTGCCTGATTACACATCAGTGTCAATTCCTCGTAGGTCGGAATTTTCCATTTCGCAGGAATAACTCTGTCTTTCCAGAACGGCAACTGCTCTATTCGGTAATAACAGCCGATAAATGGGTGCATTTCAACCGGTACAGGCACTGTTTCAAGAACTGATTGAGCGCTCGCCACGAAGTTATCGCCCAACAGGGTTGCGATGTCGGTACCGTCGATTGTTTTCAGCGTTTTCAGGTTCTCGCCCAACCAGACTGTTTCCGAGCCTTCGGGATAAGGCAGTACGGCGACGTTGTAAGTAAGGTCTTCGCTGCCGCGCACGTCGCGGAAATACCTCATTCCGGAAAGAGCAAACTGCCCTGCGCTGTTGGCGCTGGGAGCGCCGTCGGCTTTTACGTTCCAGTATAATATATTGGTTTTGAAACGTTTCAATCCAAGCGAAGCATTTTCAATAAAAGCATCCTGCAACTGCTGATGAGTTAGGGGGCAAGTCGCAGAAGTAATGCCCGATATTACGTAGATTGGGTTCGACATATCAGCGTTTTTGCTGAAAATCAGGGTGTAATGTTCTGCACCCGTCGAACTCCATGAAAAGGTTGTTTGCGTGGAGGTTTGGTCTTTATCGAGCACAACGGGAAGAGCAGCGACGAGGTCAATATTTACGGGCGGAGGCGAAACTCTGAAAACAAGCATAGTCCGTTTAACATCAGCCATTTCCATATCTTCTTTCGGACGCACAGTCCAGTAAACCGGAGCCGCTTCACCTGCTTTGACACCCATGGCAGCCAGCTTTTCGTCAAGCGTGGCAGGCGCAACCATCATTGATTGTGAACTTGTTGCATCGATAAACTGTGGATTGGAAAAATCGGCGTTCAGACTTATAACGAGTTGATATTCGTTGATATCTTCCAACGGCAACCAGGAAAAAGTAATGTTCCCGCTACGGTCTAACTCCATGATAATCTTGTCGTCAGGCATTCCGAGGCTTATCGAAAGCTTTTGGCGGTTCACTTTTATCGACTGCGTTTGCGTTTCGGCTTCACGTTCACCTTTCAAATATACCGACCAGTAAACATTGATCTCTATGCCTCGCGGGATATTCAGTTCGTTCATCACCTTGTCGAAAACCCTGAACGTCATTTTATACAGATTGTCGTCGGTTTCAATCCTCGCCGTTGTTCCTGTCATATCGGGCGTCAGGGAAAAGAGTATGACGTAGCCGTCGGCATCCTTTGCCGCTTTCCATTCAAAAATCACTTCAGAACCCGACAGCATGGCGATCTCTTCATTTGCGGCAGGCTGTATAAGGCTGAGCGAAGGCGTTCCGGAATCCTGTTCCGTGATCAGAGCCTCTTCGCGGCACGAAAATAACGTTGCGGCAATAATAAAAAATAAAATATTCCTTTTCATAAAAAATCATTTTAATCATTTGACAATCTCAGGTGTATAAGTCTCCAAATTGACGCCCTTATCGCGGAACACGAACGTATCGGCAGCCGAATAAGTCGCCGTACCGTTGCTGACGGTATAGTTTAGATAAATGGCATCGCGCTTTTTACCGCCGTATTCTTCGGCGTTCATGAGGTATTTACCGCTTCCGGAAACGGTAAAACCGCCGTCGGAAGCCGACTCAACAGTACAGGTTACTCCGCCGTCGGATGAGTAATCGTCGGATGAGAAATTCAGCCGTATAGCAACAATTCCTGTTAACACCTTCGATTTAAGGACTATACTGCTTGATGCGACGCTTGTTTTGCCGACCGTAGTCAATGACAGCACGTCGTTCTGCTCAACATACTTGGCGCTGTAAACCGAGTCTTCCACCACTGCGTCGCTTTCGCGCACTTCCGCCGAGCCGTAATGCAGGTACGAGCCATGCCACGGATTGACAAATTTTACGCCGAACATCGTGAAGTGCTTAGGCGCAACCGCCCATTCGGAGGCTATGCGCGGGTCGGCGCCGGCGGCAACCGAATTGCCCGTCAGTACGGAATCAAGGTTTGAAACGCCGGTTATGCGTAGCGGAATAACGAAATTGTTTGAATAAGCCAGAGGGTCATTGAAGAACTCGTCCGACAGTTGAACCTCTACCCCGCCGTTTACTTTCCCTGCGGGAATGACAATGCGGCTGGCATTCGACAGTTGGTAGTACTGTGAGGGCAGAGGGAGAACGGGTACATGATCATCGTAAGAAAACCATGCGTTGTCGCACAAGCTTTCATCGACCGTAAAATCCACCGTCCTGTCCTTATCATTGGTATAAACGCCTCCCATGGCTGCGGATATGACAAAGATGTGGTTGTTGTCATTCGAATTGTCATAGATATAATTGCCGAGAATGATTGTACGAACGGGATACTGATAAGGGAAATAGCACGTCGTGTAATCGAAATCGGGAAATTCGCGGTCGAAATTGCTGCATGAGGTCATGCAGGCAATGATCGCTAAAAAAGTGTATTTTACTTTCATACTTGTTTAAATATTGATATTTACCATCCTTTGTTTTGAACTAAACTGTTGTATTTCAGGATTTCCTGCTGAGGGACGGGTCCGTAATACATGAAATCCCTGTAGGCGCGCTGTTCCACGTCGGCGTAATTATAGCCCGACGCATTGATATCGACGCCTTTAACCGGCTCGTCAATTTTTTCTTTCCATCGGCGTAAATCCCAGAAGCGATGTCCTTCAAAACAGAGTTCTATGCGTCGCTCGTTGTGAATCAAAGCACGCATGGCACGCATATCGCCAATCGATTCGAGATAGGCGTCGGGCTGGCTGATACCTGCGCGCTCGCGGATAGCGCGGACAACATCGCGGGCAGTGAAGCCAAAACCCGTCTGGTCGCCGTCCGGTCCCCATGCTTCATTAGCCGCCTCCGCATACATCAGAAACACATCGGTATAACGTAAACGCATCATGTAATGCTCCTGCGACGATATGCCGTTGGGATTGAGGTTCACTTCCTCCATAAGCAGTTTCTTCAGATAATAACCTGTTCTGGTAGATGTCTTTATCGAGTCTTTGGCATTTTCTTTGCCGCCTTGTCCGGTGATGATTGTTGCGCCCTGAAAAAAGCTGTTATTGAAGATGATATAAGCCGACAGACGCGGGTCGCGCCCTGCATACGGGTTGCTGCCGTTGTAACCGCTTTGAGGGAGGTGCGTGGGGTATCCGTTGAGCATCGGGAAAGCGTCCACAAGGTTTTGCGAGGGGTTTATCCCTCCGTTTCCGAACAGCGTAGGTGGAAAATTCGCCTGTTCCAGTTCGTATGAGAACGTTTTCGGAGAGCGCCATATTATTTCCGCCCTGTCCTTGCGTGCAGCAAGGTTCAACCGGTCGGTGTAGGCTTTTGTGTAAAACAGGTGTCCCTCCGGGTCCAAACCTGATACTCCGCCTGCGCTTTGCACCAATCCCCCTGCGTAAACGGCGGCTTCTTCCCACAAATCCTGCGAGTTGCCGTATGCGGGACTTGCGGCAAGCAGGGCGAGTTTTGCCCGCAGCGTCTTCACAATACGCCCGCTGATACGCTGCGTCGATTCGTTACCGAACACAATGTTGTAGTTGCCGTAAGCAGCTTGCCCTGTTGCAGGGTCGATGCCAACAACTTCCTTGCCGTATCCGGGCGGCAACTCGGCGGCCGAGGACACATTGCCGTAATCGTCCATCGTGAGGTAATTCAGCGATTTTTCTATGTCGGAATAAATGTTCTCGACGGATTCCGCAAACGAGGCTCGCGGGATATTGAAATCGGCATTGCTTTGCAGATAACTGTCCAGCAACGGAATACCTGCCATCTCTCCGCTTTGTGTCTCGCCTGCAACGCTTTGAAGAAGATAGAATTTCAGCATTGCCCGCAGTCCGAAGGCTTCACCTTTCAAACGTTTGATATACAAAATATTAAATGCAGGGATTGATTCCCGCCAGTTTATTCCGTCCACAATGGTCAGGAAATGGTTTACCGACTGAATGCCCAGCAAACAGTTTGACCATTGCCCAACGGGATTGAACGTGGAAGACCATTCGCCGGTAGCCATACGGAGATAAACATTTAATTTGTCGTTACTAACGGCATCATCGGTAGCCGCTTCATTGTAGGAATAACTGTTGGTGGGAAGGCGCGAATAACCCGTCGTCAGCAGCCCCTCGGCAAAAGCGGGGTCTTGGAGTACCCGCTCAAAGGTGCTGTGGTTGTCGTCAAGGGGTTCAAAAATGTTTTCGCACGACGTCAGCGCTGTCAGCGCCAATGTCACTCCAAATGATACGATTACTCTGTTTATTATTATATTTTTCATTTCCATATCGTTTAGAATAAAGTTTTAAAACCTATTGAAAAAGAGCGGTATTGCGGCTGGGAACCGACATTCAGTTGCAGATAGTCTTTTGCTTTCGAGAGCATCAGGATGCTTGAAGCGTCGATAAACAGACTCAGGCTCTTCACAGCAAGTACGTTTCCCTGTTTAACGGGAAGGTCGCAGGTCAATTGCACTCTGTCGAGCGAGAAATAATTGTTGCTGTACATCCAAAAAGTGGAAGTACGGTAATTATTGCTTTGAGCCAGCGAACTGAGCCTCGGATAAGTTGCCGTTTGCGCGGTCGTTTCCGTCCAGTGATTCAGCATGAACGAGGAATACTTGCTGTCGCCCTGCGCCCAGTAATAGTCGCCCGACAGGAAGCCGTTGGCGCCCGACTGACCGCTTGCGTGTGCAAATAGCGTGAATCTTTTAAATGACAACGTAAGGTCGAGACCATAAACGAGCGGCGCTTCGTAGCGTCCGATCTGCTGCTGGTCGTCGTCGTTTACTATTCCGTTGCCGTCCAGGTTTTTATACCGGATGTCTCCCGGACGTACCGTGCCGTAAGCCTGCAAGGCATGAACGTCTATTTCGCCCTGATCAGCAAACAGGCCTTCGGCAACAAGTCCGTAAACGGCATCAACAGGACTCCCCGTTCTGTATTGATAATCATTTGTGTATATCTCGCTTGTTTTCAGTGTCTTTGAATCGGCATACAGCAACGTTCCACCTGCTTTCACGGTTAAATCGCCCAACTTCTGCTTCCACCACGCTCCCGCCTCGAAACCGTGGTATTCGTTTCTTCCGAAATTCTCATAAGGCACATAAGCAGTGTAATAATTCGGATATGCAGTAAATACCTGTTGCGCTATGCCATCGCGAAGCGTGTGGAAATAATTAGCGTCAATCGTCAGGCGGCGGTTGAAGAATACGCCTTCCATACCGATATTAAAATCCTTGTACTGTTCGAAAAACAAGTGCGTGTTAGGACCGTAGGCAGGTAAAGTGCCGTTTCGGCTTTTCGCACCGTCGTACCAGCCCAGACCATAGGATGATATGTACATATCGTCGTAGAGGAAATAATCCATCTGCGCATCAGTATTGGTGATTCCGCCGGATACTTTGAGTTTTAACAAATCTATCGCCTTGAATTGACGCATGAAATCTTCCGCACTGACGACCCATGCCAGCCCAAACGTGGGCGAAAAGCCGGTATAGCGTGAAGGGGGCAGTTTTGCCGAGCTGACGAGGGCGCTGGTGAAATCGACCAGGTATTTATCGGCATAAACGTATCCGAGCCGTAATCCTAAATGTGTGTTTTTGGTGGACTGCACCTCAGAACTGAGTGATATCTGGCTGGCATAAGCCACAAAGTCGCCGCTAAAATGATGAACCTGATTGAACGTATGCTCGTAATCAAGCACAGCCGAAGCGCCGAAACGCCGCGTACCCACAACGATTCCGCCAACATTTAGCGTACCCGTATGTACATCGTCGCCGTACTTTTCAAGGTCGGCTATTATGCCGTCGGCAACCCATACAGGGTTGTAAACGGCATATTGGTCCTGAATATACTCATTGTGAACGTTCAGAAAGTCGTAACTGAAATTGGTGGCGAAACTTAAGCCTTGCGTAATATCGCTCAAATCCACATTTATCCTGTTGGTAAAAGAAAAATTGCGCTGTACAATGTTGTTGTTACCCGCAAGATAGACATCTGCAATCGGGTTACTAAGATATGCCGCGCTGCCGCCTGCAAGATACGTGCCGCCGATATTCCTTTTGCTGCCGAGCAATGTCTCGTTATCAGGATGAATCATACCGATAGGGATAAGCGGTACAAACAGATGAGGACGAAGAACAGCCGCCTGAGCCCAGTAATCCGACGCTCCATCGCTGACAAGCGGCTGCCGGTCGCTGAGGAAACATCCTGCCATGTCGATTGACGTTTTTATCCAATCGTTGATTTCCATATCCACATTGCCCCGAACATTGAAATTGTTGATATGCGACGATTTACCTTCGCCAAAATTCAACAGGCTGCCGTAATGAGACCATCCGGCTGTGGCATAATAGCTCGCTCTATCGTTGCCGTCCGACAAATCCATCATAAGGCGGGAGAAAGGACGGTAACTGCGGAGATATTCATCCGAATAATAATCGACCGACGGATATTGGTAAGGATTACCCGACCACTGGTAGTTTGCTATTTGAGCATCGGTGTACAATGGGCTTAAACCATCGTTTTTCCGTGCGATATTATAGTTGGTCATATAGTCGACTGACGACAAATAATCCGGCAAGGCTTTCGGAACATACATACCGTAATGCCCTTTGACATTGATTTCCCGGTTGCGGCTGTTGCCTCTTTTAGTCGTTATCAGCACAACGCCGTTAGCCGATGCGCTGCCGTAGAGCGCTGCCGCGTTAGCGTCTTTCAGAACGGTAATTTGTTCCACTTCCGAAAGGTTCAGATAAGTAATATCCCTCGGCAAGCCGTCGATGATAAACAGCGGCGCTCCCTTGCCACGCAGATTGGAAGCGCTTTTTACGCCCGTAATACGGCTTAAAGCATCGTAAACCGTCTGTATATTATCGTAATCCTGCATGTTCGCTACATTCATAACGCTCGCGGCATTGACAATTTTGCCTTTGGCAGCCTTGCGGAAACCCAGATCGACCAGTGTATCCTGTTGCGCCATCACCGTTCCCGTCATTGTCAGGAATAAAGCAGTCCCGATAATTGCAATCTTTATTATCTTATTGTGTATTATCATATTATCAAAAATATTAATCATTAACTAACTATTACCACCATCTATTACCATCCCGGATTTTGCAGAAACCCTTCGTGTATTCGCGTGAATTGCGGCTGGAAAGGCACCCAGTTGTGTTTCTTCTCATAAACCCGCGTTCCAAGCAGCTCTTCCCTGACATTGTAAGGTTTGCCGCTGGCATCAACGTCGAACTGCAAGCCCGTTTTCTGTCTGTATTTCAGTTCGCCCGCAATGTTCCAGCGCCTCAAATCGAACCATCGGAAGCCCTCGAAAGCGAGTTCCACCGCGCGTTCGCGGATAAGCGTTTCCATAAAGTTATAGAGCGGCGTGTTCCCACTTGCATAGTACTTGGCAGGCAGGGGCGGCAACTGCGCCCGGCTGCGGATGCGTTCTATCGCCTCGCGGGCAGTGTATTTCCCATTCGGCGCTTTCGCCTCGGCATTCTCGCCATATCCGTAAAACACCGCCTCTGCATACATCAGATAGACGTCTGCAAGGCGCAGTCGCGGCTCGTAAGCCTGAAAGTTGCCCACGTTGCCGTCATACCAGTTGCAGGTTATCGGGTTGAACTTTTTGTACAGATAACCCGTTACGCTGCCCGCTATGCCGCCAACGCCGTTGCGAAGAACTCCCCGATTATCAAGGCGCGCAAATTCAAGATCTTCATGCCCCACGCCATTGGCCAGCATCCTCGCGCCATCGTAAACAATGTCGTTGTAAAAACGCGGCTCGCGGTTAGCCCACGGCAAATTGGGGTCGTAACCCGATTCGGGGTCGTCCGTCGGCAGACCGTTTGCCATGTGATAATATTTCACGTAGTTGTGCGTCGGCGCTTCCACTTTGTCGTTGCCAAAACCCCATTGAACGGGATTACAGGCCCGCGACGTAGTGTAGATATGAAAATAGGTTTCATAAACTTGCTGGTTCTGTATAACTTCTGTGTTTCCAGGACGTTGCACCATGCCTGCCGAAATAACGGCAAATATGGAGGGCCAGTCTTCAAAATTTTCTACCAGATGATACTTGCTGCCCGGTTGTTCGCAGATTTCAATGACCTCGGCAAACGCCTCTGCCGCCTGCCTGCACAATTCGGCGTCGTAGGCATTAACGCCGGTTGACGATTCGTTCATCATCGGGCTTGCCGCATAGAGCAGGTCTTTGCCTTTGTAAGCGAGCGCATGTATTTTTGTAACGCGGGTGGCATCGGTCGAAGCGACCAGCGTATTCGTTTTCGCCCAATTTTCGAGCAAAAGGCGGGCGGCGGCTTCAAAATCTTCGGCTACACGAGCGGCGGTCTCTGCATAAGTCAGGCGTGGCAGCGCTATCGCCTCAGACACCGACAAAGGCTTGTCAATATAGGGCAAACCGCCCCAAAACTGTATCAGTTCCAAATGATAAAACGCACGGAAATAGAGGCATTGCCCTTTTATCAAGTTTTTTTCTTCCTGCGTTCCCTGTAACAAATCAATATTTTCCAATCCCAGATTGGCTTTGCGGATAGCATACCACGCAAGGGGCCAGACATACTTTGACATCACTCCGCCGTCGGGCGTCAAATTAGCATAAGGGTTGTAAAGAAACCTTTGGCTCCAGTAATTACCATCGTCCCACCACAGCGGAACGCTTGTCATCATGTCGGCCATGTTGAACGTGTGATAATAGTTGCCCGACAGATTCTGGTGATAATTCGCCATGCAGACGTACATCTCTTCCACCCAGCCCTGAAAACTGTTGAAGTTACCGAACACTTCCTTTTCGGTGATGTTCGATTCCGGCGCTTTATCCAAATAATCGGTACAGGAGGCGGAAAGCGCTGCGAAAATAGCGATTGTAAGTACGTTTTTTATGATAGTATTCATAATCATATAATTAAAATGAAACATTAAATCCGAAATTAATACGTCTGAGCGAGGGATAGGCGCCTTGCTCAGCTGTACCGCCGCTCCATGCGTTTTCGCGGTCGTCGGGCAGACGCGACCAAAACCACAGGTTGTTGCCGTTGACAAACAGTTTCAATGCCGACATGCCACCTAATTTTTTCAGCATCGCCACAGGAAACTGATAGGCTAATTCAACCGTTTTCAACCTGATATATGAAGCGTCGTAATAGTAATAATTGCCGATGAACTCGCCTTCAGTCAGGTATCGCGGCAGGAACGAACTTGCGCCGGGATTGTCTTTCGACCAGTAATCGAGTGCATGCGTATATACCGTGTTCATCCTGCCGATATAGTTGTCAAGGGCAAGGTATCGGGTAACGTTGTTCACGCCGTAGAACTGTAAATTGAGAGAAAAACCCTTGTACGATGCGCCAAGCATCAGATTATAAGTATTTTCAGGTACTTCCGGATAGCCGTAAGGAGCGCGGTCATCGGTTTCCGTAATTACGCCGTCGCCATTGAAGTCGATGATATTATAAAAGCCGGGCATCTTATTCGGGTCGTTGATATCCTGCGGTGTGCCGGCATAAACTTCATCCCACGTTTGATATATGTCGGAATTAATCAAAACTCTTGTCTGATCTATTGCGTAACCGGCGTCTTTCAGATAGTCGGGTTGCAGCAAAGGGTCGTCGGCGAACACAATGTTGTTGCGGGTATGAGTTATGGCAAGCGAAGCCCGGTAATCGAAGCCAACCGCTGTGTGCTTGTGCCAGTTTACCTCTAATTCAAAACCTTTGGCATCGACAACACCCAGATTGGCGGCAGGAGGCGTGGCGCCGAAATACGGCGGTATAGCCCTGTCGGCGCCCGTTATCATAATGTCGGTGCGATGTTCCGTAAAATAATCGAAATTGACGGACAGCATGCCTTTCCACAACCCTGCTTCGATGCCGAAATTGCTTTTACGGGCCTTTTCCCATCGAGCGTCGGGGTTAGGCACAACCGTCTCGTGCATAATATTGTACGGACTTTTGACGCCGCCGCCGATTGAGATGCCATTTTCCATATTGGCAGCGCCTGAATAAGCGTATTGCGGCTGGTATAACCAGCGTCCACCACCCGAATCGTCGCCTACCCAGCCGAGACTGTAACGCAATTTCAATTTGCTGAACCAGTCGATTTTCCAGAATTTCTCGTTTGAAATATACCATCCTGCGGCAAACGAGGGGAAGAAATCGAAACGGTAGTCGGGCGAAAATTTCTCTGAACCGTTGTACGCACCGTTGGCTTCAAAGAAATAAAGGGAAGCGTAATCGTAAGTCGCACGAAACGCCCAATCCTCGCGATAATAAGGAAACATCGAGCCTATCGAATACTCTTCACGCTTGAAAACAGCCATAGCCCCTACGTTGTGGACGTCGCCGAACAGTCGGTTGTAGTTCAATTGCGCCTGATACGACATTCTTCTGGAAACAGGTATTACCCCCGTATAGGTCGCTGAAACAGCTTCGGAGTTTCTTACCCATGGTCTTACAATCCAGTCGTAATTGGTGGCTGCGGCGATATTGGCAAACTGCATATATTCGCTCATCGGCTGGTCGTGCCCCGTATATAAGCCCGAATAGACGTACATCTGCGGCGTATTGCTGTCCGTCTCGGCGCGTATGGCATTGGCGAGGTCATTGATGCCGCCTACGGTCTGAAAACTGTTGTCGTAAAAAAACGAACCCGTGACGCTTAATCCCTTGGTAATGAAGTCCAATTTCTGTTCCAACGAAAAATCCGCGTTCAACGACGTTGTACGCCGCTCCCACAATCCCAGATTGTAAAGGGCTGCGACGGGATTCATCGCGTAATCGTTGGCTGACTGATAGACGCCCCAAGTGCCGTCTTCATACTGAGGCAAAAACACATCGGGCGCCAACTGATAGACCGCTCCCCAAAGCCTCGGATTCGAGCCATCCAACTGATTGTAATACGAGTAGTTGGTGTTTTTCTGGCTGTAATAACCGGCAAGATTGATTTTCAGGTTGGTAGTCTTTGTCAGACTGAAATCAAGGTTACTGCGGAAATTGAAGCGGTCGAAATCATACCCCGGGTCATAGCCTTTGCCATTGTCGTAGTCCTGAAACATATCGCCTTCATGCAAATACGACAACGAGCCGAAATACTTGACGAAATTGGTGCCGCCCTGAATGTTCAGTGATGCCTTATGCGACCAGCCCGTCTCTTTAAACAAGGCGTTTTTCCAGTCCACATTGGGATAAAGCATTTCATATTCAGGATAATCACGCTCACGGTAACGCCGCATAATCTCCATCGGCGTGTAATAAGTCCACGCATTACCGTCTAACGATACTTCGCGTTCGATAGTCTCGTTCCTAAGCCTCAAAGCGTCGTAAGAATCAAGTTTTTCGGGTACTTTGGAAATCTGCTTTGCGGTGGCGTCGTAGTTAAAAGTCAGTTGCGGCTTTGAGTTTTCACCCCGCTTGGTAGTTATCAGGATAACGCCGTTAGCGCCTTTGACGCCAAAAACTGCTGTTGCCGAAGCGTCTTTCAGAACCGAAATTTCCGCCACTTCGCTAACGTCAATATTATCCATGTTCCGCTCCACTCCGTCCACAAGGATGAGGGGTTGCGAATTGTTCCAACTGTTGCGTCCGCGAATGAAGATGGACGTGGCGCTGCTGCCGTCGGCATAACCGCCCGGCTCGCCTGTCGATGTGCTTGTGATGACACCCGGTAACCGCCCCGTCAAAGCCTGCTTCAAGTCGGTTACGTTACCGGATTTCATGATTTCTTCGTTCGTGGTGCGCACGATAGAGCCGACTATGCTCTCTTTCTTCTGTATACCGTAACCCACAACGACCAACTCTTTTATTTCGGTGGCGTCTTCTACCATCACGACGTCTATCGAGCGCCGTTTGCCCACCTTCTGCTCCTGACGGGTAAAGCCGACGTAGGAGAAGACCAGCACGTCGTTCTCGCCTGATACTCCGAGCGAGTAACGCCCGTCAATGTCGGTTACGATACCGCTCGTGGTGCCTTTCACGGTAACGTTCACTCCGGGTAGCGGCTCGTCCCTGTCGTCCTTCACTACACCGCTGATGCGGAGTTTTTCCGGTTGCTGCAGGACAGCCGTTTCAATCACTTTTTTTACCACCGCCTTTGCCGTGTTTTTGAAAACGGTAATCTGCCTGCCGTTGATGCTGTAATCGAGGTTCGTGCCGGCAAACAGCATGTCGAGTACATCCGACAATTTTTGATTTTTCGCATCAATGCTGACGATGCGCTCCATGTCCTGCTCGATTTCGTCGTCAATCAGAAACACGCAGTCGGTTTCGGCTTCTATCCGGCGGAAGACTTCTTTCATGGTTACTTTATCCGCACTCGTCGAAATAAGTACGTCTTTCAAAAAGAATACCTCCCCGAACACATCGCAAACATTGATGAACATCAATAGCGCAATGATTTTTGATACTTTTCTCATGAATACAATGGTTTTTATAAAATATTAATTATCAAATTTTTACTCCTTAACTTTTAACTCCACCGCGTTCCCGTCCCTCGCGTATGTAATTTTCGACATGACCGAAAGCGAACGCATCACGGCGTCGAAATCCTCGTCGAGCGCTAATTTCCCGCTGCAAGTCTTTCTTTTCAGAGGTGCATTGTCGGGTACGTCGAACGACACGTTGTAATACCGGCCAATCTCTTCCAGCACTGCTGTTATCGGCGTATGGTCGAATATAAGGATACCCCTTGTCCAACTGATGTAGCGAGATACGTCTACGCTACGCTTTTCGGCAGTCCCTGCGGTTATTTGCAGCATTTCATCGGGCATCAGCATCTCAGCTGCTTTACCTTTCCGGTCTACCTCTACCTCTACCTTGCCTTCCACCAACACGACATACTGCGAGGCAGTGCCGGGATAGGACGATATGTTGAACTTTGTGCCATGCACCACGACATCGAAACCGCCGGCGTGAACAATGAACTGCTTTCCTTTTGCCACTTCCAGGTAAACTTCTCCCGTCACACTTATTTCGCGCGTATCGCCTGTAAAAGAAGCGGGAAAATCGAGCCTGCTGCCGGAGTTAAGCCACAATTTGCTGCCGTCCGACAGTTGTATCTGCGCCCGTTTGCCATAGGGAACAAGCAGCGTATTGATAACCTCTTTGGCAAGCGGCACGACCTTTTCCCCCTTATTGACAACGGCCTCGCCCTTGTCCGACAATTCAATCTCGGCATCTTTCTGAAACTGGGCCACACGGTCGCCCGAAATCAGTTGCAGTTCGGATACCGGTTGCTGAGCGCCGATAATAGCATCGGCGCCTGCCGTCTGTCTGTTTTCCATGTTCTTTTCGCTTCGGTCGAGTAAGGGGAGAATGCTTCCCACGGTAATCATCAATGCTATGCAGGCCGCCATCCACAGGATGCGCCGGATATACAGTCGCCTGCTTATACCAGCCATCTTCCATATATGATGAGATATGAGATATTCGTCTTCCTGCGGCAGCCTGTAATCGTTGAGACGCACCGTTGTGCGAAAATCTTCCGTTGCCTGCCGTACCTCCGCCTCGCGCTCCGGGTAACGTTCCACATATTCATCCCAGTAACGCTCTGCATCTTCAGTCCGCTGTAACTGCCATTCGATAAAATCATTGTCGGTCAGAATGTCCTTTTTCTTTTTATTGACCATTACCATATAATTACCATATAATTGATCTGAATTGTTACGAGCGAGCGGGCAGCCGATTAAACTGTCTGCTCGCTTATAAGACCCTAAATTTTTTTTTTCGTTATCAGATTTTTGGAAAAATTCAAAAACTGTTTTTCACAAACTTCTCAGCAAAGCAAATACAGTCACATAAGCAATCGGTTTGAGGCTGGGGTTTTCACGGATGCTCTTGATGGCTCTGTGCACCGATAACTTAGCCGAATCGGGTGTCAGGTTCATTAGTGCGCCGATTTCAACGTATTCCATTTCCTGCATATACCGCAGATACACAGCCTCTCTCTGCCGTGCAGTCAGCATATTCAGCGCGGACTCAACCTTTTTCTTCAGTAACTCCTGCCGTTCTTTGGCAAGGATACCGTCAATCATCGATACTTTGATTTCGAAATTTTCGAAATTTTCGTCTTTGAGATAGCAGGTTTTATTGGCATTGCTGTCGCGATAATTTTTCAACAGTCTGTTTTTCATGCACTTCAGCAGAAAAAAGCGCATATTATCAACCTTTTCCAATGCCTTGGAATTGATTAACCGGCAAAATACGTCCTGTATAGCATCTACGCAATCGTCGTGAGAGAATCCGAGTCCGATGCCGTAGCTATACATAGCGTCATGATATTGTCCATAAGTAACTTCTATCTTCAATTCTTGTATGTTCTACTAAGGTTTATACTCAACTAAGATTTAAAGTTTACTATAATAGTATAGACTATAGACCCGTAAACAGACCCTAAAAATTTTTTTTCGTTATCACTTTTTCGGATATTTTTTCATTTTTTTCTACTATTGTGTTTTACTTTTTTTAAAGGTAATATGTGTAGCGAAATGATCTGTATGTAGACAGTGACCGTGATGATCATATCGTATTCCATATTCAAAAAGGAAGATTTGAATCAAAAAAAATCGATTCGTAACAAACATATACTTGGAACTTGGAAATGATGATGGAAACCATTTATTTTGTTTTTTATTTTAATCACCTTCCAATCAAAGTGAGCAGGAAGTAATAATGAAGTATTGATGGTCAAGAAAAAGAGCCATAAGGTTTCCATGCAAAACATTGCGGATGCTGTGGGTGTTGCCCGTTCCACCGTTTCATTTGTGCTGAACGGCAAAGAGAAAGAGGGGCGAATTAGTAAAGAAATTGCTCAAAAAGTGCAGGCTGCTGCTAAAGCAATGAATTATCAAATCAACGAACTCGCCCGTAGCCTGCGCACCGGAAG
Organism: Bacteroidales bacterium; assembly: GCA_031265445.1. Lineage (GTDB taxonomy): Bacteria > Bacteroidota > Bacteroidia > Bacteroidales > UBA4181 > JAIRLS01. The sequence continues at coordinate 19,735 of JAISCQ010000233.1, forward strand.
TTCGAACACCATCGCGTTGGTGATTGCCGATATTTCCGACCCGTTCTTCGGTACCCTGGCATATTATCTCCAGGAGTATGCCGAGTCAAAAGGTTATGCGATGATCATCATCAACACCGGCGAAAAACAGGAACGGTTGGCTCCGATCATTACCATGCTCACCAACAGGCAAGTGGACGGGATCATTATGGTGCCTGTATCCGGTATCGAAGAGGGGAAAATCGAACAGATCAACCCGGACATACCCATGGTGTTTATCGATCGCTATTTTAAAACATTAAACACGAGCCGGGTGTGTATCAATAATTATGAAGTGTCGAAAATGGCGACTCAGTTATTGATTCGTAAAGGATGTAAACGAATCGTTTTTATCTCCTACCGCGAAAGCTTGATGCATTTGCAGGACAGGAAACGTGGTTTTGTGGATACATTGTCGGCAAACCATCTGCTGGATGAGTCGTTGATTTGCGAGGTGGATTACCATAACCGGCAGGTGGAAACAGTCGAATTCCTGAAAAAGATATTGGAACCGGCAAATCATATTGACGGAATATTGACGGCTACCGGAGGGTTATCGTCCATTGCCATTCGCTGTATGGCCAATATGGGTATCAAGTTGCAGTCGGATGTGCAGGTTGTAGCCTTCGGGAGAGTTGATACGGCTGTTGGCGTTTCGATACCATACGTGAAACAGCCGATGGAGGAAATTTGCCGGTATTCTTTCGATATCTTGATGAACCGGATCAAATCATCCGACAGCAAAGCGATCGATTGTGTTGTACCGGCTTCTATTGTTACGGATCAAATATAATTTTACATTTTTTTACATTTTTAATTGTTTTTAATTTTAAAAAAATCGTATCTTTGCAAAATCGATTTTTTAATTGTCATCAGGTCGTTAAAAACCAAATAAATATCAAATAAATTCAATTAACCTGAAATATATATGAGTAACAAAAATTTTTCCAGACGGAATTTTATCGGTCTTACCGGCCTTGCCGGTGCAGGATTGGCGCTTTCGGGCAATTCGCTGATGGCGGCACAACCTCTGCATACGGATGCGTATGCAGGAAAAACGTTTAAAATCGGCATTATCGGATGCGGTAACCGGAGCAAGGCGCTTATTGGTGCATTGAACAGTGTGCCCGAGCTTGAAATGGCGGCTCTTTGCGATATCGTTCCCCACAAGATGAACCAGCGGGCGGAATTGATCAAAACCGGAGCAAAACCCAAATTCGTGAACAGTTTGGACGAACTGCTCAAAATGCCGGAGTTGGATGCAATCGTGGTTATAACTCCCAACGACACGCACAAAGATGTTGTAATAGCTGCGCTGGAAGCCGGCAAGCATGTATTTTGCGAAAAGCCGATGGCAATAACCGTAGCGGATTGTAATGAAATGTTAGGAGTTGTGGAACGCACGAGGAAGGTGTTGCAAATTGGACATCAGCGCCGTCATTCACCCGAATGGAAACTCCTGGTAGATACAATCCGCAATAAACCTTTGGGAAAGGTGCTTCAATCCAGCCTGTTTGACTATCGTGGCGACTGGCGTGTTCCCGATGCGGACGAATATCCCGCAGGCGTTGAATACTGGAGGCTGAACCAGGCCCGGAGCGGTGGGGTGGTGTACGAGATGGGCGCTCACATCATCGACGTGAACAACTGGGTATTCGACAGCGAGCCGATTGCAATATGCAGCTTGCAAGGCGTTAATAATTTCTCGCTGCGCAAGCGCGATTCGAGCGACCATGGAGGAGTGCTCGTGCAGTATGCCAACGGGGCAATGATGAACTATGGCGGGAATGTATACAACTACGGCGCCACCGCACTGGATACTTTTTTCTGTGTGAATGGCACCGTACAGTTGGGCGGAGGCGTGCTTTCCATCAAATACGGCTCCCCGGCCGGTTTCCCCAAACCGAAAGATATACCCCAACCCGAACAGGTGTCCCTGAAAGAACGCAATCAGGAAGGAGACGGTACGGCAGAGCAATTTCGCAATTTTGCCAAAGCCATGGAAGGAAAGGCCAAGGCGTTCCCCGATGGCTACATCGCTCGTCGTTGCGTTCAGGTCATGGAAGGCTCGTTACGTTCGGCAAAGGCCAGAAGAGTGATTGATGTGAATGAATTAGGGTAAAACTTAGTTACACATTGTTTTTTTTGTTTACTTGATTATCATGTGTATAGACTTAATCGGTTCTGACAGCCGGTTAAGTCTATATTTTAGCCGACAATCACATATCGGACAAAAATCCCAAAAATGCAAAACCCAAAAGAAATAAAAAGGATTCCGCTAAAAGAAAAAATAGCCTACGGATTAGGGGATGTTGGTAACAATTTCCTCTTCGACCTGGGGCAAATATACCTGCTGAAGTTTTATACGGATTCTTTGGGGATTCCGGCAGCCGCTGCGGCAACGCTTTTTTTGGTAACAAAAATATTAGACGGGTTTACCGATGTTGCGGTCGGTACCTGGGTGGATAACAGGAAAAAATACGGAAAACTGGGGAAATTCCGTTCGTTTATGATTTATGCGGTTCCGCCGCTTGCCCTGTGTACGGCTGTCAGTTTTTACAATCCCGATTTTGAGGTTACCGGCAAAATCATTTGGGCCTATTGTTCTTATGCGGCGTTTGGGCTTGCCTACACCATGTTTAACATACCGTACGGTTCGATGATTCCGGCTATGACGAAGGATCCTGTAGAAAGGGCAAGTATGGCTTCATTCCGCGAAGCAGGCGCAAAAATTGGGTTGGGGGTCACACAAGTCGCCTTTATACCGCTGGTTCTTTTTTCATCGAATTTGTTTGGCGAAAAATACAGCTTCTTTGCGGCGGCGGCAGTATTCGCCGTTGCAGGCTGTACGATGCAGATGATGTGTACGCTCAATATCAGGGAGCGCCATGTGGAACCGCCAAAACCCAAAAGGGAGAATGTTTCTCTTCTCAAAAGCTACAAGGCGATCCTGAAAAACTCTCCGTTGCTGGTACTCAGCCTGGTTAACCTTTTCACTTTTTCGGCGTTCAACGTAAAGCTTGCCGTTCAGCCCTATTTTTGCGAGTATGTTTTGCATGATTTGAAGTTTGTTTCGTATGCGGGATCTTTCCAGGTCGTATGTCTGCTCCTGGGTATTTTTTGCGTGAAGCCTTTAGTGCGCCTGTACGGTAAAAAGGCCATCTACATAACGGGCGCGGCGATATGGGCGATTGCAGAACTGTTTGCAGTATTCTTTGCCAATCATCTTGTTTCGTACATTGTCTTTGCCGGCATTGCTTTCTTCGGCTCGGCATTTACCAATACCCTGAACTGGGCCTTGATTTCCGATGCGGTAGAATATGGCGAATGGAAAACAGGAAAACGTTCGGAAGGGGTGGTATATTCCTTTTTTACCTTCTTCAGGAAACTGTCGCAGGCAGTAGCTGGTTTTGTACCGGGAGTGGTACTGGCGATGGTCGGTTATGTAGCCAATGCAAAACAGTCTCCCGAAGCGATCCAGGGGATCAGGGGCTTGATGTTTATCTATCCCGGCGCAATGGCTGTTGCCACTTTTGTGGTGATGTCCCTTTTTTACAGGCTGAACGATAAGCGGTACAAAGAAATTGTACAGGAACTGGAGGACAGAAAATCCGTGAACATAGATACCATATAAAATATCACTATATCTCATGAAATCAAAAATAGTATTCATCCCCTTGGCAAGGACAACGTTCTCGATGCCCGACGCTACGGAAAATTTCAACAAGTCGTGCAAAATGCTGGAAGGTCTTGTTGAAAACCTGCAACGGCCGCAGGATATGTTGACCTCCCCCGAAATGCTGTCGGATTACGTTGTTTCCCTTAATGATCCCGACCTGGTGATTTACCAGTGCACCACATTCATTGGCGGAGACTTTGTAACGGAGATTACACGGCGTTTCAACTGTCCGGTTATCGTATGGTCGTTGCGCGAACCTTCGATAGATGGCGGGCGGCTGAAGCTCAATTCGCTGACCGGGGCTTTCTCGGCGGGTAACAGTCTGTACATGCAGGGACGCGGATTCCGCTTTGTTTTCGGTAGTCCGGATGAGCCGGCTGTGGTGCAGACGTTCAAACAGACGCTGGCCGCATTGGAAATAACCGGAAAATTGCGTGAATTGGTGGTTGGAGTGGTAGGTTCGCAACCTGCCGGGTTCGGGTTCGGCGATATGGACGAAGCCCTGTTGGCCGGGAAACTTGGGGTGAGGATTGTTCGTGTGGAAGCGGCCAGTCTCATGAAAACGGCTGCGGCTTATCCGCCCGAAGCGTTTACCGCATCGTTAACCGAATTGAAGGAACGCACGAAGGGATGGGAAGCATTTCCTGCCGAAAATATAGAAAAACATGCCCGCCTGCGCACGGCCTACCGGGAATTTGTCACCCGTAACGGAATTAAAGCGCTGGCATCGCGCTGCTGGCCCGACTTTTTCACGGAATACGGCGTACCGGTATGTTCGGTGCTGTCGTTTTTGAATGACTGTGGTGTTGCCGCTTCGTGTGAAACCGACATGGGCGGGGCAATCAGCATGTTCATCGGTTCGGCGTTGACCGTCGGTGCAACTTATTTCGGCGATCCGGTAGCCATTGACGAGCGCTGTAGCGGTATCGTCTTCTGGCATTGCGGAGCGGGAGCAACCTCGCTGGCAAGGAAGGCGGAAGGCGCCAGGCTGGGCGTGCATCCCAACCGGAAGATCGGGCCTACCATGGAGTTTGGACTGCGAAGCGGCGCCGTAACCGTTCTACGACTGGGTAAAAGCCGCGAAGGTCTGCGCCTGATGGCCATGAAGGCTGAAGCCCTGGACGAACCTCAAAAGTTTTTCGGCACTTCGGTTACCGTGAAACCTGCCGCAGGAACCCCGCAGGAGAAAGTGACCGCACTGGTGGGCGACGGATGGGAACCGCATTTTGTGGTGGCATACGGCGACATCATGGAAGAATTGCGGTTGATGTGCGGGTTTCTGGATATTCCGTTTATAGAGTATTAGAGTTTAAGTATTAAAGTTCAACAAAAACAACTTTTTATAAACGCAACATTCGGATTTTAAAATCGAAAATTGAAAGATGCATATTGAAGAATTAAATAAACTGAATCCCCACCTGGTCATTAAAGAAGTTAACGATCAGTCGTTCCGGGTATATGGGAAAATTGTCGCCGGTTACGATTTCTCGGAATTGCTGGATTATATGGAACGGGAAACGCCTGTTCCCGACGAAGGGAATATTTACAGGGCTTCGGTTGCGGAACTGGAGCAGTTTGCGGTTTGCGAACACCTGTCCAAAGGATTTTACGGCGAAATGCCTGTTCAGGTCGGTTATTGCAACGGACGCAACGCAACCCTGAACGGATTGGAATATCATATCGGTAGCGAAATCGATGTTGCAGTTACCGGTTTGGTGTTGCTGCTGGGCCGGTTACAGGATGTGACCAACGGAAAGTATCCGGCGGAAAGGGTAGAGGCGTACTTTGTCCCGAAAGGCGTGGCTTTGCAGCTTTATGAAACCACGCTGCATTTCAGTCCGTGTAAAACAGATGCCGGCGGATTCAGATGCATCGTGATATTGCCGCGCGGTACGAATGAACCGCTCGAAAACGACAAGGCAAAATATGGCGACAGGTTTCTTTTTGCCCGTAACAAATGGCTCCTGGCGCATCCCGAAAGGAAACCCCTGATGGAGAAAGGAGCCTGGCCGGGAATAGTTGGAAATAATATCGAAATCAAAATCAACATATAATTTTCAGACAGGTAAACATCTGTCCAACATAACAATTAAAAGTAAGAATGGAAGTTCAGGAATTAAAGCAATTAGAAGCAAAAGCGAAGGAAATTCGCAAGATGACCATCGATTCGATCGGTTACTTGGGCGTAGGTCACATTGGCGGCGCGTTATCCGTTGTAGAAGTGTTAACCGTGCTCTACTACAGGCACATGGATGTATCGCCCGGCGATCCGAAAAAGAAGAACCGCGATAAATTAGTATTGTCCAAAGGCCATGCAGGACCGGCGTTGTACAGCGTGTTGGCCGATAAGGGATTTTTCCCGAAAGACTGGCTGCATACCCTCAACAAAGGCGGAACCAACCTTCCCAGCCATTGCGACATGAACCGTACCCCGGGCATTGATATGTCCACCGGTTCGCTGGGACAGGGCATCTCGGCCGCTATCGGCATTGCATTGGCCAACCGGCTGGACGGCGTCGATCAAAAAGTGTACCTGATCATTGGCGACGGCGAGTCGAACGAAGGCCAGATATGGGAAGGCGCGATGGCGGCTCCTCATTACAAGCTGAACAACCTGATTGCGTTTACCGATTACAACAAGATGCAGATCGACGGCTATGTGCACGAAATCATGAACGTGGAAGACCTGGATGCCAAATGGACTGCTTTCGGATGGTTCGTGCAGCGGGTGAACGGTCACGATTTCCAGGATATGGATATGGCCATTGAGCGCGCCAAAAAGGAACTTTACAGGCCGTCGATGATCATCCTGGACACCATCAAGGGGAAAGGGGCTTTCTTTGCGGAACGCAGGCTGGACAACCACAACATGAACGTGGATTACGAAACGGCCAAAGAGGCATGCCGGCTCGTGGATGATTTTTGATGGTTTCGCATCGTCAATGAATTGAAAACCATCAAAATCAGAACCCATCAATCGTCAAAACAGAAAATCAAAAATAGAAAATGGCACAATTGGAAATGAGGGCGGTATATGCCCAAACACTGATAGAACTTGCAGAAAAAGATGATCGGATCGTATTGCTCGAAGCCGATTTGATGAAAGCGTCGGGAACTACCATATTTAAAAATAAATTCCCGGAAAGGACTTTCAACATGGGCGTTGCCGAAGCGAATATGGTAGGCGTTGCCGCCGGACTTTCGGCAGGCGGGAAAATACCGTTTGCGGATACCTTTGGCTGTTTTGCAGCCAGGCGTACCTATGACCAGTTTTTCATATCGGCCAACTACGCACGGCTGAATGTGAAACTTACCGGCACCGACCCCGGCGTTTCGTCGGCATACAACGGCGGGACGCACATGCCGTTCGAAGACCTCGGTATCATGCGGAACATTCCCAAGCTGGTGGTCTTTGAACCGAGTGATCCCGTATCGTTGAAAAAACTGGTGCAAAAAGCCGCTGCTCATCAGGGCTGCACCTATATGCGTTTGCACAGGAAGCCCGTAGACATTATTTATACGGAAGACGAACCGTTTGAACTTGGTAAGGGCAAGGTATTACGCGACGGAAATGACGTTACGATCGTGGCCATTGGCGTCATCATGGTGCACGAAGCGCTGAAAGCTGCCGAAATGCTGAAAAGCGAAAATATATCGGCTGCCGTTATCGACATGCACACTGTGAAACCGGTCGACTCGGAATTGATCCTCCAATACGCCCAAAAGACAGGCCTGATCGTCACCTGCGAAAATCATCAGATCATGAATGGCTTGGGGTCGGCTGTAGCGGAAGTGCTTGCCGAAAACTGCCCCTGCCGGTTGAAACGGATCGGCGTGGAAGACGAATTCGGCGAAGTGGGAACCCAGGAATATTTGCAGGAAAGGTTCGGGATGACGGTCGGACATATCGCGGATGTGGTAAAAAAGAATTTGAAATAGCCGGCTTTACTCACCCATGAAAAGATCATTACTTGTTGCATGCTGTATCATCGTTGTGTGTCAGGAATTACAGGCACAAACGGTTGAGAAGCTGTATCCCGGCATCTGGAAAATCACCTGCGGCCAACCGGAAAAATATCTGCCGACTGACTTCAAGATGGCGCCGGATGTCGAAGCGTTGTCGAAGATTGCCGATCGCGACGCCGAGCCGTTCGACCTGCGGGCGATACAGTTCAAGGAAATGCCCAAGGGAGTGGTTGCCGAATTTAAACTGGATGAGTCCGAAAAAATATACGGTTTTGGATTGCAGGTCAATACTTTCCAGCAACGGGGGATGCGCCGCGATATCCGCTGTAATAGCTGGACAGTTGGCAACGTCGGCTTTAGCCATGCACCCATGCCCTTTTATATTTCTACCAACGGGTACGGGGTATTAATCAATACTGCGCAATATGTGACTTTTTACATGGGTTCGCAAAACAAAATAGCTAAATCGGCCGGCCTTGCACAGGACTTGAAAACAGCCATGGAACAGCCGGGCACATCGCCTGCAGAACTGTATAACCGTTCGTACAGGCCGTCCAACGATGTCGAAATCATGGTGGAAAATGCGCACGGGATGGAAATCTATGTGTTTGACGGGCCTGCCATGATGCAGGTAATGCAGCGCTACAACCTGTTTTCGGGTGGCGGCGCTATTCCGCCGCTTTGGGGATTGGGTTTGAAATACAGGGCGAAAACATCATTTAACGACCAGCAGGTAATGAAATTCGCTCAATATTTCAGGGACAAGCATATTCCCTGCGATATGTTCGGGTTGGAACCCGGCTGGCATTCCACAGCATATTCCTGTTCGTACACCTGGAACCCCAAGAATTTCCCCGACCCTGACAAAGTCATCAACACCATGCACGGGATGAACTACAAGTTGAACCTCTGGGAACACGCGTACATCCATCCGACTTCCCCCATATTTGAACAGATACTCCCGTGGTCGGGCGACTATGCGGTATGGAAGGGCGCAGTTCCCGATTTCATTACCAAAGAAGCCCGGGAAATTTTCGGATCATACCACGAAAAGAATCTGATCCATAAGGGTATTTCTGCCTTTAAACTTGACGAATGTGATGCCGCATATTATCACAAAGCGGAAGGGGAATGGAGTTTCCCGGATATTGCAAGTTTCCCTTCAGGAATAGATGGCGTACGGTATCGCCAAATATTCGGTTTGCTGTATCAGAAAACAATGTGGAACCTTTACCGGAAAAACAACCGGAGAACCCTGCTCGAGGTCAGGGCTTCGCACCTGTTTGCGGCTCCATACGGTTCCGTTCTGTACAGTGACATGTACGATCACTCCGATTACGTCAGGATGTTGCTCAATTCAGGATTTTCCGGCCTCAACTGGTCGCCCGAACTAAGGCAAACCGAATCGGAAGAAGACCTGATACGCCGGATGCAAACCACATTGATGTCGCCGCACATGATCGTAGACTGTTGGTTCCTCAACAATCCCCCATGGTTTCATTATGTAAGGGACAAAAACAACAATAACGAGGTATTGCCCAATTATCTGGAGCTGGAACAAAAGGTGAAGAGACTGGTAGAGTTGAGGATGAGCCTCATACCCTATCTTTATGCAACTTTTGCCAGGTATCGTTTCGAAGGTGTACCGCCTTTCCGGTCTTTGATTTTGGATTACCCGGGCGACGGGGAGGTATTGAAAATCGAAAACCAGTACATGATGGGCGATGCATTGATGTGCGCACCGTTTATCGACGGGGCTTCGGAGCGTGAGATATATTTCCCCGAAGGAAACTGGTACGATTTCAATTCAAAAAAGAAGTACGAAGGCGGGAAAAGCTATACTGTCCGGATGAGCCTCGACGAAATTCCCATCTTCGTCAAGGAAGGAACGATCCTGCCCTTGGCGGAGCCTGTGGAATACATCACACCGGCAACGGTGCTGAACATCTCGTGCCATGTGTACGGAAATCCCGTAAAGCCGGCAGTATTGTTTGAAGATGATGGCGAAACGTTCAATTTTGAGAAAGGCGATTTCAACCGTATCGAATTGAGCTGGGACAAAAACAGGGGAAAAGTCGTCAAGCAGGGCAAGCAAAAACGGCAGCTGTACAAAATAACAAACTGGGTAAATTATTAATCATCATAAACAGGAATGAAGATCATTGCAGTAGGAATGAATTACAAGGCGCATCTTCGCGAACTTGGAGATGCGGAGCCTGAAGAACCGGTTATACGGATTGGCTAAGTTGTAAGTTGTAAAAATGCTCCGAAATCGGTTTCGGAGGTCTTTTAACTGATTTGAACAGTATCAAAACTGATTTCGGAGGTTTTTCAACTGCATGAAGGAGTTCCGAAATTCGTTTCGGAATTCTTTAAAACATTTTTGAGCATCCCGAAATCGATTTCGGAGGTCTTTCAACTGATTTAAACAGTATCGAAATTGATTTCGGAGGTCTTTCAACCGCATGAAGGAGTCCCGAAATTCGTTTCGAAGCTTTTTAGAGACATGAAAGAGTCCCGAAAAATAAAATGAAGCAAAATAAGCAGGTTTCCTGTCTATCGCCTGTAGCTTAGTGAAAAATAACCCTTATGATGAATGACAATTCCCGGCGGCTTGGCGGCTGGCAAGAAAATAAATAAACTATCATGAAGCGAAGGTCAAATATGATCGCCCGACGCACTTAAAATATTAGGTGCAGGCATTTTTTTACCCTCCGCAATGAAGGGATACGTTTCGTCACGGACGGTTTTCGCAGCCTGTCGTTGAAAGGATGACAAGACAGACCGTCATCAATAATAAATTTAATTTCATCATTATTTGTCCATGATTAAATTATTAATATTTCATTTCCGTTTTACCGCATGTTTAAACTTCAATACCGCAAAGTTAAGTTCCATGCTGCGAAACGGTTTCATTTCGGCAGTGTTTCCTTTTCTTTTCATTCCCTCTCAAAATCGAACACTCCGCCTCCCTGTTTCAATATCATTGTCCCGCCTGCCGGATTAAACTCCAGTATAATACCTGCCTGCGCAAACTCGAATTTGTCTTTTGCCGTTGCTTCCAGGGGGAAAGACGGCTGTCCCGTGCCCTGTCCTATTAGCTTTCCGTTGACTTTGCTTATGGTTATTTTTAGCGGAAGCTGTTTGCTTGAATAAACGCCCAAATATTTATCCAGTTCTTCGTCTGTAACATCGAATTCGGGAATTTCAAACGGCTTGCTGTAAACGGCGCTCAATACGGCAATGGCAATATCATTGATGTTGAAATTCATGCCGTTGGACGTACAGGCAAACGAAATGCTGTCATCAGGAAAATAAGCAAACATGGATCGGAAACCGTCTATTCCGCCTGTATGGCCGAAACCGATCCTGTCATAGAAAGGCATCTGGATAAGTCCCATTCCAAAATTGTCCTTGATGGTTTTCATTTGCTGCAAACTGTTCATGGAAACCAGCTTACCTTTGAAAAGCGCATCGCTGAACAGATTCAGGTCAGTCGGCGTGGAAACGATACCTCCTGCACCCAATGCTATCGACATGTCGGTTTCGGATTCCGTTTTCCAGCCTTCATCATATCTGTACGAACTGCATTCGTCGTTTTTTACGTCTATTTTTTTGCCGAAACAGGTATTTTTCAGTCCCAGGGGTTTGACTATTTTTTCTTCCAGTATTTTCGAATACGGTTTTCGATGGATTTTTTCAAGAATATAGCTCAGCAAAACAAAGTTTGAATTGCTGTAAGCCGCTGTCGTGCCGGGTTCGAAATCACTTCCCGCTTTTGCTATTATTTCGACCAT
>JAISCQ010000254.1 GCA_031265445.1 Bacteroidales bacterium
CACAAACTTGAGTTAATGCCTGTCTGCAACAGCGGACAGGACAAGCTCGCAGGGGAAAATCGCAAGCATAAGGCGACAACTATGGAGTTTGCGTTCTTTGATAGAATTTATAGGGGAAACCTACAATTTTTCTTGCAAAAAAGAATCATTCATCCGGGTTATCTGTGTTATCTGTGTCTCAAAAGCACGCAGATGACAGAGATGAGACCGGTTTTCGCAGATCAGTATGTCAGTAGCTGCCCTGCTAAATCTAAATAATATAAAATAATTCTGCTGCTGTTATACGCAAAATCTCCCATTCCCCCGAAAGAATGAGCGTTGCCCGCAACTTTGCGGGCAACGCTCATTCTTAACTCTTAACTATACCATGCGCGGGCTAAAACTGTGATATAAAAATGCAGCCGAACAGGTAGAATGTTATTATGTAGCGACGTGGCATGCCACGTCGCTACTGTTCGTGCGGCAAATATCCGGTATATGTACCGCGGATTTTGCCTGTTGCCGGACTGCCATAATCTCCGTGGTAAGTATCCATATCTACCTCTATGGTAGAGATGATCGCCGTCTCCTTATAAGAGATGATTTTCCAGTCAGACGTGGCATGCCACGTCTCTACAGGGGCGATGATTTTCCAAAACGGCGCGGCCGCGAAAGGAAATCCTCATTCTTTCCTTGCTATTTTTCCTTCCTGCCGGATAATTTTCCCGTCGTAACTAAGTCCTTCGATGATGACCGAGTACGAGGTATGGTCATCGGCGGTGTAGAACTCGAATGAGGCTATCCCCGTGCTGTCCGTCCTGACATCGGGTTGCCAGTGGATGGTGGTACGCAGGTCGGGCTGGGTGTTTTTCTTTTTTTCGGGCGTATCGTATTTTGGGGCGTAAAATTCAGCCGGAAGCTGGTAGCCCAGCGGAAAGATCGATTTGATATGGAACGGTTTATGCTCGATACGCTTGACCGTACTCCCGTCCTTGGTGAAGATGATAATCGCGCCGTTTCCTCCGCGACTGCCGTATATTGCCGCGCTTGGGCCTTTCAACACATCCACCTGCGCCACATCATAGACATTGATGATGTCGAGGTCTTCAATCTCCGTCGGCAGGCCGTCGATTACCAGCAACGGCGACCCCATCCCGCGGATGCTCACCTGCCGGCCGCTGACCATCACGCCCGGAATATTCCTCAATATCTGATAAATATCCGTTACCGGGAACTTTTCCAGGTCAGCTTCGGTAACGGAGTAGTCGGCTGAGGAATACATGTTCGACTTCCTCAGCGGCGGTTTGCGGCTGGCGCTGATGACTACCTCGGTGAGGTGCACCGTGCGGATGCCGTTCTCGTACGTATATTTCTGTTCGGCCTTATCGGCATACTGCACAAAAACGTCCTCGCTGATTTTTCCGGTTACAGCCGCAGGAAGCGTCCGCACAGGGAAGTGGACGCTGTCAAGGATAAGTTCCATGCGTTTGATGCCTGCTTTGGGAACAGCATGTACAACGAGGCTGCTGCTGTCGGGCAATTCGCCGTCCCGGAAATGGAAACGGCCGTCCCTGTCGGTTTGCGTCCTGTTGAAATATTTGTTTTTCAATGATAAAACAGATACTTCTATGTCTTCGACCGGTTTTCCCAGGATCAGGCTTTTCACGGTGCCCGATACTTCGGGGTAGATTTCGAAGGGTTTCGAAGGATACGAGAGACGTCCCTGCAACACGGCTGCCATGTCGTAGCGTCGCCAGCCCTGCGTGAGCATCAGCATATCCAGTGCCCAGGATGCCGACAGGGTATTTTGAAAATAATATGCCGGATTTTCGATATTGCCCCTCAATTCGGAAGTGAGCAATAAATCGGTCAGGATATTTGCCGTCGTATCAACGGCCACTTCCCGGTCGTCGGTCACCGCCACCGAGAAGCTCCCGTACAGCGGCAGGTTATCGGCATCGGTCAGTGTGATGTGGTTTTTGACAGGCGAACGCGCGGCATAGTTTTGCTGATCCGGCTGACAGGTAAGCTTTGCCTGGTCGCTGTTGTTCACAAAAATCAGACGTTCGCTCAGCGGATTCAGCCCGGCATCGAGCAGGAGCAGCTGCAGCACGCCGGAGGGAAAATCTCCCTTCATAAAGGTGATCACTTCTTTCGCGTGATTCCAGGCAGCGGCATAGTGTACGATTCCCCGCGTATGCGCCAGCAGGTAAAGCGTATCCTGTCCGGCCGCCTGAATAACACTGCCGGGCTGTCCCTGCTGCGATACTCCCCCCGACCGCTGTACCGAGATATACAGGCGGTCGCGCACAACGTTGGCTGCAAGCGCATAGCCGCCGTCAAGCGCCAAAGGCAGGTCAAACCGTTTCGACTGGCCATTCCGGTTGCGGCAGACAGCATGGTATGTTTTGCCCCTGTCGGAAAACAGATTGAAGCTTCCCATCCCGAGATGATCGGAGTTGATTTTCTCGATTTCCGTTTCGTCCTGGTCGTATACAGCGCCGGAGATGTGTTCCGACTGTCCGTTCGACCGCATCGCCTTGAATGCTACGCGGCAGTTTGTCCCCTGCAGTAAAACGCCGCCTTCGGGGTAGAAGCCAACGTCGAAATCCGTATCGGACGTACCCACCCTGATGAATTGCCGATACCGGTGCCGGTCGCTGACGGTTTCGAGCAGCATGATCCGTTTTTCCGTAACAGGCGGGAGGTTGAATGTAATGCTTGCCTGTCCGTCGTCATCGCATTTGACTTTCGTCATGCGTCCGCCATTGATGCTCGCCCTGACGCTTTCGGGAACGATGGCGTTGTGGAGGCTGGGGTGTGTGAATTTCAGTTCGACGGTAACTTTCTTATCCGAGTCGAACCGGAAACCGGCGCCCGTACGGAGCGTGCGCACCTGCGGATCGCCGATGCGGATGGTTTTGGCGTAGAAATAATTTTCGCCCTGGTTCTGCATGGCCATGGTGTAGGCGCGCAGGGTATAGTCGCCTTCGGGCACATCGTTGGGAATATCAATATATCCATGAAAAACGCTGTTTTCGGGACGTAATTTGATGCGGCTAATCAGCGAATCGAGCGGGTTTATCAGTTCCACATAGACGTAGCGGCTGGCTATTACCGGTATGTGTGTGACCGCATCGACAACATAGGCGCGGAACCACATTTTTTCACCCGAGATGTAATAGGGTTTATCGTTGTGCAGGTAGATTTTTTCCTGTGGAAAAACGGCTAACTGTCGATGAAACCGCATCGTTAAGGTGTCTGCCTTCCAATCCTGTCCGTGCAGCATTGCCGGGAACAAAGCCAATATGTATATCCAATTCCGGGTGGCGATTTTTCGCATGATGTGTGTATTTTTATTCCAGACAAAGATAATTAAATTTTATTACATAAATCGAATTTCAAAGGTTTCTATCTCAATAAAATTAACAATATCAGGAAATAGTCACTCAATTCGGAGCGTAACAGTTTAATGGCGCCTGTGATATGCGCTTCGACGCTTTTAATCGAAATGTCAAGACTTTTAGCAATTTCCCTGTTTGAGATATGATCGAAACGGCTTTTGCAGAATATCTGCCGGGTTTTCTCCGGAAGTTTCATCAATGCCGTATTCACCAGGTCGTGAATTTCTCTGGTATATACTTCGGCAGGTTCAAGCGCGGCGAGGGAAGCGATGCGCATATCCAGATCCCACTGTGCGCTGGTTTGTATCCGGGCGTTTACTTTTTCCCTTACCCGGATATGCTGCAGCTGATTCAGGCATTTATTCTTGATGGTGGTCAGGATATAAGCCGGTACATTCGTGTCGCCGGATAACCGTTCCCTGTTCTCCCAGTAATAAACGATGGCATCGGACGTGATGTCTTCGGCAGTAGCCATATCACGAACATAGCTGTTCGCAAAGCGGACAAACCTGCTCCGGTAATCAACAAAGAGCCGGCTAAACGATTCGGTTTCAGATTCCATGTCTAATTCAAGTGTACGTGCAAAGATATGCAAAAATAGTTTTTGATGATACTATTTTGCATCATCGCAGCAACTTCCCGGCATGATTCAACGATTCAAGGATTATATGCTGCGCACGGACGCTTTTTGTACTGTACGGTACTCATCCATCCGCTGTGATGAGCGGAATGTACTGCAATCCTGAAAATCCCGATCAGGTTGATACCATATAATAACTTACTTCTTTTTGTTTGCTTTCACCTGCCGCCACACGAACACTGCCCAGGCCGCAACGGTACAGGCTGCGCCGACCGGATAGCCGATATTTACCGGTAAATTCAACATTTCGGGCGCCACGACGATATAGGTAGAAATCACCATGGTCATGAATAATGCCGGGAGCAGGGTTAGCCAGTAGAGTTTCTTTTCGCGGGCAAGATATACGGTTATTGTCCAAAGAGTTGCCGTAGCCAGTGTTTGGTTCGACCATGCGAAATACCGCCAGATGACATCGAAGTCAGCCTGCAACAGCGCCAGGGCCGCAATAAACAGTGGCGCTGCTACGATAACCCGGTGGTTCATCTCTTTCTGGCTGTAGTTAATAAAATCCGAAACCATCAGTCGCGCCGAGCGGAAAGCCGTATCGCCCGATGTAATGGGCGCGGCAATCACTCCGATGATCGCCAGCATCCCTCCAAAAGTGTCTAACCATGAGTGTGCAATCCTGTCGACTACCACTGCTGCACTGTTTTCATTATCCTTCAGAAATTCCTGCAAGCCGCCCACCGAATCGAAGAAGCTCATGGCAGCCGCTGCCCATATCAATGCTACTATGGCTTCGGCAATCATAGCGCCGTAGAAAACACGGCGTCCTTCGCGTTCGTTTTTCAGGCAACGCGCCATCAAAGGCGATTGCGTGGCGTGAAACCCTGATATGGCGCCGCATGCAATAGATATGAACAGCATCGGGAAGATCGGGAATTTTTCCGGGTCGGGGTTCATGTTATGCAGGTTGGCAGGAATGGCTTCGGGAATGGGCGACCCGTTCCATACCAGCGCCGCACCGATGCCCACCGCCATGAACAGCATGGCGAAACCGAAAACAGGGTATATCTTACCGATGATCTTATCGACAGGCAACAGTGTGGCAAGGATATAATACATGAAAATAATGACGCACCAAACCGTAAAGCCCGGATAGCCGGACGTCATGTCGGCCAGCAGCTTTGCAGGGCCTGCTACAAACACCGTCCCTACCAGGATCATCAATAATATGGTAAAACCGCGCATGAATTGCTTAAAACCCACACCCATATATTTGCCAATGATTTCGGGGAGGCTCATACCCCTGTTGCGTACCGAGAGCATTCCCGAAAGGTAGTCGTGCACCGCGCCGCCAAAGATACTGCCCAGCACAATCCACAGGAAAGCCGCAGGGCCGTATACTGCACCCATAATAGCTCCGAATATCGGCCCCAGTCCGGCAATATTCAGGAACTGTATCAGGAAAATACGCCCCCAGCTCATCGGGACATAATCCACGCCATCGGTGTGTCCATAAGCAGGTGTTGTACGGTCGACCTGTATACCGAAAATACGTTCGATCAATTTGCCGTAGAGGAAATATCCACCAATCAGCAATGTGACAGAAATAAAGAAAGTAACCATATTTATTGTGTTTGCTTCGGCTTATCAACAGTTTCAAGCCCTAATATTTTCATGCGCCAATCACCATACAAATGTAGCATCAATTTTATAAAAATCAAAAACCTGCCACGTCTTTACAGATATAACAGGTTCTGAGATGAAGTTAAACCTGTGAAAAAACGATCTATTTGCGGCCGATGCAAACGTATTCGATGCTGTTTTCGGCCAATTCTTTTTTATCGTATATATTACGCCCGTCAATCACCAGCGGTTTGCGCATGGTTTTTTTCACCACGGGCCAGGTCGGCATGCGGAACTCCGCCCATTCGGTCACTAAGAGCAACGCATCCGCATCGAGTGTAGCCTCGTACTTATCCTTACAGTAAGTTATCGGGTACGGGAGTCTTCGTTTGGCTTCTTCCACAGCTGCGGGATCGTAGGCCCTTACTTTGGCGCCTGCATTTACCAAACTTTCGATCAGCGCCAGGGCGGGCGCCTCGCGCATATCGTTCGTTTCGGGTTTGAACGAAAGGCCCCAGAGGGCTATGGTTTTTCCTTTCAGTTCGCCCCGGTAAAAATCGGACAATTTGCAGAACAGGATGTTCTTCTGGTGTTCGTTTACGTCTTCCACCGCTTCGATCACACGCATCCGGTAACCGTTTTCCCTGGCTGTTTTGATCAGCGCTTTCACATCCTTCGGGAAGCAGGAACCGCCATAACCGCATCCGGCATACAGGAACTTGGAACCGATGCGGCTGTCGGAACCCATACCTTTACGAACCATATTTACATCGGCGCCCATGATTTCGCAGAGGTTGGCAATGTCGTTCATGAAGCTGATACGGGTTGCCAGCATGGCATTGGCTGCATATTTGGTCATCTCGGCCGAGGGGACATCCATGAAGATCACGGGGAAGTTGTTCAGAAGAAACGGCCGGTACAGCCGTCTCAGGATGCTTTCGGCTTTTTCGGATTCCACGCCCAGCACCACCCGTTCGGGATACATGAAATCGCGAACGGCAGCTCCTTCTTTCAGGAATTCGGGGTTCGAAGCCACGTCGAATTCGATATCCAGGCCGCGCTGATCCAACTCCTGCTGGATCGTCTGGCGTACTTTTCGGGCCGTACCTACGGGAACGGTGCTTTTGGTCACTACCAGCACGTATCTGTTCATGCTGGCGCCAATGGTACGCGCCACTTCGAGCACATACTTCAGGTCGGCGCTGCCGTCTTCGTCGGGGGGTGTTCCTACAGCGCTGAAAACAACTTCCACGTCGTTCAGGTTAGCTGCCAGGTCGGTTCCAAAATGCAACCGTCCTGCCTGCACGTTTTTATGTACCATTTCTTCCAGTCCCGGTTCGTATATCGGGATCACACCTTTGTTCAGGTTATCGATTTTTTGCATGTCAACATCAATGCATGTCACACCCAGCCCCGCTTCGGCAAAGCATGTGCCTGTAACCAGTCCGACATAACCTGTCCCGACAATGGCGATATTCATATTCATTCAATGTATTTATTTAAGTCCGTTAAAAAGATTTGATTGCATTTTGCCGAATGATTTGCTGCTTTCACCATCCGGAGTTGATTATACGTATTCCGTACCTGTTTTGTTTCGGAAAATCCATTGAAATACAAAAAAAATAAAGGTTTTTGATACCATTTTTCCCAAAAATGCGTTATATTTGTCACCGTCCTTTTAACGTTTAACTTATTAAAATTACCAGATCATGGCAAGTAAAAGAGCATTAAAGAAAAACATCAATCTCCTTACAGGCGAGCTGTTAAACGAGTGTTTCGCTTTCAGTTATTTTCATCCCCATACCCAACCGAAACAGGTTACCGAAACCATGTGGGCTTTGGCGCATACGCGAAACGAATTGATCTCCAGGATCAACAGGAAAATGTCCAAAGAAGACCGGGACAAACAATCCATACGGTCGTTTTATAAAGCCTTGAAAGGCGATGTGGCCAACATGCCTGTCCTGATGGATCATTTTGCAGGTTAATTTTTTTTGATCAAAAGATCTTATAAGGAAAAGCTATTGGCGTTAGCTTCTGCATATTAGCCGGCATTATTGTCGGTTACTGGATCGTTTTATCCAAAAAGAGCAGGGGGTATAAAAAAAAAGCGGTTCTCCCGAACAGCTTTTTCCATGCTTTAGACAAGCAATTTTAAACATTTTAAAATTTTATGAAAAATTTCTTTACTCAAACTTCAAAGCAAATTTCGTGCCAAACTTTTTGACGATACCATAATTGTGACAGATCAGCATGGATTTTTACACTGACAGGTCAAGAGCACTGGCAGCGGCTTTGCAAAATGCGCGCCACATACTTTCCGATGATGTCGAACTCAAGATTTACGGTCGTCCCGAGCATAATCCGGTGGAAGTTGGTACATTCGCGGGTATAAGGGATGATCGCTACCTGGAAAGAGCCTGTTTGCGAATTTACTACGGTAAGGCTTACTCCATTGACAGCAATGGAGCCTTTTTCCACGATCAGGTTTCCTTGTAAAGGATCGTATCGGAAAGTAAAGTACCAGCTCCCGTCGGCTTCTTCCACGGCGGTACATTCGGCAGTCTGGTCGACATGACCTTGAACGATGTGTCCGTCCAGACGGTCATTGAGCAACATGCTGCGTTCGATGTTTACCAGATCGCCCACCTGTAACCGCCCGAGGTTCGATTTGATCAGCGTTTCCCTGATTGCGGTGACGGTATACGCGGTGCCGGTTTTTCGTACTACGGTGAGGCAAACGCCATTGTGTGCAATGCTTTGGTCTATTTTAAGATCATTTACAAAAGAACACGCCAAGGTGATGTGCAGGTTATCCTGTTCTTTTTCAATGGATACCACCTTAGCTACTTCTTCAACTATTCCTGAAAACATGTCATTATATATTTTTTGATAACAAGTTTCAAAAGTACATATTTTTGGCGTACCGACAAACACCCTCCGTGATGCAGGCCAGAGCCAAATGCACCCAGGCCATTCCAAATTTGTAAGAATCCGATTATATTTTGTATTTTTGCCAAATTTTTAAACCACCGGTTATGTCATTTCTCGCAGATAAAATCGTATTTGAGGGCCTAACATTCGACGATGTATTGTTAGTTCCGGCCTATTCGGAAGTATTACCCCGCGATGTCAGTTTGTCTACCATGTTCTCGCGAAACATCAGGCTGAACGTTCCCATTGTATCGGCAGCCATGGATACGGTTACCGAGTCGACCATGGCCATCGCCATCGCCCGCGAAGGAGGTATTGGGGTTGTCCACAAAAATATGAGTATCGAGGAGCAGGCAAAACAGGTGAAAACGGTAAAGCGGGCCGAAAACGGAATGATCTACGATCCTGTGACCATCAATGCAAATGCCACCGTAGGACATGCCAAACATTTGATGACGGAATTCAAGATCGGCGGTATACCGGTGGTGAATGAACAACACCGGTTGGTGGGAATTGTTACCAATCGAGACCTGCGTTTCGAACAGGAGCTGCGACGACCGATTGCGGAGGTGATGACCGGAGAACATATCATCACTGCCACGGCAGGAACCACCCTCGAAAGCGCTGCCGACATCCTGCAACATCATAAGATTGAGAAACTCCCGGTGGTGGACGATACGAACCACCTCATCGGGCTGATTACCTACAAGGATATCACGAAGGCAAAAGACCGCCCCAATGCCTGCAAGGACGAATTCGGACGTTTGCGCGTAGCCGCTGCGGTGGGTATCGCTTACGACACGCTTACCCGTATCGAGGCGCTGGTGAAAGCCGATGTGGATGCAGTGATCATTGATACGGCACACGGTCATCATATCAACATCATTGAAACACTCAAAAAAGCGAAAGCACAATTTAAGGAAATTGATATTATTGCCGGTAATATTGCCACTGGCGATGCAGCCCGGATGCTCGCCGAAGCAGGTGTAGACGGAGTAAAAGTCGGTATCGGACCGGGGTCGATCTGTACGACGCGTGTGGTTGCCGGAGTGGGCGTTCCGCAATTATCGGCGATATACGATGTGGCCGAAGCCGTAAAACAGTATCAAATACCGGTGATTGCCGATGGCGGATTACGCTACTCGGGCGACATTGTAAAAGCTTTGGCGGCAGGCGCGCACAGCATCATGGCCGGCTCTCTGCTGGCCGGCGTTGACGAATCGCCGGGCGACACCATAATATATAATGGCAGAAAATACAAGTCGTACCGCGGTATGGGTTCTATCGAAGCAATGCAGAAAGGTTCGAAAGATCGTTACTTTCAGGATATGGAGGAAGATATCAAGAAACTGGTTCCCGAAGGAATTGAAGCGCGCGTACCCTATAAGGGGACGCTCTCGGAAGTGGTATACCAGTTGATTGGCGGATTGCGTGCAGGTATGGGCTATTGTGGCGCCGGAGATATAGAGACTTTGCATAACGCCAGGTTTGTACGCATCACCAATTCGGGTATTGAGGAAAGTCATCCCCACGACGTGACCATCACGCGCGAAGCGCCTAATTACAGTCGATAGTTCAAAGTTTCAAGTTCCGGGTTGAGCGATTCGTCCGATCAAAAACTTGGCGTACTCATGAAGCGCTTGCAAACCGAGCTTGCAAACTCGACAAAGTTAATCATCATCAAAAAATCAAAAGATTCCTCAGTGGTTCTCAGTGATACTCAGTGTAACCGGCCAAAAATCAAAAAGACTCTCTGTCTTGCGGTTTTGCTGTGGCACATACTCGCAGTTGCAGCTATGGAACCTGTTTTGATGCGGGCCGGATCTTACCGGTTTATTGTAGACGACTTCGAATATGTTTACCATAAAAACCGCAGGTCCGGAAACCAAACGCTTGACGAATGTCTGGCGCTGTATATTCCATACAAACTCAAGATAGCCGCAGCCAAAGATGCCGGATTGGATACCTTACCCGGAATTGCCGCCGAATGGATGCAATATCGTGATCAACTGGCTGCAAAATACCTGGCAGATACCATCATCAATCAATACTTGCTCCGTGAAGCATACGATCGCAGCCGTTACGAAATCAAGGCAGCATACATCCAGGTGAATATCAGTGGAAACGACACATTGACCGCCTTTAATCGGATACGGAAGATTCGGCAGCGGGCATTGGCTGGCGAAGACTTCGGGGAACTGGCAGCCGACTGTTCCGACGATCCTTCGGCAAAGGTCAATAAGGGACAATTAGGATGGTTCACGGTTTTCAGGATGGATTATCCGTTTGAAACAATGGCGTACAGTACATCTGTAGGACTTGTTTCCGTACCGGTACGTACCGATACGGAATATCGCATGATCAAGATCATCGATCGCAGGCCCAGCGGACAGGAAATGTCGCTGGAAGAAGCAAAAACGCTGCTAAAGCAAAAAATTGCGCGTAGTGACCGCATGCAAATTGGGATGGAAACGTATGCCGCAACACTGAAACCAAAGTACCGGTTTACGGAACATGCGGTTTCGCTGGAAAACATTCTTAGAAATACTAAAAACGCAAACCTTCCGTTATTTTCTTTTGCAGGGCAGGAATTTCGCGTTGCCGATTTCGAAAAGTTCGTAGCGAGTCAGCCCGCGAGAACGATGACGGAACAGGCATACAAACAGTTTGTTGCTTATAGTCTACTGGATTACGAATCCAGTAGGCTCGAAAGCGACAATAAAATTTTCCGCGAAACGGCCGGCGAATTTCTCGACGGTTTGTTGCTGTTCGCGCTTACCGATAGTGTTATATGGTCGAAAGCAGCACAGGATTCAACCGGATTGACGGCTTTTTATAAAAAAAATGCACGATTCTACAAATGGGGCAAACGTATGGATGCCACCATTTATTACTGTTCGGGCGCTAAGGTTGCCGAACGGCTTCACCGGACAGTAAAAAACAGGAATGAAGGATCAGGTCGCTTGCCGGATGGGTTATTCACTTTTTTTTGTGATGAAGCCACACCCTGCCTGGATACTGTTCGCAGGGTGCTCCCCAAAGGCGCAAATACCATAGCCGATCGTGTCAAGTGGAAAAAAGGTTGTTCGAAAATATTGGACTGGAATGGTAAATTTGTATTTTTGGACATTCATACGCTTCTCCGGCCGGCACGAAAAACTTTTAAAGAAGCGCGCGGCGAGGCGCTTTCCGGATATCAGGATGAGTTGGAAAGCAAATGGGTGGAACGGTTGAAAAAGAAATATCCTGTGACCATCGACGAGAAAGTGTGGACAGATTTAAAAAGGAAATATGCAGAGTAATCGATCAAAAATAGCGAAGATAGTGTGTTGCATCATTGCAACCACAGGTTTTCTCATGTTCTCATGCTCCTTAAATACTCGAGAAAATGATAAAATAGTTGCCAGAGCAGGTGATAAGTATCTGTATTTTAGCGAAATGAGCGACATATTTCCGAAAGGATGCTCCAAGGATGACAGCACGGCGCTTGCTAAATTGTATATCGATAATTGGATTAAAACCAGGCTATTGCTAAAAAAAGCAGAATTGAACCTTTCGAGAGAACAGTTGGATATTAGCGAAGAGATAGAAACTTACCGGACTTCGTTGCTGATTTACAAGTACGAAGACGAGTTGTTGCAGGAAAAGCTGGATACTGCGGTACTCGAATCGGAGATTCAAAGTTATTACGATGCCAATATGGCCAATTTCTCGTCCGAAGAGTATGTGGTAAAGGCTGTATATATCAAGCTCCCGGCCAATGCGCCTACCCTGTGGAAAGTCAGGCGATGGTATGTGTCCGACCTGGAAAAGGATGTGCAGGACCTGACGGATTATTGCCGGAGTCATGCGGTCGAATTCGGTTTTTTTGATGACGAATGGGTTTCATGGGCGAAAATCGAAAAGGAGCTTCCCCAAAAAGAGTCTGCAACGAGGCAATTGGTACAATCCGACCGTATAGAGCAACAAGACGGAGAATTTAATTATTTTGTCCGCATCAAGGGGAAAAGGACGCCCGGCGATACAGCCCCGCTGGTATTTGTGAGGGATAAAGTGAAAAGTATCCTTATTAATAAAAGGAAATTAAAGTTTATCAGCGAGTTGGAAAAGAATATATACAACGATGCGCTGGTAAAAAAACAGTTTGAAATTTATAAAATCAATTGACCTTTCCCCCGCTCCCACTCCGCAGGAGAGGAGAAGCGGAGGAAAAGGTCTAAATCAAGAAAATTAAATGAAGAAGATTATTATTGTCTTATTGATTTGTTTTTATGGAGTATGCGCCAATGCTCAACCCTACATGCTCGACCAGATCGTAGCTATTGTAGGCAGCAAACCGATCAAGCAGTCGGATGTAGAAAACCGCTACCTGCAGTACAGGGCGCAGGGGTATTCTTTGCAGGGCGATATGAAATGCGGCATGTTTGAAGAACTGTTGACCGAAAAGCTGTTGATGAACCAGGCCGAAGTGGATAGTCTGGTGGTGGAACCCAGCGAAGTGGAAATGGACCTGAACCGTCGTTTGGAAATGTTCATCCGTCAGGTCGGTTCGCAGGAAAAACTGGAAGATTATTTCAAGAAAAGTATCTACGAAATCAAGGATGACTTGCGTAATAGCCTGTATGAACAATTGCTGGCACAAAAAATGCAACACAACATCACCGAAAACGTAAAGATCACCCCGTCGGAAGTACGCAGTTTCTACATCAAGATACCCAAAGACAGTGTCCCGCTTATTAACGGACAGGCCGAGGTGGCACAGATAGTGGTTTACCCGCCATACAGTGATGAGGCCATCAGCGAAGTACGGCAGAGATTGTTAGACCTGCGTGAACGGGTTATTAACGGCGAAAGTTTCCGTACAATGGCCGTGATGTATTCCGAAGATCTTGGTACAGCACGAAATGGCGGCGAATTAGGCTTCCAAAGTAAGGGCGAACTCGACCCCGAATTTGCAAAAACCGCCTGGGCTTTAAAAAACAAAGGCGACGTATCGCGTATTGTGGTATCGAAGTTCGGATACCACATCATTCAATTGGTAGATAAGAGAGGCGACCAGGTAAGCTGCCGACACATATTGATGACACCCAAACCCAATCCGGAAGCGATCGCCACCGCAACCGGTCGCTTGGATACCTTGGTACGGCTTATCCGGAAAGATTCTTTAAATTGGAACATAGCCGCTTTCCGTTATTCGCAGGACGAAGCCACGCGTTTTAACGGCGGGTTGATGATCAACCCGCGCGATAACAGCACCCTCTTCGAAATGGACCAAATGGAAAAGGATGACTACAATGCGATCAAGGATATGAAAATCGGCGAAGTTTCAGAGCCTTATGTATCGAAAGACAGTAAGGGAAAACTGGTATACAAGATCGTGAAACTGAAGAGCCAGTCCGATCCGCACAGGGCCAATCTAAAATCCGATTACACGTTTCTGTCGGATATTGCGCTGAACGAAAAAATGAACAGGGTGGTCAAGGATTGGGTGGACGAAAAAATAGAAACCAGCTATATATACATTGACGAAAGTTTCAAACGGTGCGGACTGAATAATGTCAACTGGCTGAAACAATAACAGTTTAAAACTTAAAGTTTGAAGTTTCAAGTTCAAGTTTCACGATTTGTCAGCGCCTGTCGGCAATGTATGTCATGCTTCCGGATGAAGCGTACGTTGCCTGTCGCTTGCCGCTTCTCACTCTTTATTCTCGTCAGTCTTCACTCGTCGCTCTTCACCTTATGGGCGCAACAGCCGGCGCAACCCAGGAAAATCGAGATCACTCGCTATAACAGCCTCGAATTCAGCTCGCGGATAGCGTCCGATGCACAACGCGTCATCGGCGACGTGGAATTTCAGCACGAGGGCATGACCATGACCTGCGACAGCGCCTACATGTATAGCCAGCACAATACCCTCGATGCATTCAGCCGGGTACATATTACCAATGCCGATCGCAGTGTTACCATCGATGGCGATTTTGCCAAATATACGGGCGATACCAAGTTTGCCGAAATTTGGGATCATGTGGTGCTTGTGGATTCAAACGCCGTACTCAAAACCGAGCACCTGTACTACGACCTGAATACCAACATCGCCTATTATTTAGTGGGCGGCGAAATACTCAATGACGGCAACGACATGGTGAGCAAGCTGGGATATTACCACCGCAGTATCAACATGTTCTATTTCAAAAAGGATGTCGTGCTCCATACGCCCGATTATACTATTGTGACGGATACGCTGAATTACAATGTACAGACAAAGGTAGCCGATTTTGTGGGGCCTACTTACATCCAAAACGAAAAAGATACCATCTATTGCGAGCTTGGCTGGTACAATACCAACGATACGGTGGCGCTTTTCCGGCGCAACGCGTGGATCAAAAGCGGCAGCACAACGGTCAGCAGCGACACGTTATATTACGAAAGCAAAACGGGTAACGGACAGGCTTTCAGTAATATTGTCATCGTGGATACCACCAACAATGTGATCCTGAAAGGCAACAAAGGCGAATTTAACCGGCCAACGGACAAGGCATGGCTCACAGGGCAGGCTTTGCTAATCATGGCAGGAAAGCAGGACTCGCTTTTCCTTCATTCCGACACCTTGCGTTCGGACGTGGATACATCCGGCTTCAAAGTCTTGAAAGCATACAACAGGGTAAGGTTCTTCAGTCTTGACATGCAAGGTAAGTGCGATTCGCTGGTGATGACCTTACAGGACTCGGTTATCCGCATGTTCCGGCTTCCCATTATATGGGCGCAAAACAACCAGATGACGGCCGAACATATTGAGATAGAAACACAAAACCAGAAACCCAGGCGGATGAACCTGCTCAATAAGGGATTCATTGCACAGGAAGACTCAGCGGGATTCAACCAGATCAAAGGTAAAAAAATCGTCGGGCTGTTCCGGGATGATCATGAACTGTACCGCATCAATGCTTATGGCGATGGAGAAACGGTATATTATATTTATGACGGGCCTGATGTAACAGGGGTTAACAAACTTAAAAGTACTGATGTGGTGATCCTTATTGAAGACCGGAAAGCACAGGAGGTCACCCATATTGACCAGGCTGAGGGAGAAATGATTCCGCCCAACGAATTTAGCGCGGAAGAATTGACTTTGAACGGATTCAGGTGGCAAATCAAGTTGAAGCCGGTAGATAAAAACGACATCTACGAATGGAGAGAGGAAGTGGCCGAACCTGCAGAAAAGTCCGCGCTATTGTCGAAGAATGCAAAAGAAGCACCGGCCAAAGAAACGAAACCGGCGCCAACCGGAAGGCCTGGCGATCGGAAACCGGCCCGGCGCTGACCAGGGCCTGGACTAAGGAGGATGAAGATTTACCGGGGCTATACTGACGCCAAAGTACTAAAGATAATTGGATGATAAAAAAAGAAAATGACTATTTTTGTACTCTAATCAAAACCGATATGAAAACTGTAATAACCGCAAAAGAATTCAATACCGATCAGGAAAAGTATTTTGATTTGGCCGTAAACGAACAGATATACATCGAAAGAGGGGATAACATATTCATCGTCACAAAGGCCAAAGCGCCGAAACGGAAATATAAGGCTCCGGATGATGATTTACGCAAGGCTATCACTATGGATGAAGTTCGCGAAAGATTACACGCTCATGTGCATAAATTATTTGCAAAATAATGAAAGTATTAGCAAAACCGGCTGCTATTGATTGATGAGATCAATACGAAACTGCCGATATGCACGCACAAATCTGCACCCAAGTATTTTAAAGAATATGGTAAGTGTTTGAAATATATAGCGCTAACTAAAAATAAACACACAACTTGGTATGTGTTTTTTGAGGTATACGAAGACAGCGAGGAAATAATCTATCTGATAAAGCGCATAGAAAACAACCACACTGCAGCTCGGTATTTTTGACACGTCTAAATCAAATCACAAAACTATTAGCATAGTTTACTACTTGGTTTTGAATACATGTTATAGTTGTGCGCGTGTGCGAAATGTTTTTGTGCATTTGATGCTGTATCTCTACATTTTTATATCCCCCCTCCGGGGTCAGGCATCATTTTTGAGGCACAAAAGGTAACTATTTGTTTCAAAATTCGTATATGATAACTGATTTCCCGACTCAGACGGGCGTAACATCCGATCATATCGAATGATGATCTTAGTTAAATAAATTATCAGTATGAAGAGAATTTTGGTGACCGGGGGCGCCGGTTTTATTGGCTCGCACCTGTGCGAAAGATTATTAAAGGACGGAAACGAAGTAATTTGTGTAGACAATTTTTTTACCGGTTCCAAGGAAAACATTGTGGACATGATCGGGAACCCATATTTCGAACTGGTACGCCATGATGTTGTAACCCCGTTTCTTGCTGAAGTAGATGAGATTTATAACCTGGCATGTCCTGCATCGCCGGTACATTACCAGTATAACGGTATCAAAACCATCAAAACATCGGTGATGGGCGCTATCAACATGCTGGGATTAGCCAAACGGACACGCGCCAAAATCCTGCAAGCCTCCACCAGCGAGGTATATGGCGACCCTTTGATACATCCGCAGCTCGAAAACTACTGGGGACACGTCAACCCGATCGGCGCCCGTTCGTGTTACGACGAGGGCAAGCGTTGTGCCGAGTCGCTGTTCATGAATTATCACCGGCAAAACGGAGTCCGTATCAAGATCATCCGTATTTTCAATACCTACGGCCCCAAGATGCATCCCAACGATGGACGCGTGGTGTCCAATTTCATCGTGCAGGCATTGCAGAGGCAGGACATCACCATTTACGGAAACGGCAACCAAACCCGCAGTTTCCAGTACGTGGACGACTTGGTGGAAGGGATGATCCGCCTGATGGGAACTCCCGACGACTTTATCGGGCCGGTAAATGTAGGGAATCCCGGCGAATTTACCATCAGGCAGTTGGCCGAAATGGTGATCCGGCAAACAGGGTCAAAATCGAAATTGGTGTATTTGCCGTTGCCACAGGATGATCCTGTTCAACGGCAACCGAATATCGAATTAGCCAAAGAAAAGTTGGGCTGGAAACCGGTGGTGCCCCTCGAAGAAGGGCTGCAAAAAACCATCGCATATTTCACAGGCAAACTGGGACTGTAAAATATTTTTCCCACAAAGGCGCAAAGGGCACGAAAATCCTTTGTGGGCTTTATGTCTTCGCGGGAAGGAAATCAAAAATATAAAATCAAAGATAAGATGAAAGGCATTATTTTAGCAGGCGGTTCGGGAACCCGTTTATACCCGATTACCAAAAGTATTTCGAAACAGATCATTCCGGTGTACGACAAACCGATGATTTACTACCCGTTGTCGGTACTGATGCTGGCCGGTATCCGCGAGATTTTGATCATCTCAACACCCAAGGATATCCATTTGTACGAGGACTTGCTGGGCGACGGTTCCCAGCTGGGGCTGAATTTGGCATACAAAATCCAGCCATCACCTGACGGATTGGCACAGGCTTTTATCCTGGGCAGCGAATTTATCGGTAACGACAACGTATGCCTGGTATTGGGCGATAACATCTTCTACGGTTACAGTTTTGGGCGCACGCTGCTCGAAACCGCCAAGCTGGAAGATGGCGCAGTGGTGTTCGGCTATTGGGTGAAGGATCCCGAACGATACGGTGTAGTCGAGTTCGACGATCAGGGCAACGTGTTGAGCCTCGAGGAAAAACCGGCTCATCCGAAATCGAATTACGCGGTAACGGGTTTGTATTTCTATTCGAACGACGCGGCAGCCAAAGCAAAATCGCTGAACCCTTCGGCGCGCGGCGAATTGGAAATTACCGACCTGAACAGGCTTTACCTGCAAGAAGGACGCTTGAAAGTTAAATTATTGGGACGCGGCTTTGCATGGCTCGATACCGGTACACACAACAGTTTGTTGCAGGCATCGAACTACATTGCCACCATTGAAGCGCGCCAGGGATTAAAGGTGTCGTGCATCGAAGAAATTGCCTACAATCGCGGATTCATCAATAAGGAACAGCTTTTGCGATTGGCCGATGAATACAGAAAAAATCAGTATGGTGATTATCTGAGATTGATAGCCGGAGGAGTGAAAAGCGACGAAGAATGAGTTAAAGCGCTGATTATTAATCGTCTCCGATATTCGAAAATCAATGATTACTGTCATACATCAATTTATATGAACGTCATAAAAACAGAGTTTCCCGGGTTGATGATCATCGAGCCGAAGGTGTTTGGTGATACCCGCGGGTATTTTTTCGAGAGTTACAACGAAAGAGCCCTGATCGATGCCGGTATTCAAACCATATTCAGGCAGGATAACCAGTCCTTTTCAAAATATGGGGTCATCCGCGGGCTGCATTTCCAGCTGAATCCCTATTCGCAAACCAAGTTGATCCGCGCCCTTGAAGGCTCGATTTATGATGTGGCGCTCGACTTGCGGAAAGGATCGCCCACGTTCGGCAAATGGTTCGGCCTGGAACTGTCGGCCGAAAACAGGCGGCAGTTCTATATCCCGCAGGGATTTGCCCACGGATTTTCGGTATTGAGCGAACAGTCGACCATTCTCTACAAGTGCGACAATTTCTATAACCCGCAGTCCGAAGGTGGCGTTCTCTATTGTGATCCTGCTTTGGACATCGATTGGAAAGTGGATGCTTCCAAAGCTACCGTTTCGGATAAGGACAGGATCCTGCCGGCTTTTGATCGGGTAAAAACCGATTTTGAATATCGTTCATAACATCTGAATGTTGACTGTTAAAACGCATGAATATATTGGTAACAGGTTCCAACGGGCAGTTGGGCAATGAATTACGCAAGGTATCCGGAAATTATCCTGCTTTCCGGTTCTTTTTTACGGATGTGGCAGAGCTGGATATTACCGGGCCGGGTGCAGTGACTGACTTTTTTGAAGAAAACAGGATTCAGGCCGTCATCAACTGCGCCGCCTACACAGCGGTTGATAAAGCTGAAAGCGACGAACCCGCGGCTACCCGTATCAATGCGACGGCGGTCGGGCATCTGGCTAAAGCCTGCGATCAGGCAGGAGCCACCCTCATCCATGTGTCCACAGATTACGTATACGACGGCTGTTCCTGTAAACCCTACGGCGAGGAGCATTACGCTGCGCCCGCATCAGCGTACGGACGCAGCAAGCTTGCCGGTGAAGAAGCAGCCTTAAGCACGCCCAAATCGGTAGTGATCCGCACTTCATGGCTTTATTCGTCATTTGGCAACAATTTTGTAAAAACAATGATTCGCCTCGGGAAGGAACGCGAAACGCTGAACGTAGTCTTCGACCAGATAGGAACACCGACTTATGCCGCCGACCTTGCACAGGCCATTATGGTCATTGCCGGACGGGCGGAACAAAATACCCTGAAGCGGGGAATCTTCCACTATTCGAATGAAGGCGTGTGCAGCTGGTATGACTTTGCTCACGAGATCATGCAACAGGCCGGCTTAAAATGCGCAGTTAAACCCATCGAAACAAAAGATTACCCGGCGCCGGCGCCCCGTCCTCACTACAGCGTGCTGAACAAAGCCCGTATCAGGGAGACCTACGGCATCGAAATACCACACTGGAAAGACAGCCTGATGAAATGTCTTGCCGAGCTGTGAAAAAACCCGGCTATATGATTTCCAGTTCGCTGATCCGCATCCAGCCCTTATTACCGTCGGCGATGCGAACTTCGCACCATTCGCCGATCCGGTCTTCGATCCGTACCTTGATGCCTTCGTGCAGGATGAACAGGTTGTTGCCGCTGTCGTCGGGCGAACTTTTGAGGGTGACGGACGGAGCAAATACGATGGCCTCGTCGGTACGCAGGACATTGGCTTTTTGCAAATAGCCGAAGGTAAATGACACGAGGCTCAGCAGGAAGCAAAATACGGCAAGCCCGAATGAAATCCGCCGCACGCGCATGCGATGTACAAAAAGAAACAGCAAACCCAGCGCCAGCATGGCGATAAAACTGCCGATGCTCCACCACGACCAGCCGCGAACAGTCATCCGGTCGCGTATGGCTTTACCCCAGGTGATCAAAAATAACTCGGGTACCGCTTCTACCTTGTCGAAAGTGAGGCTGCGCGAGAGGTTCAGGTTGAAATCAATGGCTTCGTCATTCGGTGCAAGGCGTTTGGCGCGTTCGTAATACAGGATCGCCGACTTGATGTCGTGGTTCTTGAAGCAGGCATTACCCAGGTTGTAGAACAGGACGGGCGAGGTCCATCCCGAGTCGGCCAGCGACTGATACGCGGCAATGGCTTTGGAAAATTCGTTCTGCCGATAGAAACGTTCGGCGCGCAGCATGGCGCTGTCCTGATCCCGGGCAGGAAGCGCCACGGATATATGGATGGATAAGATGATTAAAAAGATCTTTTTCATTTGCTTACACATGATCGCTATTGTATCGCCTTTTGCATTTTGTTGATTACTTCCACGGTTCGGATGTAGAGTGCGTTCATGTCCGAACCTGCTGCAGAGGGAGCGTAGCGGGCAAATTCGCAATCGTCGATCACGCCGGTAAACTCGTCGGCCAGCGCGGTATCTACCTGATGCTGTTCCATGACTGCTCTGGCATTATCCTTGGAAAGCCCGGCCACAGGAATATTCAGCCTGTCGCTGAGGTATCCCCACAACGCCCTTGATAATTCTTCGTAAAACAGCTCCTTCTGATTCCTGTCCATGAATCCGCGGGCCTGTTTGAGACGTTTGGCTGCGTAGCGGCTGGCTTTCCTGTTTTTTACCCGTGCAGCGCCGGCATATTTACGGATGTAGTTGCGGCGCAGGTATACGGTGAGGGAAAAAGCCGCCAGCGGAATCAGGTACCACAGCCTGAATTTCCATGTTCCGAAGAAGTTTTCGCCCGCCTGACGCAGTTTCGCCCTGTCTGTCTTGAGATAGCGGATGTCTTTGCCGAGATATTTCACGTCTTCGCGCGTCACTCCGCTTACTACGGTTTGTCCGGACTGTTCTTCGCCGCGTTCCACGGCGAGCGTGTATTCGTCCGAGCGCAGCGTCCTGTATTGCCTGGCCTGCGGGTCGAAATAGCTGAACTCTATGGCCGGGATCTTATAGGCGCCGCCGTGCCGCGGGATGATCAGGTATTCGAATGTCTTGCTGCCTGCGGTAGTCGTGGCGTTCAGGCTGGTATTGATTTTCGGGTCATATACCTCGAAATCGGGCGGAAAGTTGATCCGCGGCGCGTCCACAAATTTCATATTGCCATTTCCGGACACGGTAATTTTCATCGTGACAGGGTCGTTTGCCTTCACTTCGGTTTTGTCGATGACCGCGTCGAATTTCATTTGGCCTACGCCGCCGCTGAATGATGCCGGCTTGCCGTCGGGCAGAGGCAATACGGTAATGGTTACCGGACGGCTGGTTGCCTCGCGCGGGACGGTCTGTACGCCGCCGCCGAAAAAGTCGTCGAAGATGCTCCGCGACCGGCTTTGTACGCGCTGGTTGATGCCCGCCTCCACTTTGCACGGATTGATGGTAAGCGTGCCGCTCTTTTGCGGGAACAGTACGTATTTTCGCAGTACGCCGGTCAAATGGGGTACGCCGTTCACCGTTTCCTGGTCTAACGAGCGTAAAGGTGGAGTTTCGATTTCCTGTTTGAAAAAGCCGTCGAAGGTCGGGAAAGATTCCTTGTTGATGGAGGCCACGTTGATCCTTGAGAAAAACTTGACGGAGGCGTTGAGGTATTCGCCCTGATAGACCTGTTTGCGATCCGTGAGCACTTCCAGAAATACTTCGCGATTGTCGGCCTGCACCTGCGACTGGTCGGGCCGGGCATCTGTTTCGTCGGCGCCGCCGCTCTGCTGCGGCTGCGCGGATGCATTGCCGGCTACTACCTGCACGGTTACCGGCGCCGACCGGTATGTTTTCCTGTCGACTGTAACTTCTATCGGCCCGATTTCCTGGGTTCCTTCCCGGTCAGGCTGTACCGCATACGAAAACGTCGTGCTGACGGAGGCGACCATCTTGCCGCCGGACATGTAAAATTGAGATCCCTGCTGTGTGCCCATGCTCCGAACAACTTTGAACGCATCCATTTCCGGAAATTCAGGCTGCGAACTGCGGGCGTTAACCTCTACATCCAGCTGAAAGGGTTCGCCAACCCTCACCACGCGCGGGCAGTTAACGGTAACGCTTACATCCTGCGCCTGCAGGAGCGCTGTCGATATGATCAAGAATATGAATAAAAAATGCTTTATGGTGATTCTGTTCAATAAATGATCCATCCTGTATCTGTTTTATCAATGGCGCAAAATTACCAATTCTTTTCGATTTTACCGCGATGTCCGGCGCGTTCCTTCTTCTGGAGCTTTTCCTGCAATTCCTTTTCGTCCTGAGCAATGGCATCGAGCATGCGCTGGGCGTCTTCCCGGCTGATTTGCTGCTGCTGTTGCTGCTGTTTTTGCTGCATCTCATCCTTTTTCTGATCCTGCTGCTGCTGATCTTGCCGGTCTTCTTGGTCTTTGTTATCCTTGTTATCCTTATTGTCTTGATTTTGCTGCTGTTGCTGTTGATCCTGCTGATCTTTTTGATCGTTGTTGTCCTTGTTATCTTTATTGTCTTGATTTTGCTGCTGCTCTTGCTGTTTCAGCAGATTCATGGCATACGACAGGTTATACCTGGTTTCGTCATCTTTGGGATTGTTGCGCAATGCCTGCCTGTAGGCGTCAATGCTCTCTTGCAACTTCTGCTGTTGCAGGTACGAGTTGCCCAGGTTGTGATAAGCCTGCGCCCTGTCTGTTTTATCGGTCATTTCCGAGACGGCTTTCTCAAATTCCCTGCCGGCTTCTTCGTACTTCTTTTGCCGGTACAGCGCGTCGCCCAGGTTAAATGTCGCCCTGTCCGACTTTCCGTTCACATCCAGCGCACGCCGGTACGACTTTTCGGCATCTTCAGCCTTTTCGGCATGGTATTGCCTGTTGCCTTCACGCATCAGGCTGCGAAAATCCCTTTGATTGCCTTTTGTATACTCGCTCTTGCCCGTCTTCAATGTATCCTGCCCGTATAAGGAAACGGTTAAAATGCTGACGGCTAACAATAATAATATCTTTTTCATGACATGATGACTGATGATTTTTTTACAAATAAGAATGCGGATCGCGAATTTTAAAGACCGGCGGAAATACGCAGAATGATCTCCGGCGGAATCACTCCACCGGATGCGCATCGCCTGCGCTCCACGATCCGAATATCCTGAAACGGTTTTTACGGTTTGATATCAATAGCTCGATCAGTAAAAACGCCCATGCTGCGCCAAACGGCCACTGGAACATCTCGGAAAAATCGGTGTATACCTTTGCGTCGTATTCGGCCCTGTCAAGTTTACCGATTTCGTCGTACACACTGTTCAGCCCCATATTGGCCGTGGTTGCCCGCACGTAAACGCCTTTACCGGCCATCGCCACTTCCCGGAGCGTTTTCTCGTCCAGCCTGGTCATCACGGTGTTGCCGCTCCGATCCCTGATGAAATCACGCTGTCCCGAATTTGTTTTTACCGGGATGGGCGTTCCCTGCGTGGAGCCAACCCCGATGGCGTACACGTTGATACCGTGGCTGAGGGCCTCTTCGGCAGCCTGTACGGGATTGTCCTCATGGTTCTCGCCGTCGGTGATCACGATGATGGCTTTACCGGCTTCGCTCGCGGGCGAAAACGAACTTGCGGCCAGGCTGATGGCTGTACCGATGGCCGTCCCCTGTATGGGAACGATGTCGGGCGAAATGGTGGAAAGGAACATCTTGGCCGATACATAATCGGTGGTGATCGGGAGCTGCGTGTAAGCCTCTCCTGCAAATACAATCAGCCCGATCTTGTTCTCGCCCAGGCGGTCGATGAGTTTCGACACGGCCTGCTTGGCGCGTTCGAGGCGGTTGGGCTGTATGTCCTCGGCCATCATGCTGTTCGATACGTCCAGGGCGATGATGATTTCGGAGCCGGTACGCTTGGTTTCCTGCAGCTTGGTTCCGAATTTCGGCCCGGCCACGCCCAGCACGACAAATATGCAGGCAATCATCAGCAGGACGAACTTCAGCAAGGGTTTCCGCCTGGAAGCGTCGGGCATCAGACGGCTCACCAGTTCTGTGTCGCCAAAACGCTGCAGGCGCTTCTTCCGCGCAAGCGACGCCCCTGCGAAAAATACCGCGAACAGCGGTATCAGCGCCAAAGCGTATAGATATTCAATATGCGAAAACTGAAACATTTTTGTTCATGCGAATCAAGGGGTGAATACAACTGTCGAAAAAATACAAAGGTATGAAAGGTTCACAATTTCAAATGATCCTGCCTCCATAAATTTTATATGAAATTCCTGCTCGCCGCTTCCATCACCGCTGTCAGGGTCAAAGACTGCCGACAGGGTGTTCCGCGCGCTACGCAAATCGGGGTATATTCCGAAGGTCTCGGGGTGCACCGCATGAGTCTCGGGGTACACCCCGCAAGTCCGGGTATCTTTGTACAGCATGGTTTTACCTATGGCAAGTGACGCAATACGGTGTACCTCAATAAAATTTCCAGCAACAGCAGCAATGCCGCGGCAACAGCGAATTTCAGGTACTCTTCGGATTTTTTGTGATGCTCCTGAACGCTGATTTTCGACTTTTCCAGCCGGTCGATTTCTTCGTACACCTTTTTGAGATGATCGTTGTCGGTTGCCCGGAAATAAAGGCCGTCGGTCATTTGGGCAATATTTTTGAGCAAATCCTCGTCGATCTGCGTTTCCATGTCCTGATAGCGGACGCCGAGCGGGGTCTGTAGCGGATAGGGCGCCGTTCCGCGCGAACCCACGCCAATGGTATACACGCGGATACCGAATGTTTTGGCGATTTCGGCGGCGGTCATCGGGTCTATGGAGCCACGGTTGTTCACGCCGTCAGTGAGCAGGATAATCACCTTGCTGACGGCGTCGCTGTCCCTGATACGGTTTACGGCATTGGCCAGCCCAAGCCCGATAGCCGTTCCATCTTCGATCATCCCGCTGTGCACGCCGCTGAACAGGTTGATAAGCGCCGTGTGATCGGTCGTCAGCGGACACTGCGTAAAACTTTCGCCGCTGAAAATCACCAGCCCGATGCGGTCGTTGGGACGCCCGGAGATGAACTGTACGGCAACCTTTTTGGCTGCTTCGAGGCGATCGGGCTTGAAGTCCTGCGCCAGCATGGTACCCGAAATATCCAGCGTCATGACGATATCGATGCCTTCGGTGGTGACGCTTTCCCACTGGTTGCTCGACTGCGGCCGCGCCAGCACCGCGATGATCAGCGCAAAAGCGATCATCCGCAACACAAACAGTCCGTGCCGCAATACAGGGCGCGCCGTCAGGACGCCTTTCAGCCCTTCGACGGAAGTTACCTGCAGGTGCGGACTGAGACGGTTCTGCCGCCAGATATACCATCCTGCAGTTGCAGCCCAGACAGCGAACAGCCAGAAAAACTGGGGATTGGCAAAGGTGTAATTCATATATTATTCCTGATTTTTGATTCCGGTTATGATGCCATCCGTCGACGCTTTGACATCAACGGCGGTTTCTTCAGCGTTTTCCCTGTCATCGGCGATTTCAACCTTGGTGTTGTTCACAAACAGGTAACTGTCGAGCATCGACGTTTCATTTTCATCGGGAAGCGGCCCGGCTTTGGCGAATTTTACCAGATCGGCCAGCGAAAAGAGCCTGCGAAGCCTGTCGACCAGGTTGTTGTCCTCAAATCCGGCATTTCGCAATCCATCCAGAATTTCGTCACTGGTCATTTCCATCGCCATCACGTCAAACCGTCCCTCGATATAGGTGCGCACCACGTCCGAGAGGCGGGTGTAATAATCTTTCGTGCGATTGTTCTGCCACAGCTTCTCGCCGCGCAGGCGGTCCAGCTCCCGTAACGCCGTGATATGCGGCGGTTCGGCGGGCCTGGACGCACGGAAAATCGGCTTGTTGTTGCGCCATCGGATCAGGGCGTAGATGCCAAACCCGATGAGGGCCGAAGCGAGTAAGAGCAGTCCGAAGCCCAGCAGCCACGGCCAAATATCGGCCCAGCCAACGGGTACCTTATAGACAGGCTTGATGTCGGCAAAGTTTTGTGTCGTGTCTAACGGCACGGTAAGCACATCCAGGTATATCGGCCGCGTAGCGACGGTATCCGCGTGCCCGTCGATCACAAGCGGGAACCGTATCGGCGGCAGCACATGGCGTCCGCTGTCGAAGCTCGTTACCAGGATGTCCTGTTTCAGGCGTATCATGCCGTTTGCCGCCGGAGTAGAATCGACCGGATAGGTTTCTACGATTTCGATATTGCGGGTCAGCGTATCCGCCCACGCAGGGAACTGCACGCGCACATCCTTTTGCCGCTCCAGTTCGATATGCAGCCTGATCTGGTCGCCGATCATGATCGCCGCGCTGTCAAACCGTGCACTGAGCCGTACGGACTGAGCCGCGGCGCCTGCAAACGTACTGACGCCGAAAAGTAATGCGATGAAATATCTGATCATTGCTGGTTTTTGACTGACATTCATTCTTGATTGATTAAGTTGAGCCTGCAAGCCCGGTTCTTCACTCTTCATGGATTACATTTTCACCCTGTTCATTCCCAGCGCGGCAATCATCCAGCGCGGCAGGGGCTTGTGCGGATCTCGCTTTTCGAGGTTGAGGTACCATCGCCATTTCTTCGCCAAAGGTATTTTTTTGGTTTCCACAAACTCGATCAGCGTTCCGTCGGGATCTTCAAGATAACTCCAATGCCCGGCCGCTTCGCCCATCCTGAAGGCATGGTCGCTCTCAACCGTAAAGGGGAAGCCTGCTGCGGCACATTCCGCTTTCAGGGTCTCCATGCCGTGAATATCAAAACACAGGTGGATAAAACCGATGTCACCCCAATAGCGGCCTTCGAAAATCTTACCGGGCGTTTCCGACAGGGCCTGTACCAGCTCTATCCGGCTGCGGCCAAGCAATGCCGCCATACTTCCGCGCCGTTCTTTCGAATGGGTCAGCAACACGCGGCGAAACTTTCCTTCGCCGCCTTTCAGGGGCGCAAAGTCTGCGAAAACGCCGGTTTCGTCATACACCGCCACGTCGTAACCCAGCACGTCGCTGTAGAGCTTACGGGACTGCTCCATATCGCTCACCCCAATGATACACCCGCAAACGCCGCCCGTGGCATGGCGCCTGTTCGGCTTGAACCATTCGTACGACTCAATCACCTGCAA
This sequence comes from Bacteroidales bacterium, assembly GCA_031265445.1. Taxonomy (GTDB): domain Bacteria; phylum Bacteroidota; class Bacteroidia; order Bacteroidales; family UBA4181; genus JAIRLS01. The sequence continues at coordinate 27,735 of JAISCQ010000254.1, forward strand.
CTTATTGCCGTGGAGGTCGTCCATATAAAAAAACTGCTGCCTGTCAGGATTTTGCAGGACGTCGCTCACGATGCCGCCCTTGCGCTTGATCTCCCTGTACGCTTCATGGATATTTTTCGCCTTGATTTTGGCGGCGTATATACCCAAATCGCCGATGGAGATTTCTTCTTTCGGGGCTTGCGGCGTCCTGTCTATAAACTGCCATATCTCGCAGCAGCTGCCGCCCTGGAGGTTGGCCGCCAGGATGGCGTGTTTCCGGTGCGGACTGCCGCCCATGTACGGCGCCATGTAAGTGGCCGTGTTGCTGTCGTCGAATACTTTGACATCTGCGCCCAGCATCCGCCCGTACCATTGAAACCCTGCCACGGCATCGCTTACGCCGACTCCTAATTGCTGTATCCCGTAAATGATTTTTTCCATTTTCCTTTAAATGCTTTTAATTCAAACAATCAGTTCTTCATTTGATATTTTTCCAATAAATGAACCGGTCGAAATTTTCGACCGGTTTAGTATGTTCTTTTCCAGATAGATGTACAATATATCCATCAGGAAATTTCTCAGGATTATTTTTAACGGCTTCATTGATCCGTTTGGTTTCTACCCCGTACAGTTCCGCCACATCATGGTCAAGTATCACCTGTTGGCCGCGTATGGTGATAATTTTGCTTTCAACCGCGTTAAATTTTACAATGTCATCCATGCTACTCCTGGTTTTTATCCTCTCTGTTTGAACAGCTTCATTAACGGTTTTACATAATCTTCGTCGGTGCGGATGAAGGTATTGTCGATGCCGCTGCGGCGGAAAGTCTCGTCGAGCTTGCGCTGGATACCATTCCAGTGCTGCCCGTACTGATACCGCACCCTGGCGCTGGATGTATCCGCCCAAAGCGTTTGCCCGGTCTCGGCATCGCGGAACTGTACCAGTCCGATGGACGGCATTTTCGCCTCATGAGCATCGTAGACGCGGAGAGCCACCACGTCGTGCTTGCGTGAAGCGATTTTCAGCGCATCTTCGAACGGGGGACTGATAAAGTCGGATATCACGAAAGCCGTACTCCGTTTCTTGATGGCATTGGTGAGGTATTGCAAGGCCACAGACACATCCGTCCGTGTGTTTTCGGGTTCGAATTCAATCAGTTCGCGGATCACACGCAGGATATGCTGCCGTCCCTTTTTGGGCGGGATGAATTTTTCCACCTTATCCGAAAACAGGATAACGCCTACCTTGTCGTTGTTTTGCGTGGCCGAGAAAGCCAGCACCGCCGACATTTCAGCCATCAGCGCTTTCTTAAAGCGCATGGCCGTGCCAAATTCGCGCGAACCGCTCACGTCCGCCAGCAGCATCACGGTCAGTTCGCGTTCTTCTTCGAACACTTTCACGTACGGGTGGTCGAAACGCGCCGTAACGTTCCAGTCGATATTGCGGATATCGTCGCCATACTGGTATTCGCGCACCTCGCTGAATGCCATACCGCGCCCCTTGAACGCGCTGTGGTATTCGCCCGCAAAGATTTGCCGCGACAACCCGCGCGTCTTGATCTCAATCTTCCGTACCCGTTTCAGTAAATCGGTTGAATCCATACTTTTGATTGCAGGTTAAGGCACTTCTACAACGTTCAGGATGCTGGTGATGATGTCCACCGAGGTCATGTTTTCGGCTTCGGCTTCGTACGACAGGCCTATGCGGTGACGCAGCACGTCGTAGCATATTGCACGCACATCCTCGGGAATGACATAGCCGCGGCGCTTGATGAAAGCATACGTTTTGGCCGCTTTCGCCAGATTGATGCTTGCACGCGGCGACGCCCCGTAGGTAATCATCGGCTGGAGCCTGTCGAGTTTGTATTCGCCGGGATAGCGGGTTGCAAACACCAGGTCGAGAATATACCGTTCGATTTTTTCGTCCATGTACACATCCTTGACGGTTTCGCGAGCCTTCATAATGTCGGCAGGTTTCAGGATGGCGCTGGCCGAAGGGAACACCTGTCCGAGGTTTTCGCGGATAATCTGCTGTTCTTCGGCTTTTGACGGGTAGTCGATCACCACCTTGAGCATGAAACGGTCGACCTGCGCTTCGGGAAGCGGGTAGGTTCCTTCCTGCTCGATGGGGTTCTGGGTGGCCAGCACAAGGAAAGGCCGGTCTAACGGATAGGTCTGTCCGCCGATAGTCACCTGCTTTTCCTGCATGGCTTCGAGCAAAGCGCTCTGTACTTTGGCGGGCGAACGGTTGATTTCGTCGGCGAGGATGAAATTGGCGAAAATGGGGCCTTTCTTTACCAGGAACTGCTCCTCTTTCTGGCTGTAAATCATCGTCCCGAGAAGGTCGGCGGGCAACAGGTCGGGCGTGAACTGTATGCGGCTGAACCTGGCGTCGACGGTGGTAGCCAGCGTATTGATGGCCAGCGTCTTTGCCAGGCCGGGAAGCCCTTCCAGCAGGATGTGCCCGTCGGACAATAATCCCAACAACAGACATTCTACCAAATGCTTCTGCCCAACGATGACTTTGTTCATCTCAATGCCGACCAGGTCGACAAACGCGCTTTCCTGCCGGATACGATCGTTTAATTCTTTGATATTTACTGATTCATTCATATTATAAGCACCATAAAATTTACATTTTTATATAAAAAAAAGCAAGTGCAAAAGTAAGATGTTCGGACTATTAAAAAAAGTTAATAAATCTATAAAATTTTTAAAACCGGGATTCAAACAGTTTTGAGTCATATTTTTTCGTCACGAGATCACATAAAATCCTTTTGCGGCGGCTACTTTCACGACGAAACGACATCCTGAAAATTTGGTTTACGTTTTTGTAATCTTACAAACACCTGCGAAATATGGGAGAAAGTGAGCGGGTTCGAGAAAGCAAATACGCAAATTGCTTCAAACAGATATTTCATGACGGTTGATTTTGACAATGCAATTTGCATGAAAGTATATAAATAGTTACCTTTGCAGAGTCGATTCAAGACAGCTAAAGAATAAAGATTGAAATACGCTGAATTTCACAGGTTTATCAGGAAAAATGAATGGAAGTTTTCTCACGCGGAGGGAAGCCATTATTTTTACATAAAAAACGAAGTCCTGTCTCCGCCCGTTCCCTATCACGGGGCAAAGGAAATAGGAGAAGGTTTAAGAAAAAAATTAATCAAAGAGATGGGGTTGGAATAACCCCTCCTAAAGAAAAAGATATGAAGACAGTAAGAATTATTATCGAAAAAAGTGCAGATTTTTATGACGCATACGCCGAAAATTGCGCAGGCGTTTATGGTGCGGGAGAAACCGTGGAAGCTGCAAAGCAAAATGTTTTAAAAGGCTTGGAATTATTTGTTAATACGAGAGATAAAAAGGATTTGCCGGACATATTACGAGGTGAATATACGGTTGTATTTCAGTATGACACACAAAGCCTGTTGAAATATTATAACAATATTTTCACAAATGTAGCCTTAGAACGAATTACGGGCATCAATCAAAAACTTTTACACCATTATTCATCGGGATTAAAAAAACCGCGTCCGGCACAACGAAAAAAGATCGAAACAGCCTTGCACCGGCTTGGTAATGAATTATTGACTGTGCAATTGTAATTTTGAATTCGTCGAGACTGAATTTGACTTTCATTATGATACGGCGTCATTCCTGCAGTATTATACAGCCTGTTTTTGTTTTTCGCTTGCCGGTCTATCCCGCCTGACCGGGATTCATCAGGGACAGTTAAGCCATTACGTCAACGGCACGCGAAAACCCAGCCGTCAAACAATCCGGAAAATTGGCGCCTCAATTCATTCCTTTGCAGACAACGTAGTCTGGAAACTGTGCCGGACATAATTTTTCAGTCATTATTTCGGATCATCGTAAAAATAATAAAAACAAAAAAAATAATAAAAACAGTGAGTAATAAAACATCACGACGCAATTTTATTGCAAAGTCAACCCTGGCAGCGGCAGGGGTAAGCCTTGGCGCCGGTATATTTCCGGCATCGGGCACTGTATTGGGCGCTAATGATAAAATTCGTGTAGGATTTATTGGTATCGGCAACCGGGGCTCACAGCTCATGGGGCTGTTCATGAACAATGCCGATTGCGAAGTAGCCGCGCTATGCGATGTCTACGAACCGTACATGTCGCGTAACCGTAATGAAGTCGATCCGCGTTACCTGAAGGATATGGGCGGACAGGTGCCCCGGATGGGAGAACAATTTCCCCAAAAACCAAAATTGTACAAAGATTGGCGGAAGTTACTTGAGGATAAAACTATTGATGCCGTGTGTATCGCCACGCCCGACCATTGGCACGCCTTACAAACCATTGGCGCTATACAGGCCGACAAGGATGTATATGTGGAAAAGCCATTGACCGTCACCATCCTCGAAGGGCGTAAGATGGTGGAAGCGCAGGCCAAAAGCAAGCAGGTAGTAGCTGTCGGACTAAACCGGCGCGGAAATGCGGTTTACCAAAAGCTGGCCAGGGAAATCCCAACGGGAAAACTCGGTAAGATAACCGTTGCACGCGCCTTCCGTGTCAACGACATGTATCCCGACGGCATCGGGAGCATGAAACCCGAGAATCCGCCGGCAAACTTCGATTGGGATGTATGGCTGGGGCCACGGGCCAATCGTCCTTATCAATACAACATCGCACCTTACAAATTCCGCTGGTGGAGCGATTATTCGTCGCAGATGGGTAACTGGGGCGTACATTTCATGGATGTAATCCGCTGGATGATGGGCGAAAAAGCCCCGGTTGCCATAAGCGCTCATGGTGGCAAATATGCTGTAATGCACGACGGCGACATCCCCGACACCATGGAGGTAATTTACGAATTTGCTTCGGGATCAATCGCCACCTTCTCAATATACGAGGCAAGCAGTGGCGGACTTTTCCCCAGGGGCGAAGTGGAATTGCGCGGTACCAAAGGCGCCTTATACGCCAGCGAAGGCGGTTACCAGATCGTTCCCAATCGTCCCGGGCAGTTCCAGACATGGAAAGACCTGATACAACTCGAAGAATTTACCCAGGCCGACAAGATGCTGAGCGACGGCTCGAGCGGCGACAGCACCGGAAGCCTGGTACGGAACTTTTTGGATTGTGTGAAATCGCGTCAAACGCCATTATGTCCACTCGAAGAAGGACACCGCTCCACTTGTTTTGCACACCTGGGCAATATCGCGTTGGCTACCAGAGAGCGTCTGCAATGGGATCCGGAAAAGGAACAGTTCACCAACAGCGCAAAAGCCAACGAACTGTTGCATTACGGTTACCGCAGTCAATGGAAAATGTACGGGTTATGAAACGCCGTGAATTTGTTATCAGCACCGTCATGGGAATTACGGCGCCCTTTGCCGCGCAAGTCAAGGCTTTTGGATCATCTGTTGTATTTGCGCCACGAGTGGAAAATATAATCTGCACGTTCTCAAAGACCTTTCAATGGCTGGGATATGACGACCTTGCCGGATTTCTTGCCGATGCCGGTTATGAAGGAATCGACCTGCCGGTTCGCCCGGATGGTCACGTTCTGCCCGGAAACGTTGAGCGCGACCTTCCAGCTGCCGTCAAAGCTGCGCAAAAACATGGTTTGTCCATCCCAATGATCGTAACAGCCATCACCGATGTTGCAGAGCCATTTACAGAACGAATCTTGAAAACGGCGGCGGATCAGGGTGTGAAATACTATCGCCTGGGATATTACAGGTATGATGGCAAATTGACCACTCAACAAAACCTGGATAAGGTACGGAGTCAACTGGAGGCACTGTGCAGGCTGAATGCCAAATACGGGCTGCATGGCGGATATCAGAACCATGTGGGCGCCAATGTGGGAAGTCCGGTTTGGGACTTGTGGTACCTGATCAAAGACCTCGACCCGCGCTATATCGGTTGCCAGTATGATGTCCGTCATGCCGCCGCCGAGGGTATCAACTCGTGGCCGCTGGGTTTCGACGCCATAGCCTCACACGTGAAGCATGAATGTATCAAGGATTATGTCTATGCACAGGACAATAAGGGGAGATGGACCGTAAAATCCGTTCCGCTTGGAACCGGGACGGTCGATTTCAAGAAATACTTCACCATGCGGAAGAAATACGGGATCAACGGGCCGCTGTCCATCCACTACGAATTTGACCCCGGCGACGACGAATCGCTTCCCGCAAAGGAACGGATAAAGCGGATCATGCCGGCCGTCCGCAAGGAAATAGAAACATTGCGAACCTTAATGAAAGAATCATCATGAACAGGAGAAATTTTATCAAAAACACCGCCGTCTTTGCTGCTTTGGGGGCGACAGGAATAGATCAGGCCGCTTGTACCGTATCAACTGCACGCAATAAAGCGATGAAACCGTTCCGTGTGACGGCAACAGGTTCCAATTTCGAACGCGAGCCGCTCGTCCGTCCGTTCGGTTTCAAGGGCGGATATATGAAGGAAATATGGCAAACGGCAGTTATGCTCCAGGGCGACAGCGGCACACAAAAAGCAGGAATCTGCACCCACAACGTTCTGTGGAGTGATGCGGAAGTTTTTGCCGCCCATTCCGAAGCGGCCGGCAACGCTATCATGTTTGCCATGACCGAACGCGGATTGCAGATGATCAAAGGCCAATCGTTCGAATCGCCCGTACACATGGTCGACAGCATCATGGATGAACTTTGGCGCTACGGGCAGAAAATCACCGATAACCCGCACCTGCGCAAAACCTTCGCGCTGAATGCCCTGGTAGGGGTCGACAATGCTGCATGGCTGCTGTATGCCGCCGAAAACGGCATCGCCAACTTCGATGACCTGATTCCGCCGGCTTACCGTCCTGCGCTCTCGCACCGCCACAAAACGGTAGCCAGTATCCCGCTGATGGCTTACAATATCCCCATCAACGAGATTGTGAAAGCCGTGGACGACGGCTATTTCTTCATGAAGATCAAGATCGGGCAACCGGGCACGCAGGAAGAAATGCTGCAAAAGGATATGGACAGGCTCACGGCCATCCACCAGGCAATCGGCAACCGCACCACTACACATTCGAAGAACGGCAAGCTGCCTTACTACTTCGATGCCAATGGCCGTTATGAAAAAAAGGAAACCCTGCAACGCCTTATCGATCATGCACGCAAGATCGGGGCTTTTGACCAGATTGCCATCATCGAAGAGCCTTTCCCTGAAGAATCGGAGGTAGATGTAAGCGACCTGGGCGTTCGCCTTGCCGCCGACGAAAGCGCCCACACCGATGCCGACGCCTTGAAACGGATACAGATGGGGTACAAAGCCATCGCCTTGAAAGCCATTGCCAAAACAATGAGCATGACCATGAAGATCGCGCAGGTAGCCCACGAACACCATGTTCCCTGTTTCTGTGCCGACCTGACGGTGAACCCGATATTGGTGGAATGGAACAAAATTGTGGCTGCAAGGTTGTCGCCGTTCCCGGGATTAGGCGCCGGCCTGCTCGAAACCAACGGACACCAGAACTACAAGAACTGGGACAGGATGTTGACGTACAATCCCGCATCGGGCACCTCATGGGCAAAAACCGTTCAAGGGGTATTTAATTTGGATCAGGATTATTACAATCGTAGCGGCGGCATTTTCGAACCTTCGGAACATTACGAAGAGTGGTTTAAAATGGTTTAAAATCCATTTTTTGACAGGGTAACCGCATCAAAATTTTATTGACCCTGACCGCTGACATGGTGTTTTCGCGGCGCTGACCTGACAGGGTCGTCAGACCTGTCAGGGTCAAATAAAGGAGAACGTCAATTATTTCACGCGCCCACGATGGTAACTGTTTTACCGATATTTTTCGTCGCGAGATCACATAAAATCCTTTTGCAGCAGCTTTTTGCATGACGAAACGACGTCCTGAAAATTTGGTTTACGTTTTTGTAATCTTACAAACGCCTGAAATTTTTTTGCGACAGCTTTTTGCATGACGAAACGACGTCCTGAAAATTTGGTTTACGTTTTTGTAATCTTACAAACATCTGAATTTTTTTGCGGCAGCTTTTTGCATGACGAAACGGCGTCCTGAAAATTTGATTCGCGTTTTTGTAATCTTACAAACGCCTGAAATTTTTTGCGGCAGCTTTTTGCATGACGAAACGGCGTCCTGAAAACTTGGTTTACGTTTTTGTAATCTTACAAACGTCTGATTTTTTTTGCGGCAGCTTTTTGCATGACGAAACGGCGTCCCGAAAATTTGGTTTACGTTTTTGTAATCTTACAAACGCCTGAAATTTTTTGCGGCAGCTTTTTGCATGACGAAACGGCGTCCTGAAAATTTGATTTGTGCTTTTGTAATCTTACAAACGCCTGAAATTTTTTGCAGCAGCTTTTTGCATGATGCAAAGACCTCCTGCAAATTTGATTTGTGCTTTTGTAATCTTACAAATGCCTGAAATTTTTTGCAGCAGCTTTTTGCATGATGCAAAGACCTCCTGCAAATTTGATTTGTGCTTTTGTAATCTTACAAACGCTTGAATTTTTTTTCGGCAGCTTTTTGTAAGATTACAAAAACCTCCTGAAAATTTGGTTCGTGTTTTTGCGTCATGCAAAAATATTTTTTTGATTTGTATGATAAACAAATTTTTATTTACTTTGAGCCCATATTTGATGAATTTCTAAAAATTAGAATATTATGAGTACCAAAATTGACGGATACAAATCATTGCTGGCGCGCATCACGGTTGCGCAAAATGTGCAGTTTCATCGTGACGCCGCGCGACAGATTGACGCGCCTGCATCGCAGGTGAACGGAATTTTCCCCGCTTTTGAAACGTACAGGTCGGATGCTGACGCTTTAGATGCGGAATTTGACAGGAAAAGCAAGTCTATCGAAACGGATGAGCTGGCGCTCAAAGACGACAGACGCGACGCTACAACCGTCCAACTCATCAGTCGTATTGATTATCACGCCAGGTTTCCTCAAAACGATACGGAGAAAGAAACCGTCCGCATCTTGCAGTTTATCGCAGATGCCTACAGGGATGCGCCGCGCAAAAACTATCAGGCGGAAACGAGCTATCTCCGCAACATGATCGCAGAACTGCGCAAGAATGAAGCCGGTCTGGAACTGTTCGACCTGACGACGCTGACCAACAGGCTCGACAGGGAAAATACGGAATTTGAGACGCTTCATGCCTCCCGCGCCAATGCGAAAGAAGCCCGGCGCGAAAGCGGCACGCTTGGAACACTGTCCGACAAAGTAAACGAATCGTTCGGTGTGCTGTGCCAAATCGTCAACGGGATGCTGCTCATGCAGCAGGACGACGTTACGAAGTCAGCACTGGAGCAAATCGCAAGTTTACTCAATGCGCAGATTCATCAATATGACGTTAATTACCGGCATCATGCGGGCGTCGTGGCGGGGAAAAAGAAAGCGAACGAAAAGAATATAGAAGAATAGCCTCAAAAAAATTGCGCATCGATCAAAGAAAGATGTTTATCTTTGCGGCAACCTTAAATAATAAAAATTAGATAAAATAGATTTGATGATGTAAAAGAGCAGTGCGATGATACGCACATTTTAAAACATATTGGAAAAGCATTGAGCTTTATTCTTTGCTGTCAGAAAATTTGGCGATTGTATGATAGCACGCGAAGAAAAAAGTTAAATGTTCACGTATAAAGCGTGGGTATTGTTAAATTGGCATAGATTCGATAAAACCATATAACTGAAAAATAACAGTTTAAATCTCAAATTTTGTCCAAAAACTACATGAATTTAACAATACCCTATGGATTTTGCGTTCTTTGATAGAATTTATAGGGGAAAAATACATATTATTTTCTAATCCGGCAGCCTGAACTTTTAGACCCTGTCAGGTTGTACCTGATGTTACGGTCGTTGACTTGTCAGGCTGCGAAGCTGCTGACAGGCATGGAACGGAACGCTAAAGCCAGAATAGTTGGGGCTAAAGCTCCAAAGCCGAAAGCTGCGGCTGCGAAGTTCAATTGCGATCCGTCGGATGTGATGCCGACATGCGGTAATACACGGGGATTTCCCGAAACGGCGTGGCGTTACCGGTTTCCGGTATTCTGACAGACAGTGGGGACGGGCAAAGCACAAACCGTTTCCCCGGGAAATTTTCCCGGCGCCGAAGGTCGATATGTCTGAACGGTCTTGCATCCCGGTGGATAAAAATGTGTATGAATTGAGCGATAAAAGTAATGTTTTTTCTTTGGAACAAAAAAATTTTTCATTTTTTTTGTTGTTTCTGAGGCGGTTTCGACGCTGTCGCCGGCTTCGCTGTACCCGTTTCCGCTGCCGGCAGCGGTTTGCCGGCAGAAGCGCCCGTTCCGCCTAAAACGTCCCGTACAGGGCAAATTCTTCCGTATTACAGTACAGGAGCGAATAAATATATACATCCGGGAAGGTAATCACAAACTTGCGTTCGAGGTATAATACCGGATGTCCCGGCGGGACTTTAAAATACGCGCTTATGTTTTCATCGGCCGGCACCGACCGTATGAGCTGTTCGCCTCCCTTAATTTCCACATGATACCCTTTGCGCAGTACTTCGAAAAGCGACCGGTTTTCCATGTTCCGCTGCGTGAAACGCGGGAAATACGATGCCGGCAGATAAGTCCGTTCGTAAAAAATCGCCTTGTCGGTAACTTTGCGCAGCCGTTCCATACAGATACATCCTGCCCTGATTTCAGGATCCGACAGGTGAAATGGAAAAGATTCGGGCCAGCGTACCCTGTACGACGGCCTGGCAATGATTTCGGTCTGCAGGTTGTGCTTCCCCAGAGCCGACGTGATCCCCGAAAGGGAAAGGATTCCCACCGCATTCGGATTCCGGCGTACCATGCTTCCCTTGCCCCTGTGCTTCACAATCAGTCCGTCGTTTACCAGGGCGTCAAGCGCATGCCTGATGGTAGGCCGCGTCACCCCGTGCCGGGCGCACAGTTCGTTTTCCGAAGGCAGCAGGTCGCCTTCAGCAAACACCTCGTCGAGAATCTGCTTGCGCAACAATTCGTATATCTGCTTGTAGTAGGGAATATTACCCATTTTCAATATTAACTTCGTTGAGCTGCTCCCTTCGCTCATGCCCGGGGAGCAGGCCCGGTTCAATTTTTATTTTCTACATTCGGGAAGCCCGTGAGCCGTTCCAGGTATCCCTGCAACAGAATCGCGGCGCTCAGCCTGTCGATACCGGCTTTGTCCTGCCGGCGCTTCTTTTTCATCCCTCCGTCGATCATGGCGCGGACAGCCAGCTTTGACGTATACCGCTCGTCAAACAGATCGATCATCATGCCGGGGAATTTTTTCTTCAGCCGGTTGACGAAAGGCTGTACGTAACGGGTCATCGTATCCGATTCGGAACCGTCGAGCATGGTGGGGCAGCCAACTACGATGCGTTCCACCGGTTCGCCGGCCATGTAACACTCGAGCCAGGCTTCCGCCTCGCCCGAAGCCACCGTCTCAAGCCCGCTCGCGATGATTTGCAGCGGATCGGTGACGGCAATACCCGTACGCTTGCGTCCGTAATCAATCCCAATAATGCGTCCCATGCGGAAAAATACTTTTCATGACGCAAAGTTACGATTTTATGACAAATTGTCTACTTTTGCAGAACAAATTCGATAGATTTATCATGAATGTATTATTGACAGGTTCGGGCGGCCGGGAACACGCGCTGGCATGGAAAATAGCCCGGAGTCCGCTTCTGAACCGCTTATTCATCGCTCCCGGAAATGCAGGGACTGCACAGGCAGGGTGCAATACGCCCATCGGGGTGAACGATTTCGCTGCAACAGGCAGATTTGCCCTGCAGGAAGATATCGGCATGATCGTGGTTGGCCCCGAAGAGCCGCTGGTAGGGGGCATTGTGGATTATTTCGCCGCTCATCCCGAATTGAAGCATATACCGGTCATCGGTCCGCCGGCGCAGGGAGCGCAGCTGGAGGGAAGCAAGGATTTTGCCAAGGAATTTATGCTGCGCCACGGTATCCCTACCGCAGCCTACCGCAGCTTCACCGTCGGGCAGGAAACAGAGGCGCAGGACTTTATCCGCAGCCTGCCGCCTCCGTACGTGCTGAAAGCCGACGGGCTGGCTGCCGGCAAGGGAGTTGTGATTATAAACTCGCAGGAAGAGGCTTTTACTGCCCTGCGCGAAATGTTTTCGGGCAGGTTCGGGGCTGCCGGCAGGAAAGTGGTGATCGAAGAATACCTTTCGGGGATCGAGCTTTCGGTGTTTGCGCTTACCGACGGCGAAAACTACCTGCTGCTGCCCGAGGCAAAGGATTACAAGCGGGCAGGCGAAGGCGACACCGGGCCGAACACAGGCGGTATGGGCGCTGTATCGCCGGTTCCGTTTGCCGGGAAGGAATTTATGGAAAAGGTGGAAACGCGCATTGTACGGCCTACTGTCGAAGGGCTTCGCAGGGACGGCATCCCCTATAAGGGCTTCATTTTCTTCGGGCTGATCAGTGTGAACGGCGATCCGATGGTGATTGAGTATAACGTCCGTATGGGCGATCCGGAAACGGAAGCAGTGATCCCGCGTATCGAAAGCGACCTGCTGGAACTGTTGCAGTCAGTGGCTGATGGCACCCTCAACCGGCAAACCGTCATGGTCAGCCGGCAAGCCGCCGCCACCGTCATGCTGGTATCCGGCGGCTATCCCGGAAGCTATGAGAAGGGAAAACCGATCAGCGGACTGGCATCGGCTGCGGATTGTATTCTCTTCCATGCAGGAACGGCCGATAACGACGGGCAGGCAGTAACCGCCGGAGGACGGGTGATGGCCGTTACCGCCATGGCCGGCAGTATGGAAGCCGCGCTGGACAGGGCGAATGTCAGCGCCGGAACCATCGGTTATGAAGGCAAATACTTCCGCCGCGACATTGGATTTGATTTGAAGCAGGGCGGGTAAGTATCCGCGCCTTCCCTTTTACATGCCTTTTTACGTGCCGTAAACATGATTCCCTGTGCAGCCCGGCTGCAAAAATTATTGCCGGATACGCCAAATCCCCGGGCATTTTATCTATCTTTGGCTCCCCGATGACTTGACCGTATTCGCCACCGGCTTTCGGGCCGTGTTCAAGCGCAGGGAGGGTAATCGTTAATTGAAAATTGAGATTGAAATTCAAGAATAATCATGAGTGAATTTAAAAGATACCTGGTAACCACCGCTTTGCCGTATGCCAACGGCCCCGTTCACATCGGCCATCTGGCCGGAGTATATATTCCCGCCGATATTTACGTCCGTTACCTGCGTTTGCGCGGGCGCGACGCTGTTTTTATCGGCGGCAGCGACGAGCACGGGGTTCCCATCACCATCAAGGCGCGGCAGGAAGGCATTTCGCCGCAGGACGTTGTTGACCGGTACCATGCGCTGATCAGGGATTCCTTCGAGCGTTTCGGCATTTCGTTCGACATCTACTCGCGCACCACGTCGAAGATACACCACCAAACGGCTTCGGAGTTTTTCAGGAAACTCTATGACGACGGCAAGTTTGTGGAAAAGGAAACCGAACAGTATTACGACGGGGAAGCGCGCCAGTTCCTGGCCGACCGCTACATCACCGGTACGTGTCCGCATTGCGGCAACGAGCGCGCTTACGGCGACCAGTGCGAACAGTGCGGCACATCGCTCAACGCCACCGATCTGATCAACCCGCGCTCGGCCCTTAGCGGATCGGCGCCCGTGATGAAACCAACCAGGCACTGGTATCTTCCGTTAAACCGGTACGAGCCGTTCCTGAAAGAATGGATTCTCGAAGGACATAAGGAATGGAAAGCGAACGTATACGGACAGTGCAAGTCGTGGCTTGACCTGGGCTTGCAGCCTCGCGCCGTAACCCGCGACCTGGACTGGGGCGTGCCCGTTCCCGTCGAAGGCGCCGGGGGAAAGGTGCTGTACGTATGGTTTGACGCGCCCATCGGCTACATCTCCAATACCAGGGAGCTGCTGCCCGACACCTGGCAGGACTACTGGAAATCGGAGGACTGCAAGATGGTGCATTTCATCGGCAAGGACAACATCGTGTTCCACTGTATCATCTTCCCGGCAATGCTCCGTGCCGAAGGATCATTCATCCTGCCCGAAAACGTTCCTGCCAACGAATTTCTGAACCTCGAAAACGATAAGATTTCCACGTCGCACAACTGGGCGGTGTGGCTTCACGAATATCTGGACGATTTTCCCGACAAGGAAGACGTGCTGCGCTATGCGCTTACGGCCAACGCGCCCGAAACCAAGGACAACAACTTCACGTGGAAGGATTTTCAGGATCGCAACAACAACGAGCTGGTGGCGATTTACGGAAATTTTGTCAACCGCGCGCTGGTGCTCACACAGAAATACTTTGGCGGCGTCGTGCCCGAAGTCGCCGAATTGACGGATTACGATCGCGAAACGCTGGCCGGAATTGCTGCGATCCGCGCCAGCGTGGAAAGCTCGCTCGAGAACTTCCGCTTCCGCGAAGGCTTGAAGGAAGCCATGACCCTCGCCCGCCTTGGCAACAAGTATCTGGCCGACACCGAGCCGTGGAAGCTGATCAAAACCGACGAGGCTCGCGTGAAAACGATATTGAACATCGCGCTGCAACTTGCAGCCAATATGGCATTGCTGTCCGAACCGTTCCTGCCGTTCAGTTCGGCGCGCCTCAGGGAAATGCTCCTGATGCCGCAGACCGCATGGGACTGCATTGGCAACAGCGACCTGCTGGCAGCCGGCCGTCAACTGGGCGAACCTTTCCTGCTATTCGAGAAAATCGAAGACAAAGCCATCGAAACGCAACTGAAGCGACTGGCCGACACGAAAGTCGCCAACGAAAAGAACAGTTACCGGGCTGCCGCCGCCAAACCCGACATCAGCTACGACGGGTTCTCGACCATGGACATCCGCGTGGGAACCATCCTCGAAGCGTCGCGCGTGCCCAAAACCGACAAGCTGATGAAGCTGCTGGTAGATACGGGTATCGACAAACGCACGATCGTATCGGGCATTGCCGCATATTTCACGCCCGAGGAACTGCCCGGAAAACAAGTGTGCGTGCTGGTGAACCTCGCGCCGCGCAGGTTGAAAGGCATCGACTCGCAGGGAATGATCCTGCTGGCGGAGGATGCCGACGGGAAACTGATATTTGTAACTCCCGAAAAAGCCGTGACCAGCGGGGTTGCGGTAAGGTAAACCGGAAACTTAGCCTGTTGAAGGATCAAGCAAAGCATTATGCGCATAGAAAGTATCAGCATCAAAAATTATAAGGTTTTTAAGGATACCGTTGTCAGGAACCTTTCGAAAATGTCTGTTTTTCTTGGAGTGAACGGATCGGGGAAAACAACGCTTTTCGACGTGTTCGGTTTTCTAAGCGATGCTTTACAGAATAATGTAACCGTTGCCATGAACAGGCGCGGCGGATTTCATGAACTGATCAGCCGCGACTGTACTGATCAGGACAAAATGGCTTTCGAAATAAAATTCCGGAGCCCCCAAACCGGCGCAACCTCGCCCCTGGTTACCTATTCGCTTGAAATCGGATATGAGAATGGCAGGGCTATTGTGGAACACGAAATACTTAAATACCGTAGAGGTCAATATGGACAGCCCCGGAAATTTTTAAATTTTGAGAAAGGGGAAGGTACGGTAATCTCAAATGAAGAAGAATATGGACAGGAGGGGGCAAAAGATGAACGGGAACATCAAAAGGTTTCCAGTCCCGACATTCTCGCTTTAAAGGGATTGGGCCAGTTTGAAAAATATAAGGTAATCAGTTCCTTCCGTTCATTATTAGAGAATTGGCATGTTTCGAATTTTAGGATCGAATATGGCCGGGGAGTTTCGGAGACGGGAATATCCGGACATCTTTCCAAAACAGGCGACAATCTTGCCCAGGCGACAAAATACCTGTATGATTACCATCGGGATACGTTCAACCGGATTTTAGAGAAACTCCCGCAGCGTATACCGGGGATCAACCGGGTAGAAGCCAGGGAAACGGAAGACGGCATGATTTTGCTGCGGTTCCGGGATGAAAATTTCGTAAATCCGTTTTTGTCCAGATTTGTCTCGGACGGTACCATTAAAATGTTTGCCTTTCTTGTTCTGCTGTATGATCCTGCGCCGCATCCCCTGTTATGTATCGAAGAGCCGGAGAATTACCTGCATCCCGATTTGCTTTTGCAGCTATGCGAAGAAATCAGGGAATATTCCGAACGTGGCGGCCAAGTCCTTGTTTCGACACATTCACCCGACTTTGTGAATGGTGTGAACGTGGAGGAACTGTTCTTTCTCAGGAAAGAAAACGGGCGTACGATCATCCGGGCGGCAAATGACGATGATCTGGTGAAGACGCTCTCTCAAGAGAATAAGCTGGGATGGCTATGGAGGAATCATTATATCAGTGGGGCTAATTTACAGTAAAATGACATTACACGTATTTACAGAAGAAGCTTCATTTGAAAAATTCGCTCGCATGTTTTTTATTCGCCTGATACCTGATATAGATGTACGGATTTATTCGCATCAGGGAAAACAGGATTTGGAAAAGGCGCTGCGAACAGCAGTTCCTGCCATCAGCAAAATGCCGGATGCAAAAATACTCATTACAAGGGATCAGGATTCGGACAATTGTCGTACCCTAAAGAAAAGATTGCTTGAATTGGTTGCAAACCGGTGTTTTTGCGCATGTAAAATACGTATTGTGTGCCGGGAATTGGAATGTTGGATGCTTGGCGATATGGAAGCCATTGCAAAAGCTTATCCCCGCTTCAAACCCGAACAGTATAAACATAAAGCCGATTTCAGGGAGGTTGACATAATTGCCGACGCGCCTGACAGGTTATTGCGGATGATTCCCGAACTGAAGCAAAACAGGAGTTTGCCCAAAATTGCTTTTGCAAGCAATGTAGCTCCACATATGGATACGGATGCCAATACATCCGGAAGTTTCAAACAATTTGTCGCGGCAGTACGCCAATTGACAATCTGATATTCATCAAAAATGCTATTCAATCGTCGCTGGAACAGGTTTTGGACAGGATTAGCGCTGGGGATCGTTTTGCCCCTGATCGTTTTCTTCGCGGTATACCTTTTCGGATATTCGGGAACGCCTTTTGGCGAGTTCCTGCAATATGCCTTTGTGATGAGGGCATTACCCAAGATACTCAGTCTGTGCGCCATCCCCAACCTGGCTATTTTCTATCTTTTCCTGAATAAAGAATACTGGCGCGCTACGCGGGGCGTTATTACCGCGACGATGCTGTACACGCTGGGCATGGTAGCCATCAAATTTCTTGCGTAGTCAAACACTGAGAAAAACGCAGAGTCTTTGTATCTTTGCAGCCAAATAAAATCAAAATCAAAATGAAGCATTTTACATCGATACATGATGTCGCCAACCTGAAAGAGCTTCTTGCAGAAGCCTTTTTAATCAAGGACAACCCGTTTCAACACGAAAATCTGGGTAAACACCGTACCATGGGCTTATTATTCTTTAACTCGAGCCTCCGTACGCGTCTTAGCACGCAAAAAGCCGCTCAAAACCTTGGGATGAACACCATGGTGCTCAATATCAACGAGGACAGCTGGAAAATCGAGACCGAATTCGGCGTAGTGATGAATGGCGACAAGGCCGAGCACATCAAGGAAGCGGCGGCGGTTATCGGGCGTTATTGCGACATCATTGGCGTACGTTCGTTCCCTGCACTGAAAGACCGTAATGCCGATTATTCCGAAAGCGTCATCAATCAGTTTATCCAATATGCCGGCGTTCCCGTTGTGAGCATGGAATCGGCCACGCGCCACCCGTTGCAGTCGTTTGCCGACATCATTACCATCGAGCAGTACAAAAAGACGGAACGGCCCAGAGTGTTGCTGGCCTGGGCGCCGCATTGCCGTGCATTGCCGCAGTCGGTGCCCAACTCGTTTGCCGAATGGGCTGTTGCTGCCGGCTACGAGGTAGTGATCACCCACCCGGAAGGCTACGAACTCGATCCGGTGTTTACCCGGGGCGCAACCATCGAATACGACCGCGAAAAGGCATACGGAAACGCTGATTTCGTGTATGCCAAAAACTGGTCGTCGTACTGCAATTACGGAAAAATACTCTGCGAAGACCTTGCCTGGACGTGCAATGCCAAAAACATGGCGCTCACCAGCCATGCCAAATTCATGCACTGCCTCCCGGTACGCCGCAACCTGGTAGTATCCGACGAAGTGATCGACAGCGAAAACTCCCTTGTCATCGAAGAAGCAGCCAATCGTGTGGTGTCGGCGCAAACGGTACTTTGGAAAATTTTGCAGTCGATATAAGTAAAATCCCGGTTTGTATCCGTGGCGACGCAAATTAAAACTCATTAATCATACAGCATGTTAGAATTATTTGTGCATTGGAGTGTTGACCCTGAATTTTTTGCTGTTGGGGAATGGTCGATTCGCTGGTATGCCATACTCTTTGTGTGTGCCTTTATATTTGGCGGGTATGCTTTTCGTGAATTAGTGAAACATGACAGGATACCTGACCGATTTAATGAACAAATCCTTACTTATGTTATACTTGGCACAATTATTGGCGCGCGGTTAGGTCATTGTTTTTTTTATGATCCTGAATACTTCTTAGGACATCCTCTTGAGATATTTGCTACCTGGAAAGGTGGATTGTCCAGTCATGGCGGCGCTTTCGGGATACTTGTTTCATTATATCTCCTTGCCCGGAAAACGAAAAAACCCTATATCTGGATTCTTGACAGAGCAGTTATTGTAATAGGAGTATCCGGTTTTTTTATACGCATGGGAAATCTAATGAATTCTGAAATATATGGAATTGAAACCTCTCTTCCATGGGGGTTCATATTTGAGCGCAACAATGAAATTGTTCCAAAGCATCCCACACAGGTATATGAAGCGTTATATTATCTGTTAACTTATGTAATACTGCGTTTTGTATATAGAAAATGTAAAAATCAACCGCATCCGTTCTTTATGTTTGGATTGTTCCTGATGATGGTTTTTGTGTTTCGTTTCTGCATAGAGTTTATTAAAAATCCGCAGGAATCGTGGGAAGCAGGAATGAAATTTAATATGGGACAGTTACTCAGTATTCCATTTATTATTTTTGGAGTTATATCACTTTTGACCAGTTTCAGATCAAAGCCTCTAAAACATTAATAAACCCGAAACCCGAAATGAAAGATTCATTATGTCCCGATCGGAAACCGCAAGCCGCCATCGGCCTGTTATGCCGTTTGATCGCAACCCCGTCGCTCAGCCGCGAGGAAGACCAAACTGCCGGCATGATCGAATCGTATCTGAAAGAACAGGGTTGCACCGTCTTCCGCAAAGGCAACAACGTATGGGCGCAGTCGATCATCGACGACCGGTTGCCGGTGATCCTGCTCAATTCGCACCACGATACGGTAAAGCCTGTTGCCTCGTGGACGCGCGACCCCTTTACGCCGACTGTCGAAAACGGACGGCTTTACGGATTGGGAAGCAATGATGCCGGGGCTTCGCTGGTGAGCCTGATGATGACTTTCCTGCATTTCGCGAAACAAAAGGACAGGAACTGCAATCTCATCTATGCGGCAACCGCCGAAGAAGAAATCACCGGGAAGAATGGCATTGCGCTTATCCTGGACGATTTGGGGCCGCTCGATCTGGCCATTGTGGGCGAACCCACGCAAATGCAAATGGCTGTTGCCGAAAAGGGATTGATGGTGCTCGATTGCGAAACCGCCGGGAAAACCGGACACGCCGCCCGTAATGAAGGCGTCAATGCAATTTATCTGGCCATGGACGATATTGAATGGTTCCGGACATTCAGATTTCCGGACACATCGCCGCTCCTTGGCGATGTAAAAATGACCGTATCGGTCATCAACGCAGGATACCAGCACAATGTAGTGCCCGACAGCTGTAAATACGCGGTGGATGTCCGTACCAACGAACACTACAAAAATACGGATGCATTGGCGATCATTCGCGGATGCATGAAAAACAGCGCTGTAACGCCCCGTTCCACGCATATCAACTCGTCGTCCATACCGATGGAACACCCGCTGGTGCAGCGGGGCCTGTCGATGGGGTTGACGGCCTTTGGTTCGCCCACGACATCCGATCAGGCACGGATACCGTATACATCCGTCAAAATAGGGCCGGGCGATTCGGCGCGTTCGCACACGGCTGACGAATACATTGTACCGGATGAGATCAGGCAGGGTATCGAAACGTATATCCGTCTATTGACGGGACTTTTGCTAAAGTGAGGCTTTTATTATAGAGATCCGGCTCACACAAAATTTATACTAATGAACTTGTTTTTACGAAAAATATGGTTGTAATAAGATGATATGCTGTTGCTTTCGATGATTTTTCTGCATCAAGTTCAAATGAAATTCGTTTGATGCAATCAATATGTTATCTTTGCCAAAAATAGATGATGTCGGTTTTCCTTACTTTGATCCGGTTCCCTAACTTACTGATGATCGCTTTCACACAGTATGTGATGCGTTACGCGGTGATTCTGCCGTTGGCGCGATCATACGGTATGGAGTTTCAGTTGAGTGGTTTTGATTTTTTCTGCCTGGTGTTTTCCACCATGTGTACTGCTGCTGCCGGATATGCCATCAACGACTATTTCGATGTAAAAACCGATAAGATCAACCGGCCCGGCAAGGTAGTGGTAGGTCGGAAAATCAGCCGCCGCAGAACGATGATGATGCACATTATTTTTTGCGCCCTGGGTATTCTGTCGGGAGGTTATGTTACATGGAAATCAGGGATTCCCGAGCTGGTGCTGGTATACATTATGGTAGCCGGCATGCTTTGGCTGTATTCCACCATTTACAAGCAGCAATTCCTGATAGGAAACATGATTGTCGCCTTGTTTTCCGCCTTGGTTCCCATGATGACGCTGTTGGATATACCGCCTATGTACAGGGAAAATGGCCGGTTATTACTGGACGAAGGCGCTAACCTCAACTTTGCTGTATTCTGGATACTGGGTGTCGCCGTGTTTGCGTTCCTAAGCACATTATCGCGTGAAATTACCAAGGATGCCGAAGATTTTGAAGGCGACGCTGCCTACGGTTGCCGTTCGTTACCCATCGTGTTGGGCGACCGGCGTACCAAACGTACCATCATCGGTATTAACATCGTTACCGTGGTGATGCTCGGCTTTGTATACGGCTATTTCCTGCGCCATATAGCCGGGTGTTTTTCATTTTTTTACATACTGTTATTACTGGTTGTCCCTATGGCGCTCATCAGCTGGAAAGTGTACAAAGCTGCCGGCAGTGACGATTACCGCCGGGCAGGCGACCGGATGAAATTAGTGATGCTTGCCGGAATAGCCTATAGCGGCGTGGTGTGGTTAAGCTGTTTTTTGTTTTGTCGATAACACCCAAAAGGCGCGTTTTTATTCCTTCGAAAACATTTCCAGCAAGTCCATCGGATGGTCGATAATTCGCTTTGCGCCGTTTGCCGCGAGTTCTTCTTTCGGGCGGAAGCCCCACCCGGCGCCAACGGGATAAAAACCGGCTGCATTGGCGGTTTTCATATCTACGTCGCTGTCGCCAAGGTAGCAGATATTTGCCGGCGCGATCCCTATCTGTTCGGAAACGAATAATGCCGCCGCCGGATCCGGTTTTCGCGGGAACCGCTCATTGTCGCCCAGCACTGCTTCGAACTTCCATTTCGTCAGCAACTCGCCGCAGATTTTTTGCGTCAGTAGGTCGGCTTTGTTCGAAAGTAGCGCCAGCTTGATCCGTTGTGACGATAATGCGTCCAGCAGTTCGGGGATGCCGTCGTACAGTCGCGTTTTGTTGATATAGTTCCTGTTGTATTCGGCAACCATCCGGTCGTGGCAGGCGGTGATCATAGCGTCGTTACGGGCGCTTTCGGGCAGACATTCGGCAACCATGTTCCTAAGCCCGTTGCCTACGTAAAAACGGTAAGCATCGTATTCGTGTGTCGGAAAGCCTTTGCCGGCAAGTACCCGGTTCATGTTGTCGGCAATATCTTCAAGCGTATCCGCCAATGTTCCGTCGAGGTCAAATATGACAGCGCGATCATTCATTCGTCTTCATTTTTTTTGACAAAGGTACAAATGTTCGCCCCAAGTTCCATACTTCATGACGGGCAAAACCGTCATTGCGCTGATAACGTAACGAAACGCTATTTTACCTGCAGGGAGTGCAGATACCTGTAGATGCCTTTTTCAATGGCGATCAGTTCATCATGTGTTCCCTGTTCTACAATGCGGCCATTTTCGAGCACGCAGATGCAGTCGGCATGCTTGATGGTGCTTAGCCGGTGTGCGATGACAATGGAAGTACGGTTGGTCATCAGTTTGGTGAGCGCATCCTGTACCAGCCGTTCCGATTCGGTATCGAGCGCCGACGTAGCTTCGTCGAGGATCAGTATCGGCGGGTTTTTCAGCACGGCGCGCGCAATGGCGATGCGTTGCCGCTGTCCGCCCGAGAGCCTCATGCCGCGGTCGCCTATGTTGGTGTAATACCCTTCTTCCAAGTGGACGATGAATTCGTCGGCATTGGCAATCCTGGCGGCGGCAATCACCTGTTCCTCGCTCACGCCGGTCATCCCGAAAACAATGTTGTTGAATACGGTGTCGTTGAACAGCACGGGCTCCTGCGTTACAATACCCATCTGGCCGATCAGGTCGTTGAGCTTGTAATCCTTCACATTCACACTGTCGATACATAACTCGCCTTCGGTTACATCATAGAAACGGGGTATCAGGTCGGCAATGGTCGACTTGCCGGCGCCCGAGTGCCCCACCAGCGCAAACATTTTACCTTTGGGAATAGTGAGGTTGATGTTGTGCAGTACAGGCTCTGTTCCGTATTTGAAGGTGACATCACGAAAGTCGATATTCTCCCTGAATTTGCTGATCGGGACGGGATTGGCTATTTCCCTGATTTCGTTTTCCTGATCGAGAATGGCAAAGATACGCTGGCCGGAAGCCAAACCCCTTTGGATGTTGCCATAGGCATTTCCTAAAGCTTTTGCCGGCGCTATTACCCTGTAATACATAGCTATATATCCAATAAAGACTTCCATCGACATTCCCAGCTTGCCATTGATTTGAAGTATACCGGCATAGAATATGATACAGGCAACGACAGTTACACCCAGAAATTCGGAGAGCGGTGTGGCGACTTCAATCCTGTTCATGATTTTTTTATTAACAAGCCGGTGCCGGTTATTCATCCAGTCAAACTTATCAGTCATTTGTTTTTCAGCGTTAAAAGCCTTGATAATTTTGATGCCTGAAATAGTCTCTTCGAACACACTGACAATTTGTCCCATGATACTTTGGCTTTCTTTGGCATGAGTACGGAGTTTTTTGATCAGCCTTCCGATGGCTAACGATACAACCGGTAAAGCCAGTAAGGTAAATAATGTTAACCGGTACGACATTGCAAAAAGCGCTCCCATTGTAATGATGATCATCAACGGTTCTCGAAACAACACTTGAAATGAATTAACCACCGATCCCTGTACTTCAGCAACGTCGCTCGAGACGCTTGATAAAATATCTCCTTTACGTTTATCTTGAAAATACCCGACATTAAAACAGCATATTTTGTCGTAAATCGCTCTACGTATGTTACGTACAAGATTGGTACGCAATGATGTGAGCGTTCGCTGCGACAAATAGCCAAAAAGATTGGCCAATACCGAAGCTACTAAAAGTATCAGGATTACAAAAATAAGCGCTCCTTTGGGACCATATTGCACTGTAAAATTAGATAACCAGTAATTATACATGTCGATGCAATATTTGATAAATCCGTCCGCCATTTGAGGCTTTTCTGCAATAATTGCCGAATCACCCTCAAATATTACTTTCATTACCGGAATAATCAATACGAAATTGATTGTACCCATAACTGTTGCTATCAGGGTAAATAAAGCATATTTAGGCCAATATCTTCCGTAAGGCTTGGCAAAACTAAGTAAACGTAAAAAGGGCTTCATGAAATAATGGTTATTGGTTATTGGTGCATTTCCAGATGTTCAACACTTTATCGATCAATGCTCCCATCAATCATCCTGTTGATGGCACGCTGGCAGACAGGGCAAAAAACGGCGCTGTTGCTGCGCATCCGGCAATTGACCATCGGCCTGTAGACGCCATGGGTCACATAGCCGCCGCCTTCATAGACACCTACCCGGCCTTCGTTGATTTCGGCGGGTGGCGTTGGGATCGGCGTTCCGGCAGGCAGCATGTTTTTCCACTTCGTTTCGAAATTCACCAGGGTGGTGATGTTGGGTTCCCAGGGTTCCGTTTTCAGGTTGTAGAAATCGTTGTAGGCTACTTCCGAATTGAAATATTCATCGGCCAGTCCGGCAAACGAATGTCCGAACTCATGCACGAAAACGACATTGCTCATTTCATGGTCTGCCGTCCCGAGGCCGTAATAATTGAAGATTCCGCCGCCGCCGTATTTTTCGGAATTGACGATCACAAACACCGCATCGCAGGGAACGTCCCACACCTTATCGCGGATGAGCGCAAGATCGGGAGCGGTCAGGTAACGGTCGATACCGAATGTCCAGAAATGCGATTTGAGTGCGGTATTCTTCCAGATATTTTGTCCGGGAATGTCCACACCCGATTCTTCCGACGGACATTCGACCGCCCAGATGTTGAAATCGTTTTTACGGTCGCTGTAAGGTTTGGTACGGAAAAGGAAATCGGTGAACCGCGCCGCATCTTTCCTGAACTTGTCCATTTCGTCTTTTGTGTATCCTTCGGCAACAAAGACCAGGTCGACCTTCCGGGCGGGTATTCCGCTGTTCAATATTTTGGCAACCGGGTATTTCGGGCGTTTTTCGCGATTGATGCCGATGCTTTTCGGATCAAGGGCTGTATTGAATAACGGTTCGAATTTGCCTGTGACGTAATTCCGCGCCAATATCTCAAGACGGATGTTCTTTCTGGGATAGGGCATCACGATCACCTGGCTGTACGAACGGTTGACGGTTTGAGCCTCTTCGGTGGTGCGCCATTCCTGAAACAGCGAGCAGAATCCCCTGCTGTAAACAAGGTTTCCGGAAGCCTCGTCAAACACATCGTAGCGATATTCGCCATAATCGGGACTGTCGGTAAGATGCGTGAGCGGCCCGCCCCAATGCGGCTCTTCGCGGAAGCAATCAAAATAGACGTCCTGGCGCTGGGCATTTCCGGCCAGGTAAAAGTCAAAACGGAGCGTTTTTGTTTCGAAATAGTCGTCAAACTTCACTTGAGCATGAATCATGGATGATTGACAGCAAATCAAGGCCAAAGCGATATTTTTTAATGCGCTCATATATATTTCAGTATTTCAATATTTCTTTTACTTTCCCTAAAGGCTTTTTCCCCTCTCCAGAGGTGAACTCAGCGTCTTCTGAAAAATTCATTTGCAATGGTTAGATTCCCGTATAATTAAACGGGGTGATCTGCTTCAGTTCTTCCTTTACTTCGGGCGACACGTCCAACCGGTCGATAAACGCATTCAGTCTGTGCTTGTCGATACCTTCTTCCGATGTGCGGGTCAACTCTTTAAGCGCTTCGTAAGGTTTGGGGAAACCTTCGCGGCGCAGTACCGTTTGTATTCCTTCGCTCACTACGATCCAGTTGCGCGTCAGATCGGCGTCCAGCGCGGGGTAGTTCACGATGAGCTTGTTCAAGCCCTTGAGTATCGAATGAAACGCAATGATGGTATGGGCCATCGGAACGCCGATGTTGCGCAATACGGTAGAATCGGTCAGGTCGCGCTGCAGACGCGATACGGGCAGCTTTGCGGCCAGGTGCTCGAACAGCGAATTGGCCAGCCCGAGGTTTCCCTCGGCGTTTTCGAAGTCGATGGGGTTCACTTTATGCGGCATGGCCGACGAGCCGACCTCCGCCTTGACGATTTTCTGCCTGAAATATTCCTGCGAGACATACGTCCAGATGTCGCGGCACATATCGGTCAGGATACTGTTGATGCGCTTGAGGGCGTCGCACTGGGCCGCAAAATTGTCGTAATGCTCAATTTGTGTGGTGGTTTGACTGCGTTTCAATCCCAGCACACTGTCGACAAAGTTGTTGGCAAAGGCTTTCCAGTCGATCTCCGGGTAAGCGACATGGTGCGCATTGAAGTTGCCCGTGGCCCCGCCGAATTTAGCCGAAAACGGGATGAGCCTGAACTGCGCGAGCTGCACTTCGAGTCTTTCGACAAATACCGCAAATTCCTTGCCCAGTCGGGTGGGCGATGCAGGCTGTCCGTGCGTGCGCGCCAGCATCGGGACGGTAGCCCATGTTTTCACGAAGTTGCGCAGGCACAGCATCAGGTCGTCACAATAAGGCGTGTAAATCTGTTCGATGGCATCCCTGTTCGATAACGGGATGGCCGTATTGTTGATGTCCTGCGATGTCAGCCCGAAATGGATAAACTCGCTGTACTGCTGGATGTCCAGCGTCCGGAACTGCTCTTTCAGGTAATATTCCACCGCCTTCACATCGTGATTGGTTTCTTCTTCGATGGCTTTCACCCGTTCGGCCGCATTGATGCCGTAATTCCTGTAAATGTCGCGCAAGCCTTCGTATTTCGACTTGTCGAACGATTGCAGCTGGGGCAGCGGTAACTCGCACAGCGCGATGAAATATTCCACTTCCACTTTTATGCGGTATCGTATCAGGGCGTATTCCGAATAGTATTCCGCCAATGGTTCCGTCTTGCGGCGATAACGGCCGTCAACCGGAGATATTGCGGAAAGTATGTTCAAATCCATATTGAAATGATTAAAGCGACAAAAGTAGGGAAAAAATCACACATTCTTTGAACACA
The DNA here is from genome assembly GCA_031265445.1 of Bacteroidales bacterium. Lineage (GTDB taxonomy): Bacteria > Bacteroidota > Bacteroidia > Bacteroidales > UBA4181 > JAIRLS01. The sequence continues at coordinate 54,514 of JAISCQ010000254.1, forward strand.
TTCCTAAAGACCTCCGGAAAACGGAAGATAAAATACCTCCCTTACGGTTTTGACCCTGACAGGTCTGACGACCCTGTCAGGTCGGGCGCTACTCCCACGCCGGTGCAAAGCGCTGACCTGTCAGGCTGCGTTGTAGAGACGCGATGCATCGCGTCTCTGCTGTCAGGGTCAAAGAAGGCTGTACCACCGCTGACAGGGTCTGTCGACCACTGTCAGCGGTAGCGTGCGGCACACCCTGTCAGCGGTCTTGACCCTGACAGGTTCGTATACGTACGCTTACGTAAAACGACCTGACAGGGTCGGCAGACCTGTCAGGGTCAAAAATAAAATCAAAAAAATATCCCCAAAACAAATATTTTTTTGTTTTTGTTCAAAAACCATTTATATTTGTCCCCGATTTTTAATGTCAAAAATATATCAAAAAGTATCCTTCATGATATCGAAATCTCTCGAAATTTTCTTACAGGCAATGCCCGGCGTAACGTTCGGTAAATCACCGAATGGCACGGCTTTTGCAGAGAGAGAGAGAGAGAGAGAGAGAGAGAGAGAGAGAGAGAGAGAGAGAGCCTTACATTACATATAACGCGCACGCGCGCG
>JAISCQ010000290.1 GCA_031265445.1 Bacteroidales bacterium
AATAAAATCGTCGAATTGCCGGTTTCGATCATCGGAATAACAGCAGGTTTATACTTTTTAATATGGACAGCAGTAACGCAATGGAAAACCGGAAACGGAACGCCGGCGCCCAACGCTCCTACACAGCATCTGGCAAAAGATCGAAATGCTGAAAAAAGGTGTGATTGCGGGAGCGATGGCGATGCAGCCGCTGTATGCCGGCGGGCAGATTGTCAACGGCAACCGTCTGGCGAAGGAGGGTCTGGAAGTGAGCCGTCTGCAACAGCAGATGTCCGACGACGAAGTCCTGCTCAAAACCGAACAGTACTACTGGCAGCTTGTCTCGCTGCGGGAAAAGCTGACGACCATCGCCGAGGCTGAAACACTGCTCGCGCGTGTACGCCAGGATGTAAGCATGGCTGTCGAGGCCGGCTTGACGGTCAAAAACGACCTGCTGCGCGTGGAACTCGAACAGAACAGACTGAAAAGCTCCCGCCTCAAAGTCGATAACGGGTTGTCCCTGCTGAAAATGAGCATGGCACAGCATATCGGCGTCCCGTCCGACGCTTTCGATCTGGCTCCCCTGACGTCCGACGCCCTTCCCCAGCCGGCAGAATATTTTGTCAGCCACAGCGATGCCCTGCCGCAGCTTGCCACGTACCGGCTGCTGGACAAGAGCGTGGACGTAGGTTCTTTATACCGAGGCAGCCATCACACCCTTGAAATAGCCGATGGATTCGGCTAATCCGGCCAACGGATCTTTCATATCCTTTTCGAATTCAAGACTGCATGCGCCGGCATATTTCACCTTGCGTAACATTTTCACGAAAGCGGGGATATCGATCACGCCGCGGCCCATCTCGCAGGTATGGCCTTCCTTGCCGGCGGCGGTCACATCCTTGATATGAATGTCGAACACGCGTTTGTAATACTTTTTCAGATCGTCGGTGGGGTTGAAACCGGCACGGGTATCGTGTCCAATGTCCAAACACATACCGATGCGCGGATCGAGATTCTGCACGTGATCGATCACATCCTTGGCATTCGGATACTCCTTGATGTCCGGCCCATGAATGTGTATCGCACAGTTGAAATCATACTCCTTCACCTTCTTGTCCACATAAGGCAGAAGATCATAGTTGGGAACACCTACAATCAACTTTACTCCAACCCTTTTGGCATAGGTGAATGCACGGTCGACCTCAGCTTCCGACTTCATATAAATCGGCCCTACGCCGTATCCTGTCACGCCTTTGCTTTTCAACTTGGCGTGAAATGCCGCAATTTCCTCGTCGGCAGCATTTAATTTCAGATGAAAATCCTTGATGCACAGGTAATGTACATCCATACGCTGCATCATTTCGAGCGTCTTGTCGAGATCGAAATGCAGGAAGCTATATCCGGCCATGGATACCTTGAACAAGTCTTCCTTTTGAGTTTTTTTTACAGGGTCAGCATACAATTCCTCGCTAAGGAATACCGAAGATGCCCCCATGGCCAGCAAACCGGCGCTCGCCTTTTTTACAAAACTTCTTCGTGTGGTCATATCAATTTTTGATTAATCGCTAACGCTCATGAGAACGCTTCGCTTGATAATTGGTTTGATTGAAACTTTATTTTAAAACGTCAAATTTACGGTTTTTTCTCCAAGGTTTATCACTCCGCAGCTTTTTTTAAGATTTTTTCACATTTACGCAATCGGTTGCGTAAAAAATCTTTGTGGTTTCGTGTGAATCACACATTTTTTTAACTTCCTTTGTTCTCTGGATATTGATATTTTAAATATTCAATCGTTGTTATTGTAATTTTGATACCCTTCATCCAAAATAATTAAATTAAAAATCAAAAAATGAACCGGTTATGAAAAATGTGTGTGTTATCTTTTATATGATGTGCCTGTTGGCTGCTTGTGGCGAACAGTCGACTGTCAATGTGGCAAATCTTCGTTGCGAGTTACTGACTGATCCGCAAGGAATTGACGGTGTTGCCCCTCGGCTTTCGTGGGAAATCACCAGCGATGCACGCAGTATACGGCAAACAGCTTACCGGGTGTTAGTGGCTTCATCGTTGGAAAAGCTTCATGCCGACGAAGGCGACCTGTGGGATTCGCAGACCGTGAAATCCAATGCTTCCGTCAACGTTCCTTATGGCGGTAAGAAGTTAGAAAGCCGCACCATTTGCTATTGGAAAGTGAAGGTAAACGCCAACAGGGGAAGTTCGGAATGGAGTCAACCGGCCTTGTGGAGCATGGGGTTGTTGAATGTGGCTGACTGGCAAGCCAAGTGGACAGGCTTGGATAAGAGTTTCAAGGATGATGTGACGAATCAACGCAACACACGTCTGGCAGCACGCTATTTCCGTAAGGAATTCGACGCTGCGCAGAAACCGGTAAAAGCCACAGTATACGTGAGTGGGCTGGGATTATACAAACTGTACATCAATGGAAAGATAATAGGCGATCAGGAACTTGCACCCACGCCCACCGATTATTCCAAAGCAGTTAAGTACAATACCTTCGATGTCACCAGCGAGTTGGTACAGGGTAAAAACGCTATCGCTACAACTTTGGGCAACGGTCGTTTCTTCACCATGCGCTATGATCCCCAAAACCTGTTTATCCGCAGTTTCGGCTTCCCGAAAATGATCCTGCAATTAGAGCTAACCTATGCTGATGGCAGCAAACAAACCGTGGTGAGCGACGATTCGTGGAAGGTTTCCGTTGATGGCCCCATCCGTGCCAACAACGAGTTCGACGGCGAAGAATACGATGCTACCAGAGAAATGCAGGGCTGGAATGCAACAGATTTCGACGACAGCAAGTGGATGCAGGCCGAACTGGTACAGGCACCCGAAGGTAAGTTAGAAGCGCAGATCAATCGCAATATCAAGGTGATGGAAACCATTCGTCCGGTAAGCATCAAAGAAACGAAGCCCGGCATGTATATCCTCGATATGGGACAAAATATGGTGGGTTGGGTAACCATGAAAGTGAAAGGTAAGGCCGGCGATAAGGTAAAATTGCGCTTTGCCGAAGTGTTGCAGGACGACGGCACGCTGTACCTGGCCAATATTCGCGGAGCGCTGGTTACCGACCAGTATACACTGAAAGGTTCCGGTACGGAACTGTTTGAGCCTTCGTTTACCTACCATGGGTTCCGCTTTGTTGAAATCACCGGTTACCCGGGAACGCCTGCCGTTGACGATTTCGAAGGAAGGGTGGTGTACGACGAGATGGAAGTTACCGGCCAGTTCGAAACATCGGACAAAACGATCAACCGGATTTACAGGAACGCTTATTGGGGTATCCGGGGCAATTACCGCGGCATGCCTACCGATTGTCCACAACGCGACGAACGTATGGGTTGGCTGGGAGACCGTGCTGTCGGTTCGCATGGCGAAAGTTTTATCTTCAACAATGACAACCTGTATGCCAAATGGCTCGACGATATTGCCCAGGCACAACGCGAAGACGGTAGCATACCCGACGTGGCGCCCAACTATTGGAGCATTTACAGCGACAATATGACCTGGCCGGGCGCCTGCGTCATCATCGCCAACATGCTTTACGAGCAGTACGGCAACAAGGAGCCGATTGTGAAGCATTACAGCTCGATGAAGAAATGGATGAGCTATATGCGCGAGAAATACATGAAGGACAATATCATGACCAGGGATACTTACGGCGACTGGTGTATGCCGCCCGAATTACCCGAATTAATTCACTCGGAAGACCCTGCACGCAAGACTGACGCTGCCGTACTCGGCACAACCTTCTATTACCGGATGCTGTTCCTGCTTGAACGGTTTGCCACCCTGCTCAACAAGCCGGATGATGTCAGGGCGTTTGCTGCCGAAGCCCAAACCGTGAAGAACGCCTACAATGAAAAGTTCCTGAATACGGAAACGGCGCAATACAGCAATAATACCGTTACGGCTAACCTTTTGTCGCTTTGCTACGGCATGGTGCCCGACGGTTATGCTGACAGGGTATTCAAAAACGTTGTGGACAAAACCGAGAAAGATTTTAACAGTCATGTAAGCACCGGTTTGGTGGGCATCCAATGGCTGATGCGCGGGCTGTCGGATCGCGGACGCGCTGATCTTGCTTTCCGCATCGCTACGAACCGCGATTACCCAAGCTGGGGTTTTATGATTGAACACGGGGCAACCACTATCTGGGAACTCTGGAACGGCAATACAGCCGATCCGGGCATGAACTCGCATAACCACGTGATGCTGCTGGGCGACCTCATTGTATGGTTCTACGAATACCTGGCAGGCATCCAAAACGCACCCGGCAGCGTCGGTTTCGAAAAAATCGTGATGCATCCGTATCCGGTTGCCGGCCTGGACTATGTAAAAGCATCGTACCGTTCGGTGCACGGAGTGATCGCGAGTAGCTGGAACAAAAACGGCAATACTTTCCAATGGGAGATTACCATACCCGGCAATACAACAGCCACAGTCTGCATCCCGGCAACAGACAGAGCACAGGTGACCGAAAGCGGACAAAAGGCATCGTCGGCCAAAGGCGTGAAATTTGTGAAGATGGAAGGCGAATATGCCGTGTATGAAGTAGGGTCAGGAAATTATAGCTTCCTGTCGACGAAATAGCCAGATGAGGCTGTTCAAAAAGTTAAAGCAGGGATAAGTATCTGCCATTTTCAGGGTCAAGACCACTGACGGGCTGCGAAGCTCCCTGACAGTGGTCGATAGACCCTGTCAGTAGAAGACAGGACATGAGTTACAAAAGTAGAAATTGAGTATTTCGCCGTTGTCAGGTCAAGAACGATCATGCGGCAGATATTATTTGATGATCTTTACCAGCTCCGTCTCCAACAGGACATACATCAGATGATCGGCTTCCTTTTGGTTCAGTTTCAGTTTCCCTTTTACCTGGATGTATTTGTCGGTAGCAATATGTTTTAATGACGATTCGCCCTTCTTGGGTACTACTTCGATAACCGACTCTAATCCCGCACCGTTGCAGAAAAAACACATGCTGGAAGGATATGCGGACAGGGCAAACATGGTTCCCGTTGCATCTACCGGCACGTAAAATCCTTTGACAATGATTTCCTTGCCATCCAACGCTTTAACTTTTTTGCTGAATTTGGGCATGTTGTAATAATCGTCGTATTCGGCCATGTAGGTGGGTATCCATTTGATGTCGGCCAGCGTTTGCCAGTCAATGTCTTGCTGGGCGCGTACAACTCCGCAAACCAGGATGATAACTATTGTAAGGGAATATTTTTTCATGGTAATATCAATCAAAAATCAAAAATGCTACCTGGATAAGGTCTTCGAAATATCCGTTTTCATTGCCTTTATGGCAGGCAGGAACGATGCCAGCAAACCGATCAGCAGCGAACCTGCTAACAGTACAAAATCTTTCAGGCTGCCCAACGTGTCCATTCCGTAATGGAAAGTACCCTCCGTATACCACGAAACGCCAAAAGCAGCCGCTTTGCTTAAAACGGTACCGATGAAAAAACCGGTAACAGCTATCGTCAAGCCTTCAGTAACGACCAGAGCGAAAATCCGCAATTTGCTGCCGCCCATTACGCGGATCAGCGCCAGCTCGTATTTACGCTCTTTCATCGCATGAAACAGCGATACAAAGATACTCAAACCTGAAATGAAAATGATCAGGTAGGCGATTAAACCGATGGTTTGGATACTGGCGCCCATCAGCGAAAAAAGCCGGTTAAGCTCAATGGCCGGCGATGCAGCCTGCATGTTCGTATTCCGGTTGACATATCGCGGAAGCGAAATCGCTCCCATTGCATTACGGTAGAAAACCAGCAGGGCGGTAATTTCCCTGTCTTGTTCATCCTGAAGATGAACTGTTTCCTCGCCCTCTTCGTGTTCCTCGTCTCCGCCATGCTCGTGGATCCGCCATACGCTGCTGATGTTGGTCAGTATCACCTGATCCAGCACCGTTCCTGTTCGTTCGAAAATACCTGTTACCGTGTACCGGTGCTCGCCATGTATATGGTCGGTTTCGATAAAGCCATGCACCCCGGCAAAGCGGTCACCGACTTTCAAACCTGTGATCTCTGCGGTTTTGGCCCCGATGGTGACTTCGAAATCGGCAGCCCACAACGTCCCGGTTTGCAGCGTTCCGCCGTACAGCGCCGCATAATCGGCCGTAGTTCCTACAATGCGGTATCCTTTGTAGTTGTCGCCCAGGGCTATAGGGACAGTACGCGCCACTAAGGGATTTTTGCCAAGTCGCCTGGCTTCATCATACGATATGTTTCCCGTGGGATAATCCACATGGTAAATGGTGGAAAGGATCAGTTGCAGCGGGCTTCCCTTGGCGCCTGCCACCATGTTGATGCCTGCCACGTTCTTTTCGAGGTGTGTTGTCAGCTGGTCTTTCGCCAATAGCAGGAAAGAGATGATGAATACCCCCGTGGCAAACAACACAATGCTAAGAGTGGCCGTCAATGGTTTTGCTTTGATATTCCTGATGCTGATGCAAAAAATGTTCATACGGTGTATCTATATGGTTGCCCTATTTTTCATCCACGCAAAATTACATAAAAAACTCAGGTTGTCCAAGCGCATACGATAAAAATCAGGACCACGCCCGTCATGCTTACTGCCGTACTCAACGGCGGGGATACGCACCCACTGCCTGGGCATACATGCTCGCGGCTTGGTCGTATACGCTCACGGCTTGGTCGTATACGCTCGCAACTCGGGCGTATACGCTCACGGCTCGGCGAATTGTGTCCGAAATATGCTTATCGCTGACAATTCACCGGCGAATTATGTCCGATACATGCTTAGGAACTGTTAAGGAATAGACGTTACGTTTCGGCGGCTTGAAAAGCCGGATTTTCATAACGGGGAGACGCGTCTTCCGCAAGCTGCGCTTCGCTTGCATGCGGTTACGAAAATAAAGCCCTTCGGCGGTTTCTGCGCTCTCGTCCTGCACTGCGCGCGAAAAGGATGCCTCAAAAGTACGGCGTCAAGATCGCTGACAGGATCAAACGGCATCAGCTTACATCTTTTTTCATATTTTTGTCATGTCATTTGATATAACAGGCATTTCGTTGCTTCATGAAAATTATCAGCATCAAGTTCCAAAATCTCAACTCGTTAAAAGGGGTGCACAACATTCGTTTTGATCATGCGCCTTTTGACGGAAGTAATCTTTTTGCCATTACCGGACCTACCGGTGCAGGTAAAACAACCATACTGGATGCCGTTACTCTGGCGTTGTATGGGCGCGTACACCGTTATGCCAGAGATGCGCACGAAAGCATGACCCGTCATACCGGCGAATCGTACGCCGAAGTGGAGTTTGAAGCCGGTGATGCGGTCTACAGGGCGAAATGGTCGATGAAGCGAAGCCGTGGAAAATCCGACGGGGCGTTGCAATCGCCAAGAATGGAACTTTGTAATGCTTCGACAGGTGAAATAATTGCGGGGCATCCGTTAAGCATTGTTCAGCAAAGGATCGTAGAGACCTGCGGGTTGGATTATACGCAGTTTCTCCGTTCGGTAATGCTTTCGCAGGGCGATTTCACCCGTTTCCTGAAAGCCAGCGGGAACGAACGGAGCGAATTGCTCGAAAAGATGACCGATACAGGCATTTATTCGAAAATATCCGCATTTGTCTACGAACATTCGAAAGCCAAACAGACCGAATTGCAGCAGCAGATGATCCGTTTGGATGATGTACGGCTGCTCGCCGACCGGGAACTGGATGCATACAACAGGCAGTTGTGCGAACTGAATGAACGTGAAAAGATCCTGATCGCCGAAAAAAATGACTGTAACGAACAATTGCAATGGCTGGAAAGAATCAGGACTTTACGAAAGAAAAAGCAGGAGCTGCTGGCTGAATCGGAACAGTTGCAACGGCAATGCGAGAAGAACAGACTCTTATTTGAGCGACTGCAACGGCACAAAACGGTGTCAACCTTTATACCGGCCCTGGCCGGGATCGATATCTGCCTTAAAAAAACAGGCGATGCAGAGCAACAGGCGATACAGCAGGAAGGCAGGATTCCGGCTTTGCAGGATATATCCGACCGCATTTCGAGCCATCTGGCGGAAGTCGAAAAAGAGTATGCTCTGGCTTTGGAAATTCGGCAGGAGACAGAGTCCCGGATCATCGAAGCGGAGAAACAGGATACGCTTATCGGCAGCAAAACGCAGCAGGCAGCGCATACCGGAGATATGCTGCAAACGGCGATTGCAGCTTACCGGCAATTGCAGGACGAGATCCGCGAAAAGGAAGACCGCAAGCAAACGCTGGCGGATGAGACGGAACGTTTGGCGGCATGGATGACTGCGCATGATCATGAAACGGCTCTGGAACGGACGATCACCGCAGTTGCCCACCGGCTGCCGCAATTGGAATCGCTCATGGATCGTATACATCAGGCGGAGGAGGAGCAGGAACTTTGTAACCGGCAAATACAGGCTGAAGCCGATAAAAGCGCGGTATGGGCAGGGAAGTTGGAAACCGGCAGGCAGGCCTTGACGGATTTAAACGCACAGATCGGACGGCTGGATGAAAACCGGGCCGGCATACTGGCCGGAAAAGCGCCGGAAGAATACGAGACAGAAGCGGCGGCGCTTCCGCATTTGATCAGCCGGTGCGAACGTCAGGCGGAACTGGCAGGCAAAGCAATACAGATGGAGCGTCTTATCCGTGATCTGGAGCGCCGGGAAAAGGAAGCGAAGACGCAGATCGAACAGGAGGCGGCAAATCTGTCAAAATATACTGCGGCATACGGTCAGGTACGGGAATATTTGCCGGTGTTGCAGGAAAACGTGAAAATGCAGCTGCTGGTGCGTAAGTACGAAGAAGAACGGAAAGCGCTGCATCCCGGCAGTCCCTGCCCGCTGTGCGGCGCTACCCGGCATCCTTTTGCGGAAGGCAACTGTTTGGAGGAGCATGGCAAGGCGGAACAGAAGCTGAACGAACAGCAACAGAAAGCAGAAAAGCTTTTACAACAGGTCAGCGACAGCAAAATCGCCCTGCAAAACCTGCAAAACCATCTGACAAACCTTTGTGAACAACAGAATGATCATATCCGGGAGCAGCAAAATATTACGGATACTTTCGGCAACATCAACCTGCAATTGCCTGCACTGCTCGATATAAACAAGCCGGCGGTGATTGATGCGGTCATTCATAAGAAGAAAAGCAGGCAAACGGAATTATCACAACTACTCGCCCTGGTACGCAGCCTCGAAAGAAAATTGCAGGAACTGAAAGACGCCGCAGGCAAGCTCAACGAAGAAACAGCAAGACTGGAAGGAGAACAAAACCGGGCAAAGTTAAAAGCAGAACTTGCTCAAGCGTCGTTATCGGGCTTACGGGCGGAACTTGCGGAATTATTCGCCGAACGCGAAAAACTGACGAACGGCTTCAACGAAACGCTTGCACCTTTCCAGCTCAAATTCAAGCAGGATGAGAGCCGGGCGATCCTGTCGGATTTGCAGCAAAGGTTTGAATTATTCTGCAAAACGCGCGACCGGCTCATACAGGAAACCGCAATGCTCGGCGAACTGCGGATTGACTTGCATCATGCCGGCAAAAGTCTGGAGGAAAAATCAGCACTGGTACAGCAGTTAACCGGCGAAGCGGCAACCGTCCAGGCCGAACTGGAGCAACTGAAAGAGCGGCGTTTCGCCTGTTTCGGCGACAGGGATACCGGCGCGGAACGCGGGCGATGCGCGCAAGCGGTTCAATTGGCGGCGGATGCGTGCGAACAGTTGCGTAAAGAAGCCGCCGGTCGCAGACAGGAACTGGAAGTTGCCCGGCAGCGGCTGTCGCAGTTGAAAATTGATCACCGGCAGATGAAGGAAGACGAAAAACGGCTGACAGAAGCGTTCATACAGAAAATACAGACAGCCGGAATCGAGTCGATAGAGAAAATGCGTCAATACACGATGCCCGGCGATGAAGCCGACCGGGTTGAAAAACTTCACCAGGAAACCCTGCAACAGCAAAGATACCTCGAACGTTCGACGAAAGAAACCGACGAAGCGCTTCGAACCGAAACCGACAAAAACCTGACCGGGGAAACGCAGGAAACGCTGGCTGCCGCGATGGAGGAGCTGGAACGGACGACGGCTGAAGCGCAGCAGGAAACAGGTCGTGTAAAGCAAATCATTGAAACGGAAAAACGCAACAGGGAACTGCGCGGACAAATAACGGAAGAGATACGCCTGCTCCAGCAGGAAGCGACGCGTTGGGAAAAGCTGTCCAGGCTGGTAGGATCGGCCGACGGAAAGAAATTCAGCCGTTTTGCACAGGGGTTGACGCTCGGACGGCTCATACAGTTAGCCAACCGGCATGTGGGAACCTTCATCGACCGGTATCTTATCCGAAAAACGCCCGGGGAAGACCTGGGGCTTGATATAGTGGACAGGTACCAGGCGGATATAATCCGTCCGGTTGCCAGTTTGTCCGGCGGCGAAAGCTTTCTGGTCAGTCTGGCGCTGGCATTGGGACTTTCGGAGTTAACCGGCCGGAAGACGCAGATCCATTCGCTGTTTATCGACGAAGGATTCGGGATGCTTGATGCCGATACCCTGGATGTAGCCATATCCGCGCTCGAAAATCTGCAGGCCAACGGGAAAATTATTGGCATCATCTCGCATGTGGACGTATTGAAAGAACGTATCGGAACGCAGATACAGGTTGTGAAACAGCAGGGAGGATACGCTAATATCCGGGTGCTGGCTTATGGACAACCGTATCAGGATAGTGACGAATAAAAAGAATACCAAATAAATAAATATCCGACACATGAAAACAAAACCGCTTGACAGGGTCAAAACCGCTAAACGGACAGTCCCGTTCGCGCCGTTGAGCCGCCGTTGAGCCGAATTTGCAATTCGGCTCGGAACACAGGGCAATTTGTAATTGCCTTACGGCGGGATGCAATGTAGAGACGCGATGCATCGCGTCTCTACCCTGACAGCCGTGGTAAAACGTACACGATTTTTGACCATCACAACGTTAATGGTCGAAGAATGTGCACATGCTTTTAGCAGTGACACGTCAATGGTCGAAAAATGTACGCAATATATGATCGGTGACACGTCAATAGTCAAAAAATGTGCACATGCTTTTAGCATTGACGCGTCACTGGTCAAAAAATGTACGCAATATATGACCAGTGACACGTCAATGGTCGAAAAATGTACACAATATATGACCGGTGACACGTCAATGGTCGAAGAATGTACGCAATATATGACCAGTGACACGTCAATGGTCAAAAAATGTACGCAATATATGACCAGTGACGTCAATGTCCCCTGCGTGTTTCACCCCTGTCGGCAGCCTGTCAGGGTCGAAAAAGGTCGAAACGTCCGAATTGTCGGTTTCGATTATTTTTGTACTTTTGTGTTTTCATAAGGCTGGTCAACAGTTCCCGATGATTTCCACAAGAAAAGTCAAAACATGATTCCCGGGCATTCCGGAAATGGGAGGGAGCGGTTCCGTCGGAACGCCGCCCATGATGGGTTGCAGGCTCTGAAAACGTGAGTAAACAAATGGATACAAAAAAAATAGCGGTTGTCACCATGGCGCGCAATGATGATTTTTTTCTCAATTGCTGGATAAAATATTATGGCCAGCAATTCGGCGAAGAAAACTTGTACGTTTACCTGGACGGATTAGACCAAAAACCGCCGGCAGGAGCCGGACAGGCAAACGTAAAAATCGTGGAAAAACAGGGAATCAAAGTGGTGGATGCCGAAAAACGCCGGCTTGATTTTCTCTCGGATAGAGCTGCCGAATTATTTTCTACCGGTTACGAACTGGTGATCGGTTGCGATGCCGACGAGTTTTTGATGGTGGACAGCCCAGCCGGAAAAACGCTGGCAGAATACCTCTCTTCGCTCAGGATCAACACTTCCGTTTCGCCGCTCGGACTTGATGTGGGACAGCATTTACACAACGAAAAGCCGCTCGACAAATCGAAGCCTGTTTTGGCGCAGCGCCATTATGCACTCATCAATTCGCGCTTTACAAAAACAAACATTATTGCAAAGCCTGTTCGCTGGGGGCGCGGGTTTCACCGTGTAAACGGGCATAACTTCCGTATAGATCCTTGTTTATACCTTCTTCATCTGGGCAACGCTGATTATGATGCGTTGATGGACAAATTCAACTCGCAGGATATTATCGCGCGAGGCGAACAGGCGCATTATAAACGGGCGCGGTTTCGGGTCATTGATTCTATTTCCAGGGGAAAAGCGATGGATGGCGACCGGGTTTTTGCGAAAGCGCGGACAATTCAAACTCTTTTCCGCCAGGTTTTTGCGTGGAACAAGCCCTCGATGCTGGGAATGAGATGGGTGATCCGACTCCCCGAACGCTTTAAAAACATCGAAATATGAGCTATTCTCGGAATCTGATCCGGTTTTATATAAACATATCCGTACTTGCGAAGCGTTTGACCGGATGGTTGCAAACCGGCGATATTCAAAAAGGCAAATCCAAAGGCGAATCGCTGAAAGCAAAAATATTGACGGATTATTTTGCGCATCATTGTTTGTCTGCCGTCGAAAAGTCGGAACAAAAAGAGATCTCCGTAGAAACGCCCGAAACGATCTGGCAATTTTGGGATCAGCCGGCAGGAAAAAAAACGCCCGAAATCGTTAAATCGTCGCTGGAAAGCGTGGGAAAATTCAAAGGCGATTTTGAACATAAAATATTAAATAACGCAACCTTCGAAAATGAAACCGATTTGCCGGGCTATGTGTTGGACAGGTTCAGGAAGGGGCGAATAGATTATACGCATTTCTCCGATTTGTTGCGGCTGAATTTATTGAAAAATCACGGCGGAATCTGGCTGGATGCCACAGGGTACATGACGGATTTACTGCCGAAATATATTCTTGACGAAGATTTTTTTGTGTTTTTAACCGACGAAATGTCGACGTTCCCTTACAGCTTCGTACAAAACTGTTTCATTCGCGCTAAAAAAGGAAGTTTTTTATGTGATGCGTGGTATCGGATGTGCGTTGAATTTTGGAAGAACGAAACGAAAACGCTTGACTATTTTCAACATCAGTTAATATTTAAGACATTGATATTTAATCATTCGTATGCGAAGGATTTATTTGACAGAATGCCGCATCATTCGGAACGCGCAACCCATCAGCTTACAGGAAAACTATTGCAAAAATTCGATGCCGACGAATGGGAAAGAATCAAAAAAGCATCGTTCTTTCAAAAAACAACCTATAAAATAGCAGGCGGAACAGATGATTCGGGCACCTATTTTTCAAAACTTTGCGGAAAAACATGAACGAAAAAATCAGCATCATCATCCCGATTTATAATGCGGGAAAATATTTGAAACAGACGTTAAATTCCATTCGCGTTCAAACGTATCAAAATCTGGAAATACTTTGTATCCTGGATGCTCCGAAAGATAATTCCGCACAGATTGTTGCGCAAACGGCAGAAGAAGACCGCCGGATCAAAACCATTGAGTTTGCGCAGAATACAGGACCCGCAAGAGCGCGGAATGTCGGCGTCGAAAATTCGACGGGCGAATACATCCATTTCATGGACAGCGACGATTTGATCAATCCGGGTTTTTATGAAAAAATGTTGGAAGCGATCCGGACGAATGACGCCGATGTTTCCGCCTGCTCCGTTTTTTTTGAGAAAAAGCCCAAAAGAAGCATCTGGTTTTACAAAGACGAAGTTGTGACCGGAGAAGAAAAGATCAAAAAAACGGAAGTGACGGTTCAGGGCTGGGCGTGGCGCTATTTAATCAAAAAAAAGTTTTGGATTGCCTGTCATTTATCCTTTCCCGACCTGCTCGTGATGGAGGATTCGCCTGCGATGATCCCCATGATTTACAATGCCGGCAAAGTGGCGCTTTGTTCGCAAGCCGTATATTTTTATAAAAACCGGGAAAATTCCGTACTGAACAAAAAGGATTTGAACGGAGAAGGAAAGGAAAGGCGGAAAAAAGACCGGCAAAAATCCCGCGAAATGTCCAAAGGTTTTATGCGCGCGCACAAAATCAGGGGAAACAGCCGGCTGCACTATCTTAGAAGCAGCTTGGCCGGGAAGATGGTTGTTTGCAAAAACGACCCTGCGGAATATGGGAAACCGGAAAAAAGGATCAGTGTCATCATTCCCGTTTACAACGCCGAAAAGCATTTGAAAGAAACCCTGGATTCCGTCCGTTTTCAAACATACGGACACCTGGAAATTGTTTGCGTCCTGGATGCGCCCACCGATCGTTCCGCCGGGATCGTTGCCGAAGCCGCCCGGAAAGACTCCCGCATCAAACCGGTCGAACATTCGGAAAACATGGGTTTGCCTGCTGCAAGAAATTCGGGCGTGGAAAACGCAACCGGCGAATACATTCATTTTATGGACGCGGACGACTTGCTCAATCCCGAATTTTATGAAATGATGATCGGCGCGGCAGAAAAAGCGGAAGCCGACGTCGCGGCCTGTTCGGTATTTTACGAGAAAAAACCGTGGCGAAGCATCTGGTTTACAAAAGCCGAAGTATTGTCAGAAACCGCCGACAAAATCGGAAAAACGGAAGTAGTCATTCAAAGCTGGGCGTGGCGCTACCTGATCAAAAAAAGTTTCTGGGAGGAGCGCCGGCTTTCCTTTCCCGACCTGGTACCTATGGAAGACAGGCCGGTGATGATTCCGATGATTTATTACGCCGGCAGGGTTGCGCTTTGTCCGCACGCCGTTTATTTTTACAAAAATCGCGAAGATTCCATCCTGAACCGGAAATACGACCCGGTTCGCGAAAAGCAAAGAAGCGAAAATCGGCGAAAGGCGCGGGAAAGCTTCAAGGATTTCATGAACGCCCATCAAATCAAACGACCCGGCAAACTGCTGTATTATATAAAAAAATTTTTTGCTTAACATGATCGGGAAATGACAGATGTAAGAAACCGGATAGCGTCGAAAATAAGACGCGCACTGAAAGAAATAAGATTGATCGGCAACGTTCCGAAACAACTTAAAATAGCCGGAAAGTTAGATCGCTATATTGCGGATTTTGCAAACGGAAAAATAGAAAAATTCACGGCCGTTCCTAAAAAGCCCGAACTGATCGGGAAAAAGATATTCTGGCAGTACTGGCATCAGGGAATCGACGAAAATACGTCAAAAATGGTAGTCGCATGCCTTCATTCCGTCAAAAAACACAGCGGCGAATACGAAATAATTTTGCTGACCGACAAAACGGTGTGGGATTACATCGAATTGCCGGATTTTGTTTTTGAAAAATTCGGGAAAAACGGATTTGACTTCGCAAAATTGGCCGACCTTGTGCGCCTGTATCTGCTTTCGGCTTATGGCGGCGTCTGGCTCGACGCCACCATCTATTTAACGGCTCCGATAGACGGACGAATATTGAACGCCGGCTTTTTCGCCTTTCAGCGTTCCGAAATCCCGCCGCCCGATGCGAAAATTTACCGGAAATACGACCCCCTGTATTTTTCGTGGAATCCGAAATTCCAGGCGGGAATGTTGAACTCTTTCATCGTTGCAAAGCCGAATCATCAAATTGTGGCCGACCTGCTGAGCATCTTGCTCGAATACTGGAAAAAAGAGAAAAAGGCGGGGCATTATTTCTTTTTCCAGATATGTTTCCACCGGATGATGCTGCATCGCGAATGGAACCGCTTGAACTGCGAAATCGAAGGCGACACGGATTGCCACAAATTGCAGGTCGTATCGCTCGACCGCTTTGACCGCCGGATTTTTGACGAAATAAAAGCCGGGAGCGCTATTCACAAATTAACTTACCGGTTCGACCGGTTTAACCAGGTTCCCGCCGGATCGTTTTTCGATTTTATAGCAAACGGGAAAATAGAAAACAGAGAAAAATGAAACAGGTATTTAGAAAGATCGTCCGGTCGTATAAACGGATAAAAAAGGCGAGAAAAGCGAAAAAAGACATTCCCGTACAAAAAAAAGTGGTCGAAAAATTGGATGCCTACATTGCGGATTTTCTAAGCGGAAAAATAGAGAAAGTGGTTGCCCTTGCCAAAAAGCCCGAATTGGTCGGCCAAAAAATCATCTGGCAATTTTGGCAGCAGGGAATAGACGAACACACGCCGAAACTGGTGAGAACCTGCTTTGATTCCGTCAAAAAATACAGCAACGGTTACGAAGTAATCATATTATCGAAAGAAACATTGAACGATTACATCAATGAATTACCGGATTTTGTCTGGAAAAAATATGGTACGGGCGGATTTGTTTTTCCCAAAATAGCAAACCTTGTCCGCCTGTATCTGCTTTCGGCCTATGGCGGCGTTTGGCTCGACGCCACCATTTACCTGACGAAGCCGATTGACGAAACGTGGCTGCAAAAGGATTTTTTCGCGCTTCAGCGCTCCGAAACACCGCCGGCCGACTTGAAAACCTTTACGGATTTCGACCCGATAGGGCTTTCCTGGGAACAGGCTTCCTATGTCAGGATGCAAAACTCTTTTATGATCGCCAGGCCGCACCATAAAATCATTGACGATCTGCTTTCCATACATCTTGAGTACTGGAAAAAGGAGACGCAAATCAACCACTACTTCTTTTTTCAAATCATGTTCCACCGCATGATGCAGCACGACGAATGGAAAAGCCTGAACTGCAAAGTTGTTGGCTATGCTGATTTTCACAGGCTTTTGATCGCAGGGTTCGACCGCTTTAACCAAAAGCTGTACGACGAAATAACCGCCCGGTGGGGAGTACACAAATTAACGCTTTACTGGGCGAGAAAATGGGAAAGGAATAAGATCCCCGCCGACTCGTTTGCCGATTTTCTGATCAGCGGGAAAATCAATTTTGAATTTTGAATGATGCGCGAAATACCGTCAGCCGTTTCGAAAATGGGTGGTGTTTTCCAAAGTATGCTTTTTACATCACCGCCAGAGTTTTGAGTTTTGATGACGGGGAAGGATTATATTATACCATGCGCGGGCTAAAATTGTGATATAGTAGAGACGTGGCATGCCACGTCTCTACAAAAATCATCGCACAAAATTACGCCGTGCGCAGTAAAATAATAATCCGCCTTATTTTACTTTCAGCATATAAAAGTAAAATAACAATCCGCCTTATTTTACTTTTTCTTCACTGAAACAGTTATCCGCAGCACAGACAGAGTTTTGACGATGGGGAATAAACGAAGGTAACTGTATGGAAACTTCCTTTACAGCGGGGTGGCGACCGGAAGGAATAAATGGCCGCTCAACGGGACCGCATATATGCCGCTTAACGGCGGGAGTCGGTTTTGCTGTTGGTTTGTCCGGACTAAATTTTACTGTTGAAGCCGATCACCTTTTCCGTCAATTCTATTACGGCATTATTCAGCTGCCGGTTGATTCCGATTACCTTTTGATAGTCTGATAATAAACCTTCATTTATTTTCAATATGGTCTGTATCTGCAGTTCTAATGCCTGTATATATGATTTGTTGTCAATTGATTTCAGGTTTTGAACAGATATTGAATCATGAACCGGGCTTTGAATTTGATCGGGTAATTCTGCAAGCGGGGATTGATCCGTCTTTTCTTCCCTGTGCTCAACGTCCGGGCGCACAGTCGTCATATCGCCGATACCGGATGCAAGCCATTCGGCAGAAATGTCCGGATAGGCGGATATAATACGGTCGATGTTGACTTTTCCGGGGTTATAGCCCGGTTGTAACAGCCTGTAGATATGATGGCGTATCCCGGTTTTGGCGGCAAAACGATATCTTGACCCGTTTTCGAAGGTGTCAATAATTTTCAGGATCCTTTCCTGTAACTTCCGGGATTGAACAGGTGATGGATCATGAACCGGGGATTGATCCGTCTTTTCTTCCCCGTGCTCGGCGCCCGGGTACGCAGGTGTCATATCGCCGGTACCGGATGTAATCCATTCAACAGAAATGTTCGGATAGGCGGATATAATACGGTCAATGTTGATTTTCCGGGGTTGATAGCCCGGCTGTAACAGCCTGTAGATATGAGTACGTATCCCGGTTTTGTCGGCAAAGCGATATTTTGATCCGTTTTCGCAGATGTCAATAATTTTTAAGATCCTTTCGTGTAACTCCAGGGCCCGGACAGGTGACGGATCATGAACGGGGCTTTGATCCGTCTTTTCTTCCCCGTGCTCGATGCCCGGGCGCACCGTCGTCATATCGCCGGTACCGGATGCAAGCCATTCGGCAGAAATGTCCGGATAGGCGGATATAATACGGTCAATATTGATTTTCCGGGGTTTATAGCCCGGCTTGTAGATATGAGTACGTATCCCGGTTTTGTCGGCAAAGCGATTTTTTGATCCGTTTTCGCAGGTATCAATAATTTTTAAGATCCTTTCGTATAACTCTAAGGCCCGGCCAGGTGACGGATCATGAACGGGGCTTTGATCCGTCTTTTCTTCCCCGTGCTCGACGTCCGGGCGCACCGTCGTCATGTCGCCGGTACCGGATGCAAGCCATTCGGCAGAAATGTCCGGATAGGCGGATATAATACGGTCAATGGTGGTTTTGCGGGGTTGATAGCCCGGTTTTGGCAGACTGTAGACTTGATTCATCCTGGTTTTGGCAGAAAACTGAGATTTTGACCCGTTTTCGCAGATGTCAACAATTTTTAAGATCCTTTCCTGTAACTCCAGGATTTGAACAGGCGTTAAAGCGGGAAGCAGGAATTGATCCGCCTTTTCTTCCCTGAGCTCGACGTCCGGGCGCACAGTCATCATATCGCCGACGCCGGATGTAATCCATTCGGCAGAAACGTTCGGATAGACGGATATAATACTGTCAATGGTGGTTTTACGGGGATGGTAGCCCGGTTTGAACCTGTAGATTTGATACATTCCGGTTTTGGCGGCAAAGCGATTTTTTGATCCGTTTTCGCAGGTGTCAACAATTTTTAAGATCCTTTCCCGTAACTTCTGCAATTCTAATTCCTGTATATGTGATGTGTCATCAATTGATGTCGGGGTTGTAACAGATGCTGCATCATGAGCCGGGCTTTGATTTTGAGGGTTGCCGGTATTCCGTTTTTTGGGAGAATTTTGAGATCTGACGGAAAGATTTTCCCCTGTTTTAATCCATTGATAAGGTATTTCGGGAAAAGTTTTATGGATGACCTGGGCCAGCGTGCTCTTCATCGGTTTTGTCCCATAATACACCTGATTCAGATCGCTTAATCTTACATTTAATTTGACGGAAAGTTTTGGCAGCGAATCGATGCCGGTATATTGCAGAATATGGGATAATACCTGATGCGCTGTCAGGTGGTCAGGTAATTCCGTAAGCAGGAATTTACCCGTCTTTCCTTCCCGGCGCTCAACGGATGGGCTCACAGTTGTCATATCGCCGGCACCGGATGTAATCCATTCGGCAGAAATGTTCGGATAGGCAGATATGATATGATCAATGGTGGATATAAGAGCTTTATGGCCAGGTTTTAACAGTTTGTAGACCTGTTGAATATGCATCCCGGTTTTGGCTGCAAATTGAGATTTTGACCCATTTTCGCAGGTGTCAATAATTTTTAATATCTTTTCATGTAACTCCATGCTTTATTTTTATTTATAAGGTTCTCAAAAACAAAATTAATGAAAGAGACAAAATTAATAAAAAATATGAAATATGTAAAATGTGCCGGCGCTTATAGGTGCAATTCATATCATCTCTAATAATATTATGTAGAAGTCCGCACAACGGTTTCGCAAGGCAGCGCCAAAGAAAGCAGGCAGTTGAAAACCGGAAGGTTTGCCAGGCCGCTAACGGTTTTATCCGGTATGACTGTACCTGACACCCGCGTACAACCGTACTCGGGTGTCGAGCATTGAATGAAACCTCGTTTTTCGTGAATATGGACATACAGAATCGCGTCGTTGCCCTGCAAAAAAAAATTGCATCTTCGTGTAACAATTTTTTTTTTGCATCGTCTTTATTTTGAAAAAGCGTTGTAACGATTGTCAAAAAGCCGGGGCAAACTGATGTAAGCGAATGGACAAAACCTCTTTTAATCAATTAATGACGCATCTGCGGCCAAAGCTGTATCGCTTTGCTCTGGCTTTTGTCGGACGGACAGACGAGGCCGAAGATGTTGTCCAGGAAATCGGGATCAAGTTGTGGGAGCGACGCGGCGAGCTTGATGCCTTGCGCAGTGTGGAGGCTTACGCGATGAGTGCCGTACGGAACCGCTGCCTCGACTATGCCCGTTCGCCGCACAGCCGTACCGCCGAATGGGTCGAAGCCCATGACGCCGTACACGAACAGACGCCGTATAAAAGCGTGGAACAGTCCGATATGGTAGCGTTTGTGAGGCGTTTGATTGATCGGTTGCCCGAACAGCAGCAAATGGTGATCCGCCTGCGCGACATCGAAGGGTATGAATTGGAAGAGATTGCCGAAATACTGGGAATGAACGGCGGGACGGTACGCACCAGCCTGTCGCGCGCCCGACGGAAAATACGTGAAGAACTTTTAAAACAATAAAGGGATGAACGAACAAAAAGTAAATGAATTGCTCCGGCGCTATTTCGACGGGGCAACGTCGCTGGACGAAGAACGCGAACTGCAACGCTGTTTTGCCGGAGAAGATATACCCGATTCACTGAAGGCGTATCGCCCCATGTTCGCCTTCTTTGCCGAAGAACGGGCGATAGAACCGGCGGCGCATTCGGTTCGCTTGAACCGGGCTATTGTCGCCGGCATTGCAGCAAGCATTGCGATCCTGTTGCTGGTGGGCTTGCCGAAAGCGCAACCTGACCTGTATGCCTATTATGTGGATGGACAGCGCGTGTACGACGAGGCAGCAGCCATAGAGTCGGCTGCCGGCAGGCTGCAAATGCTGGCAGCATCCGTGCAGAAGGCGCGGGACAGCATGGGCGCTTTCGCAAAACTGCAGGAAAGCAACCAGTCGCTGCAACAGTTCGGCAAAATTTCGAGCGCATACCGGACGATGGAAGAAGCAGGCGCTAAAATCCGGGAAGGAGTGAAGCATGAAGAGTAAAGAACCGAACTTGCGAAGTTCGATAAAAATAACCAGTTAGAATAAAAAAGTAAAAAATTGTCACATGAAAAAATTTGTTCCCATTTTTATCACGATGATGCTGATCGGCGCACCGTCGGGAGTGTACGGGCAGAAGGAAGCCGAGGATGATCCCGTCATCGGAATATTCAATAAATACGAGGAAAAAGAGGGCGTTGAATCCATCACTATTTCGCCGGCTTTGTTAGGCCTGATGAAAAACGGAAAAACCGGCGACAGAAAGACCCAGGAGTTGATTTCGAAAATCACAGGCCTGCGCATCCTCGCCCTTACAGATGGAGCCAATGGTAAAGGACGCGCTAACCGCGAAGCCTTCACAGCAGAATTACAAACTGTGGTGAAAAAGGATTTCGAGGAAATCATGAAAGTGAAAAGCTCAGGCGAACGCATCGAACTGTATGTGCGGAATAACCCGGACTGCGAGAACTGCAAAAGCGCGCTGCTCTTTATCAGTTCGGCAAGCGACTCGCTGACGGTGATGCACCTTGCCGGAACCATCGACAAAAGCCTGATTGATGCCGTGATGAACGGAGAAATAGGCGCTTCAAATAAAGTTTCAAAATGATTCAAAATTCAAAATCCCCAAAAATTAGACCCATGAAAAAATTAGCGACCCTTCTTTGTATTGCCTGTATTACGGCAAGCGTAACAGCTCAGTCCAGCGTGCGGATCGGCAATATGGAAATCATCGTCAGGAAAAGCGTGCATAACCGGGACACAGTCCTGCAAGTTGCTGCGGAAGAACCGGGCTTTCCCTGTCCGCAGGAAAACGAAACCCGTTCCATGTCCAGGACAAATCCATACACACGCCATGTATCGTCGTTCTTTACCGGTATAGGCCTTATCCTGCCGGACAACAGCAACGATTACTACACGGTGCTGGGCGGCAACAGCATCGGTATTGATGCCGGGTGGATACATCGATACCAGCTTTCGCGCCGGTTTGCATTAGGCGGAACGCTTCATTATTCGTACAGCAACTACAAACTGAGAAATGCCGCTGAGGAACCGGCGTTTATGGAAGAAGTAATCGGGAGGCCCTTTGCCGGGGAAGATATTGCCAAACAGACATATCGCTGCCATGTTATGGCCGCAGGCGCATATACCCGCTTCTATTTAGTAGCGCCCAGGAAGTACACCGGCAACGACGGGATGTACATTGACCTTGGCGCGCAGGGTGATTTTGCGTTCAGCAAATACTATAAGCTCAAAACAAATTCAGGAGGGAAATACAAGTACCGCAACAATTATGCCTTCAATCCCTTCACCGCCTCAGCCATCGCGCGTATCGGCTGGAACCGGTATGCCATCTTTGCCCGCTACCGGTTCACCGATGCATTTAATTCGAAAGCGTTGCCTGCGGATCTTCCGCCGCTCACTGTCGGAATTCAGTTCTTCTGATCCACATGTTTCGGGTTTGAGGAGGAACGGAATGGCGCTTTCTCAAATCTACGGGCCTATTTTGGAAAATCTTGAGCGCCAAAGAATACTCCGACCGATGGATAATAGAGATGTGCAGGAAGGAAGAGCAGATACAAAAAACATACAATTCAAGACTTTCATTATCTTTGCACAAAATTTTATAAATTGTTGTCGAATATAGTATTTCATTATGAAGATCAAGACATTTTCCATCATGATTGTATGTGCATTGTTGATTTGTTCATGCAATACAAAAAAAGCAACCAAAGGCGTTTCGCCGTACCTGACAGAAGAAAACTCCAAAACGGAGATTACCGTTCGTACCGAGAAAGTAAAACCGGTTGACCAGACGGATAAGACCCTGTTCGGGTTTTACGTGATCATCGGTTCGTTCAGGAATATTGAGAATGCGCGACAGTATCGAGCCGACCTGGTGAAGGAAGGTTTTACTCCGGTAGTTCTTGAAAACGAAGACGGCTTATTTCGTATTTCGGCGGGAGGCTATAACGAAGAAAGTGCAGCACGCACTAAAATAGCCGGTATACGTGCAGCATACGAAAACCACAAAGATGTATGGCTACTGGTCAGGAAGTAGGAATTGATCCATTGGGCGCATTAAAACTCCCGATGTCTGATAAATAATCTATTTGCTTATCGATAGCTTAAAAAAAAGGCATATATTTGCGCTCAATTTTTTAAATTCAAAACCATACATTAAAATAAAGAAAGGATACAAATGCGTAATAAAGGAATTATCAGGACATTCGCCATATTAATGGCATTAGTGTGCCTGTATCAGTTGTTATTTACATGGAAAACATGGACTGTTGAGAAAGATGCCAAAAAGTATGCTGACGGCGACTATAAGAAAGAAGCCCAATACTTGGATTCCATATCCAACACGGTGGTATATAACTTTTTGTGGTTGCGTAAATATACATACAAGGAATGTAAAGAACGCGAAATCAACCTTGGTCTCGACTTGAAGGGCGGTATGAACGTGATCCTGGAAGTGTCGGTTGCCGATGTCGTCAAGGCCCTGGCCAACTACAATTCCGATCCCATCTTCCAGCAGGCTCTTTCCCGCGCTACCCAGATGCAAGCAAACAGCCAGGACGATTACATCACATTGTTTGGCCGCGCTTTCCGCGAAATAGACCCGAATGCTCAACTGGCATCTATTTTCCGTACGCCGGAATTAGGCGCCAAAATCAGCTTTGACGCTTCCAACGACGAAGTACTCCGTGTGCTGCGCAGCGAATCGAACAGCGCCATCGATAACGCTTTCAACATCATCCGTACCAGAATCGACCGTTTTGGCGTAGTGCAGCCCAACATACAGCAACTGGAAACCAAGGGACGCATCCTGGTGGAACTGCCCGGCGTAAAAGAACCGGAACGTGTCCGCAAACTGTTGCAGGGTTCGGCAAATCTTGAATTTTGGGAAACTTACGAAAACTCGGAAATATACCCATACCTGTTGCAGGCCAACGACAAGATAAGGGAAATAGAAAAAGTCCGGAAAGGCGTTGCGGTTGACAGTACAAAGACGGTAACCGCTCCGGCTCCAACAACGACGGAAGCCTCGCAGGATACCGTGAAGAGTTCGGATTTGCTTGACCTCCTGTCTCAAGAATCGACTGCATCAACTGACAGCGCTTTGTCGCAGATCGACCCCCTGTTTAACGTATTACATCGTGCCGTAAGGCAAAACCAGCTCATGGGCGGATCTACCATCGGGAGTGCAGAAGTAAAGGATACCGCAAAAGTAAATCGTTACCTGGCTATACCGCAGGTTCGCGAACTGTTTCCCCGCGATATCCGTTTCCTTTGGGATGTAAAACCCACAAAGGATACTGAGACCAACAACAAAGAAGAGTTCGGGTTGCATGCCATCAAAGTAACAGGCCGCGACGGACGTCCGCCATTGGGAGGCGATGTGATTACCGGTGCGAACGCCGACTTTAACCAGCAGGGCGGTTCTACGGCCGAAGTATCGATGTCGATGAATACCGAAGGCGCGCAAACCTGGGCACGCCTGACCAAAGATAACAAGGGGCGGGCAATTGCCATTGTCCTTGACGACAATGTGTACTCCGCGCCGCGTGTAGATACGGAAATTACCGGCGGACAATCGCGCATTACCGGTAACTTCACCATCAACGAAGCCACCGACCTGGCCAATATCCTCAAATCGGGCAAACTTCCCGCCAAGGCAAGCATCATACAGGATGAAGTGGTAGGGCCTACTTTGGGTAAAGAATCCATCCGTTCCGGTTTCATCTCATTTATCATGGCATTGGTAGTGGTGATGCTTTACCTGGCATTCTATTATAACAGCGCCGGTGTGGTTGCCGATATCGCATTGATGGTGAACATGTTCTTTCTGATGGGAGTTTTGGCCTCGCTGGGCGCGGTGCTCACTCTGCCCGGTATTGCCGGTATTGTGTTAACGCTTGGTATGGCGGATGACGCGAATATCATCATCTTTGAGCGGATACGGGAGGAACTCCGAGCGGGGAAAGGGATACGGCTGGCCGTAGCCGACGGATACAAACACGCGTATTCTGCCATTATCGACGGGAACGTTACGACATTCCTTACCGGTCTGGTACTCTTCTTCTTCGGTACAGGCCCTATCCAGGGGTTTGCCACTACGCTGGTGCTTGGGATTCTCACCTCGATGTTCTGTTCCATCTTTATCTCCCGTTTGGTTTTTGAATGGCTGCTGGACAGGAATAAAACCATCAGATTCTCGGTTCCCGTAACTGCTGATATCTTTCGTTATGCCAAATTCGACTTTATCAGAGTCCGCAAAAGACTGTATCTGGTATCACTCTCTGTGATCGCTATCGGAATAATATCAATTATGGTGCAGGGATTCAATTATGGGATCGATTTTACCGGCGGACGCAGCTATACGGTCCGTTTTGCCGAGACGGTAAATACCGTGGAGCTGCAATCTTCGTTGCGCCAGTCTTTTGATGATAATATGCCTGAAGTAAAAACTTTTGGCTCCGATAATCAGGTAAAAATCACTACCGATTATATGATGGAAGAAGACCAGGATCCCGAATTTATCCAAAATGTAGACAGCATTGTTGAAAGCCACCTGTTTGCAGGCGCCAAATACTTGTTGCCGGAGGGAACCGGTATGGAACAATTCCGTGCCAACAACCTGATGAACGCCCAGAAAGTAGGAGCCAGCATTGCCGATGATATCAAACGCAATGCGGTAATTGCTGTGTTGCTGTCGCTGCTGGTCATCTTCCTTTATATTTTCCTCCGGTTCCGCAACTGGCAGTTTGGTTTGGCAGCAGTCATCGCGCTGTTCCACGACTCTGTGATCATGATCGGACTGTATTCGCTGCTGTGGAAAGTCTTGCCTTTCTCTATGGAGATCGACCAGCACTTCATTGCGGCCATCCTTACCATCATCGGTTATTCCATCAACGATACGGTGATCATCTATGACCGTATTCGCGAATGGGTCGGCTTATACCCAAAACGCCCGATGAAAGAGTTGTACAACTCGGCCATCAACAGTACATTGGGTCGTACCCTGAATACCTCGCTCTCTACCATGTTCGTATTGTTGATCATCTTTATCTTTGGCGGCGAAATGATCCGCGGGTTTGCCTTTGCAATGCTGATTGGTGTTGGAGTAGGTACTTACTCGTCGGTGTTCAACGCCGCCCCGATTGTATATGACCTGATCAATTTAAAAAAGCGTAAAGACGAAAAAAAGCATAAGGCATAAACAAAACTTTTCGTATAAAAAGAAAAAAACCGGAATTGAATTCCGGTTTTTTCTTTTTATACGAATTTTCACGGCCCTAACCAGGTCGGCTACGTACACAAAAAAATGAAATATATCAGTGATGTGAAAAATAATTTTGTTGAGATACGGATTGTTTGTATCTTTGTGACCTGAAAATGTGACTTTTTCAGATGTTTGGTTCATGATGAAAAAGATATTATGGATTTGATGTATGAAATATACATATCCCGACTACAGAAAGCAAGGAATTGCAACAAAATTAATCGATAAAACCAATGCGTAAAAAATGATGACAAAGAAGAAGAAAGATATTGTAATTCACGAGGGCGAAAGCCGTGAAATGATCATTTACCGTGACAGCGACAATGCCCCGAAAGTAGAAGTACTTTTGCAGCACGAAAACTTGTGGCTGACACAAAAGTCGCTTTCAATGCTTTTTGACGTGAATATTCCCGCTATTAGCAAGCACATCAAAAATATTTTTGAAACCGGTGAATTGCAGGAAAATTCAGTTGTTTCCAAAATGGAAACAACTGCCGCAGACGGGAAAAGCTATAATACAACATTTTACAATCTCGATTTGGTGATTGCCGTCGGTTATCGCGTCAATTCCGGGAGAGCGATTATCTTTCGGAACTGGGCAAGAGAAATTCTCAAAGAGTACATCAAAAAAGGTTCTGTGCTTGACATGAAGCGATTGAAAAATCCCGAATATATTTTTGGACGGGACTATTTTGACGAAACGTTGGAACGTATTCGCGATATTCGCAGCAGCGAACGTCGTTTTTATCAGAAAATCACCGACATTTATGCCGATTGCAGCGCCGATTATGACGTAAACAGCGAAACGACAAAGCGATTTTTTGCTA
>JAISCQ010000296.1 GCA_031265445.1 Bacteroidales bacterium
CTTTACAGCATGCAGGGGAAGGCGCTGCTCAAACAGGAAATAAACCATCGGGCGACAGTGCCGGTAAGCGGCATCGCCGCAGGTACCTACCTGTATCATGTAAGGACGGAAAAAGACAGCTATCAGGGAAAAATAGTAAAACAATAGTCCGATATTCGACCCTGTCAGCAGAGACGCGATGCATCGCGTCTCTACAACGCAACCTGACAGGTCGGTACGCTACCGACCTGTCAGGGTCAATAAGAATAAAAAACTTAGAATAAATAAATTCAAAGTTCAAAAAGTGGAGCTGGTCTTGCATCGAAGGTTTTCAGGAAAGGAGTACTTTACATCGGGAGGGAGTCGGGAAACGAATATTTCTGCGATACGCTCGAAGACGTCGACCGCGGTTTAACGTCCGTTGAGCCGAATTTGTAATTCGGCTCGGAACATCAGGCAATTTGCAATTGGCTTTGCCGGAATAGCTTCGCCAAATTGCCGTTGAATAAAGAGAATAAGCAAAAATCGATATAAGATGGAAAACAGTAAAGTAAAGTTACCGAAAGCGACGTATTTCGATTCAAGAATCGAATGCCGGATTGCAAATCCGGCTATGTTCCAAGCGGCAATGCAATTGCCGCTTAACCCTGCGGAGGAAGTGAAGCGAATCAAGGTTCCGCACGAGACCGGTTCAGGAGGCATGGGGGCCTCGGTTCAGGGGGTATGGGGGCCTCGGTTCGGGAGGTATGGGGGCTTCGGTTCGGGACGTCTTCCGCTGTACCTCCCCTGATGAAGGATGAAAGGATGGATTTGCCTTTCATCCTTCATCAGGCGAATCGGAGGTATCAGGAAATTTCGCGACGCGAAAGTCCCTAAAGGTGGGTTGATTCTTAATAGATTAATATATTGACAGGATGATTCTTCAATAATTTTTATCAAAATTATTCACCCGCATGTTTTTTGATTCGTAACATTCTGTATTTTCGCACGTTTTATTATCAAAACTTTGTTATCGAATTTCAAATATTGTAAAGCCGGAAATGAGAAAATGGAGGACCGATGATTCGGTTGAACTTTATAACATCAGTGGATGGGGATTGAATTACTTCTCTGTCAACGAAAAAGGTAATGTAGTGGTGACCCCGAGAAAAGACGGGGTAAGCGTCGATTTGAAAGAAGTGCTCGACGAATTGCAGGTACGCGATGTAACAACACCTGTATTATTGCGGTTTCCGGATATATTAGACAACCGTATCGAGAAGATTTTCAACAGTTTTAAAGTCGCTGCCGAAGAATATGGCTACCAGGCGCAGAATTTCATCATCTACCCGATCAAGGTCAACCAGATGCGGCCCGTGGTGGAAGAAATCGTCAGCCACGGCAAAAAATTCAATATCGGGCTTGAAGCAGGTTCAAAACCGGAACTTCATGCAGTACTGGCTATCAATACCGACACCGATTCGATGATCATCTGCAATGGCTATAAGGACGAGGATTATATCGAACTGGCCTTGCTGGCGCAAAAGATGGGCAAACGCATCTTTATCGTGATCGAGAAACTGAACGAGTTGAAGCTTGTAGTCAGCATAGCCAAACGCCTGAAAGTAACTCCCAACGTGGGTATTCGCATCAAGCTGGCAAGCATGGGAAGCGGCAAATGGGAAGAGTCGGGCGGCGACGGCAGTAAATTCGGCCTGAATTCGAGCGAACTGCTGGATGCACTGGATCTGTTAGAAAAGAAGAACATGAAGGAAAGCCTGCGCCTGATACATTTCCATATCGGGAGCCAGGTAACCAAGATACGCCGGATTAAAAACGCTTTGCGCGAAGCCGCGCAGTTTTATGTACAGTTGCGTTCGATGGGCTACCATGTCGACTTCGTGGATATTGGCGGCGGACTGGGCGTCGACTACGACGGAACACGGTCGTCCATTAGCGGGAGCAGCATCAATTACAGCATACAGGAGTACGTCAACGACTCCATTTCTACCATCGTGGATGTGAGTAATAAGAACAACATCCCGCACCCGAACATCATCACCGAGTCCGGGCGTTCGCTTACGGCGCACCATTCCATACTGGTGTTCGAAGTGCTCGAAATGACCACGCTGCCTTCGTGGAACGACGATGAAACCGTATCGCCCGACGACCACGAGCTGGTACGCGACCTTTATTCCATCCACGACCATCTCAACCAGCCGAAAGTACTGGAATCGTGGCACGACGCACAGCAAATCCGCGAGGAGGCGCTCGATCTGTTTAGCCTGGGACTGATCGACCTGAAGACACGGGCACAGATCGAACGGCTGTTCTGGTCGGTGGCACGCGAAGCCTACGGTATCTCCAGCGAATCGAAGCATGCGCCGGAAGAACTCCGCATGCTATCCAAATCGCTTTCCGACAAGTATTTCTGCAATTTCTCATTGTTCCAGTCGTTGCCCGATTCCTGGGCTATTGACCAGGTGTTCCCGATCATGCCGATTCACCGGCTCGATGAGAAACCCGAACGTCACGCTACCTTGCAGGATATTACATGCGACTCGGACGGCAAGATCGACAATTTCATTTCTACCCGGAATTTTGCCTATCATCTGCCGGTACATCCGCTCAAAGGAAGGGAATCGTATTATATCGGAGTGTTCCTGGTAGGCGCCTATCAGGAAATATTAGGCGACCTGCACAACCTGTTCGGCGACACCAACGCGGTACATATTTCCATCAGCGGCAGCGGATACGAAATCGACAAAATAATTGACGGAGAAACGGTTGCCGAGGTGCTGGAATATGTCCAGTACAGTCCCAAAAAACTTGTCCGCACCATGGAAACATGGGTGACCGGTTCGGTGAAAGCCGGAATGATCACGGCGGAAGAAGGAAAAGAGTTCCTGTCGAATTACCGGTCGGGGTTGTATGGGTATACCTATCTGGAATGAACCATGCGCACATAAAATTATACGCTGATCTCTATTTCCGGACAAATTGTTCCATCCCTCCACCCAACGCTTTGTATAAGTTTACCATCGACAGCATTTCATTGAGAATTGCCATATTGAGCGCTATTTCAGCATCGAACAGTTGTCGTTGCGAGTCGAGCAAGTCGATGTAGCCGATCACGCCATTCACATATTGCAGTTGCGCCAACTCATGGTAGGTTTTTGCCGATTGGTGAAGCGCTCCGTGCGACTGTCTCACTTCGTGCATCTTACTGAAGGCGCTGATGGCATTGTTCACTTCCTTGAAAACATTCAGTACTGTTTTCCGGTAACTGTAAACCGCTTGTTGGTAAGCTTCCTGTGAGGCTTTATGCCGCGCCTTGTTCTTGCCCATTTGGAAAACAGGGCCGGTGAGCGTACCTGTTATGAACCATGCCGGGCTTTTCAGGAAGTCGGTCAGGTCGGTGTTTTCCAAACCATAACGACCGGTCAGGCGAATCGTTGGGAACATATCCGTGTAAGCAGCGCCCACTCTGGCATTGGCTTGTATCAACTGCTGCTCAGCCGCAAGTATATCCGGGCGGCGTTTGAGCAAAGCCGACGGAAGATCCGCCGGAAGCGTTGCGGGCAGTTGCCAGCTGCCAATATCTTCGCCACGCGGGATGTTACCTGACGGGTACTCGCCCAAAAGCACCGACAGGTCGTTTTCCTTGGCATTGATGCGATTTTCAAGGTTCGGAACAAGGGTTTCGGTTCGCGCCTGCTCCACAAGGCTTTGCCGGTATGGTATTTCGGAAGTGAGGCCGCCTTCATAGCGCAGCTTGGCCATTTGCGCTCCTTTCCTGCGCAGTTCGAGGGTTTGTCGTACAATTGCCAATTCGCGGTCAAGCGCTTTCAGTTCGAAATAAGTTTGTGCAACCTGGGCAACCAGAGCCAGCTGCAAAGCGCGTTGCGCTTCCACGGTTTGCAGCCAGGCCGCAACAGCCGCTTCGTTCTGCCAGCGCAGATTGCCCCAAAGATCAAGTTCCCATCCGAAAGTAAGGACGGCGCGCACTTCAGCGGATGCTTTGGCGTAATCAAGCACTTCTTTCTGATCGTAGGCTTCTGCGCCGATGCCGGGCAGCAGGTCGGCGCGGGCAATACGCCTGGCATATATCATTTCACGGATGCGCGATGCAGCAATAAGCATATCCTTGTTGCCGGCGAGCGCCTTTCCGATAAGCGCCTGCAACACAGTATCCTTGTACAAGTCGCCCCAGCCGATGCGGGTGATATCGCCCTTCTGCATCGTACTGTCGAACGTTTGCGGCAGGTGGAGTTCCGGCTGCACGTATTTGTGGCCTATCTTGCACGAATGAAAGATAATGGCGATAACAACAAAAACAGGTATGAATCGGTTCATTGGTTTGCGATTAATCTTCTATCCCACGTTTCCATCCTGGCCATTTGATTTCCGGAATCCTGAAATGCTCCTTAAAACGGTAAACCATCACAAAAAAGAACGGAACCAGGATCATCCCGAAGATGATGGCAGCGATCATCCCGAAGAATACGCCCGTACCGATGGAGTGGCGGCTGGCCGAACCCGGGCCGCCGGCAAGCACCATGGGCAACATTCCCAGCACAAAGGCCAGCGATGTCATCAATATGGGGCGAAACCGGAGTTTGGCGGCTTGTATGGCGGCATGTATGGGTTGCATGCCGGCGTCGGTCTGCACTTTGGCGAATTCCACAATCAGGATCGCATTTTTGGCGGCCAGCCCGATCAGGGTCACCAGCCCGATCTGGAAATAAATATCGTTGTCCAGCCCCAACGCCCAAATGCCGAGATAAGCGCCCAACGCAGCAACAGGAAGCGAAAGCAACACGGCCACCGGTACGCTCCAACTCTCATACTGTGCGGCAAGGAACAGGAATACAAACAGGAACACAAGCCCGAACACAATGCCTGCCTGTCCGCTCGCTTTCTGTTCCTGGAACGATAATCCGCTCCATGCCAAACCGATGTCGGGCGGCAATTGTTTACGCACAATGTTCTCAATAACCGCCATCGTTTGTCCCGAACTGTAACCGGCTGCGGGCGTCACCTGTACAGGAGCCGAAGTATACATATTGAACCGGTTAATGTTGCCCGGACCGGTGGTATATTCAAGTGTTCCCAATGTGGTAAGCGGAACCATGCTGCCGTTTGATGTCCTGACAAAAAAGAGGTTGAAATTGTCGGTTGTAGCGCGGTACGACTCGTCGGCCTGAATGTACACACGGTAAATCCTGTTGAACATATTGAAATCGTTTACATACACCGATCCGAGATAAGCCTGCATGGTGGAGAAAATGTCGGCCACCGGTATTCCCAGTAGCTTGGCCTGGTCGCGGTCGACATCAAAATACAATTGCGGAATTTCGGACTGGAGCGACGATGATGCATTGGCAATCTGCCTGGTTCGGTTTGCAAGGCGGATAAACGAATCGGAAGCGGCCACAAGATCGTCCCAGCCGGCGCCGGATCGTGCCTGAAGTTTCATCTCCACGCCTCCGGCTTCGCCTAATCCGGGGATGGCGGCAGGACGACTGATAAAGGCGCGTATTTCGGGATAATGATAAAACTCTTCCCGGGCATCGCGAATTACTTCGTCAATACTTTTATTGCGCTCGTTCCACGGTTTCAGGATCACGGTAAGTGTGGCGCGCCCTTGATTTGTGCCCACGCGCGGACTTGAGCCGGTAACATTCTGCACGTATTTCACGGTTTCGTGACGATCGAGCCAGGCAATCGCGCGGTTGGTCACTGTTCGGATACGTTCAAGCGTTGTACCTTCGGGCATTTCCAGTTCAACTGTGAAATATCCCTGATCTTCCTGCGGGATAAAACCGGTGGGAATAAAGCGGTGGAGTACGAAAATCAATACCAGCACCATGCCAAAGGCTGCCATGACGCGCCGCGGACGGTTGATAACCCGCAGGAGTATGTTGGCGTACCACTTGTTGCCCACAGCGAGCCAGTAATTGATTTTGCGGAATACGATATGTTTCTTTTTCCGTTTATTGGTCGGCCTCAGGATGACGGCACACATGGCGGGACTCAATGTAAGGGCTACTACGGTGGAAATGAGTACCGACACGGCGATGGTGATTGAAAATTGCCGGTAGAGCGAGCCGGTGATGCCTTCGAGGAAACTCACAGGAACGAATACGGCAACCAATACCAGGGAAGTCGCAATTATTGCGCCGGTTAACTGCTTCATGGCCAGATGTGTCGCTTCCCTTGGCCCGAGATGTTTCTCTTCCATGATGCGTTCAACATTTTCGACCACAACAATCGCATCATCGACTACGATGCCGATGGCAAGCACCAACCCCAAAAGGGTAAGCATATTGAGCGAAAATCCCATGACGAGCATGAATCCAAACGTACCGATGAGCGAAATAGGCACAGCAACGATAGGAATGATGGATGCCCGCCAGTTTTGCAATGACAGGAAAACTACCAGGATTACCAGAAATAACGCTTCGAACAGCGTTTTGTATACTTCGTGGATAGACTCGGAAATGTATTGCGTCATATCAAACGGTACAAGGAAATCCATCCCTTCAGGGAAATCCTTTTGGATGTTGTCCATGGCTGTCCGGATTTCATCGGCTACCTCTATGGCATTGGCTCCCGG
The DNA here is from genome assembly GCA_031265445.1 of Bacteroidales bacterium. Classification (GTDB taxonomy): domain Bacteria; phylum Bacteroidota; class Bacteroidia; order Bacteroidales; family UBA4181; genus JAIRLS01. Next base: position 6,578 of record JAISCQ010000296.1, read on the forward strand.
TAAGGTATAGATACTCAATATGGCAGCATTCTTACCATTGAGGCCGCTTTCCGTATTGTACGACTGCGCTTCGAGCGAAACCCTTGCTACATCACGCATACGTATGAGCGAACCGTCATTGTTGGCTTTGATAACGATGTCTTCAAATTCTGCAACAGTAGACAACCGCCCACGCGCCGTGATAGGCGTAGCCACGTCAATGTGCGTAACAGGCGGTTTACCGAATGCTCCGGCAGCCGATTCACGATTCTGATCTTTGAGAGCATCCTGCAAATCCTTAACGGTAAGTCCAAAGCTTGCCATGCGGTCGGGGTACACCCAGATTTGCATGCCGTAGTAACGGCTACCCACATTGGAGACACGCCCTACGCCCGGGATACGCCGCAGCACATCCAACACATTGATGGTGGCATAATTGCTCAAATAGATTTCATCAAATTTCGGGTCGACAGATATTAACGCAATGGTCATCAACTGGTTGGCGGCCTGTTTTTCTACCGTGATACCGCTTTGGAGCACTTCGGCGGGCAGGCGCGGTTCGGCCAGCTTCACCCGGTTCTGGACATCCACTGCGGCAAGTTCGGGATTGGTGCTCACATCGAAAGCGATCGTGATGGATAGTCCGCCCGAATTGTTGCTGCTCGACTCCATATAAATCATGCCCGGCGTACCGTTAAGCTGCTGCTCGATGGGAGTTGCCACAGCCTGCGACACGGTAGAGGCGTTTGCCCCTGAGTACGACGCGCTGACCTTGACAATCGGCGGTGTGATTTGCGGATACTGCTCAACAGGCAGCATGAGCAAACCGATGATACCGATGATGACAATCAGCGCCGAGATAACGGTGGAAAACACCGGTCGATCGATAAAAGCGCCTATTTTCATTGATCATCCTCCTTTACCGATGGATGGGTTTCCTGCGCCCTTCTGAGTTCCTCTTCTTCATGCGTTCGCGGAATTACCAATTGCCGTTGTTGTAACTTCTGGTAACCTTCTGTCACAATGTTCTCGTTGGTCAACAGTCCACGCGTTACCACAATGCGGTTATCCTGCTCGTAACCTGTTTCCACATAACGTTTTTCGACAATGCTGTCCGGTCGTACCACAAAAATGAAAGCGCCGCCCTTTTCGATGGAAATCGCTTTACGCGGAACTACTACCACATTTTCGAGCACATCGAGCAATAATTTTACGCGCGTAAATTGTCCGGGAAGCAGTACCTGGTTAGGATTGGAGAGTATAGCCCGTACGCCGAACGTCCCGGTTTTGGGATCTACCTGCGGCGAAGCAAAATCAACGATCCCTTTTTCGTTGTACCGGCTATTGTCGGCCAAAGTCACTTCCACTGCGGGTTGCCATGAACGGGTAGTATCCTGTTCGCCAAGGTGTACGTTGCGTCGCTGGCTGCGCAGGTAGTCAAGCGATGTGAGCTTGAAGTCGACAAACACGGTATCGCGCTTCACCACCGTGGCCAATAGCGAATTATTAGAATTTCCCACCAGCGAGCCGATGTCCGCATACCGTTCGCTGATGTAGCCGGATAATGGCGAACGAACCACTGTATACCCCTGTTCAAGCTCGGCTTGCCGGAGATCGGCGCTGCTCATGGCAACATTGGCCTTAGCCATGTCGTAGGCTGCCTCGGCATTATCAAGGTCGAGCTGGCTGGCAGCATTTTGCTGGTAGAGCGGCCGCAAGCGTTCCACATCGCGTTGTGCTTTGGCTTCCTGTGCCTCGTCCTTTTTCAGTTGTGCCCGGGCTTTTTCCACTCTTGCCCTGTATAACTGATCGTTGATGTAGAAAAGCGGTTCGTTTCTTTCCACTCTTTTCCCTTCATCAAAGGTCATGCGCTCGAGGAAACCCTCCACTCGGGCATGTACTTCCACATGGCGCATTGCCCGGATCATACCTGCATATTCGCCATATATCTCGATGTTATCCATCTTTGCAGGTTCGATTTCCACTACAGGCGGTAAGGGTTTTTCTTCCTTACAGGCGAAAAATGATAAAAGGATGAGTAATATCCCCACAAAACCGACTGGCAAACTCGCTAATCCGCAAAGATTTTGGGTAACCGTTTTATTGTTGATTGGATGATTCATATCTGTTTGATGATACACAAATTTATTTCAATTGCTACAAAGATTTTCGGATAATCAGCCGGCAGGGATTTTCAATGGTTTCGACGGCTTTGGTATTGATCAGTGTGGCAAGGGTTTGTCCCATCAGTTTGAAATCGGTAGAAAGCGTTGTAATACCTCCGTACAGTATTTCTTTCAGGGGCGTATCATTATAAGAAATGATACCGAAATCTTTACCCGGTTTAAGATGTTGTTTGCGGGATAATTTGAGAAGGTCGACCAGGTCTCTGTCTTTGACCACCATAAATACATCTCCGGGCTTGATTTCTTTGTTTTTAACTGTTCCCACATATCGATGTTCAAAAGCATATTCCCTGCAAAAGGCGCATAAGCCGTCATATCGTTCCTGAGGCTCTTTTTCCTCCTTCTGTACCATGATGATACGTCGATATTTTTCAAAATATTTGATGCCTGTAACCAGGGCCTGATAGGTGTCTTTTTCAAAATTCTGAAACACAGAAGAATACTTTCCCTTTAGTTCGGGATGAAAATGATCCAGCAAAAACACCCGTCCCGACAAACGCTCTAACAGGGGAGCAATTCCCCCAAATTTCCCGGACATGACAACATAGGTAGTGTATTTACCATTGGCTTCGCTGATCAATGATTCAAATACTCTCCGGTTGTAATTGTGAAAAAATAAATCAACAGTAGCCGTTTTTCCAACGGCTTTGATGAATGACTTATACAGATCTTCCTTAAATTCATTGAATTCATTGAACAGTAAAAAGATATTCCGTTCAAACGATATTCTCGTACTGACGACATAATATCCGATACCGGGAGCAGAATCAATGATGCCTTTTGATTTTAGTTCCTTGATGCCGGAGAAAACCGTATCGCGAGATAAATGGTAACGCTCACAAAATTCATTGATTGACGGTATTTTATCGCCATTTTTATATTTTTTATCCATGATTCCCGAAAGAACATGGTTTACAATCTGTTTATATTTACTTGCTTTCTCCTTCATGATATAAAATAACAAATATACAAAATGAAATGATATTTCCAACAGGCAAAAATATTTTTTTATCTGAAATCCATACCGGTATGAACCGGTATGGATTTTTAATAGAAATTTAACTTTTTTTAACAGAGAAAATTTGCACAACACTTTTCCTGATCATACCTTTGTCGCCAGTCTCAAACGGTATTGGAAAAAGGAAAAAGTTCAAATGTAAAGCGGAATTTTATCTAAGAAATAATACCGGTATATACTGATATGTTTTTTTGTCGCAAATAATTAGAGTAAATATTTCATTACGTGAAAATTATACAGTCAAAAATTAATCGTTCGGCTTTTCAAGGAGAAATAGACGGTAAAAAGACCGATTTGTTCCTTTTGCGCAACGGGAATGGCTATGAAATGAGTGTAACCAATTTCGGGGCGCGGGTGGTATCCTTATGGGCGCCGGACAGGAAGGGGCAATTAGCGGATATTGTGTTGGGGCACGACACGCTGGAAGAATATGTACACTTCAAAGGCGAACGCTTTTTAGGGGCTGCCATCGGACGGTTTGGCAACCGTATTGCCAAAGGCCGTTTCCAACTGGACGGAGTGGAATATCGCTTGCCGTTGAATGACGCACCCAGCAGTTTACATGGTGGAAATAAGGGTTTTGACATGGTGGCGTGGGATGTAGAGCAGCCCGATGCGCAAACATTAATTTTTTCGTATCATTCCGAGGACGGAGAAGAAGGCTATCCCGGCAATTTGCAGACGCGAATGACATATCGCCTGAACGACAACAACGAATGGCACATCGTTTATGAGGCGACAACCGACCGAACCACCGCAGTCAACCTGACGCATCATTCGTTCTTTAACCTGGCGGGAGAAGGGACGGGCGCGATCAGCGAACATGTATTGCAGATCAATGCGGACAGTTTTCTTCCCGTTGATGCGTCGCTGATCCCGACGGGCATAGCGTCCGTAGAAGGCACCCCGATGGATTTCAGAATCCCAACCGCTATCGGCGAGCGTCTGGGACAGGAGGATACGCAATTGCTGCCGGCGCACGGATACGATCACAATTGGGTGTTGAACCGCGCAACCGCCGCGGAAACGGAATTTGCCGCTTCGGTGTATGAGCCCGTTTCAGGACGAACGGTCGAGGTGTGGACAAGCCAGCCGGGAATACAGTTCTACGGCGGGAATTTTTTCGATGGCTCTACCCTTGGAAAAGGCGGGAAACCCTATCATTTCAGGACGGCCTTCGCGCTGGAGACGCAGCATTTTCCGGACAGTCCGAATCAGCCGCAGTTCCCGTCTTCCGTGCTGCATCCCGGCGAAACATATCGACAGGAGTGCGTGTATAAATTTGGTATTCAAAATTAAAAAGCGGCATGAACAGGGGGATCATATTCAGTATTGAGGAATTTGGCGTAAATGACGGCCCCGGCATACGGACGGTAATCTTCCTGAAGGGTTGCCCCTTGCGTTGTGCGTGGTGTCACAACCCGGAAGGCATCTCCTTTGAACCTCAATATATGGAGAAAAAAACGGGGAGAATGTTGTGCGGCTATACGGTTGATGCCGCAGACATTGCCGAAAAGATTCTCCGCAATCGCGATATCTTTGAAATGTGCGGCGGCGGAATCACCCTGTCGGGCGGCGAACCCCTGGCACAACCCCGCTTTGCGGAAGAATTTTTGCAGCAGACCGCTTCGCTGCATCGTGCGGTAGAAACCAGCGGATATGCGCCATCGGAAACTTTCCGTATCATTGTCGATCTGGTTGACCTCGTGTTAATGGACGTGAAACTGATGGATTCGGCAAAGCACAGGCAGTATACCGGGGTAGACAATCGCCGGATTCTAAAAAACCTGGATTACCTGTGTACATCGGGGAAAACTTTTGTGGTGCGTATCCCGCTCATTCCGGGCGTGAATGATGACGCCAGCAACATGCAGGCGGTAGTGTCTGCGCTCAAGGGAGCAAAGTCGCTGCAAAGGGTAGAATTGATGCGCTACAATAAACTTGCGGGCGCCAAATACCCGATGGTCGGGCGGGAGTATCACCCTCCGTTCGATCCCGCCCAGCCTCCATATATTACGGATATATTTGAAAAACATCAGATTCCATCTGTCGTATTACAATAATCCTCCATTTGAAATCGTGAAATTTGAATCGGTAATTTAATTTAATCGGACATGAATCAGAGAATTAAAGAATTGAGAGCGTTTATCATGGACAGGAAGCATCACATGTATCGTCGCTCATCGGAACATTTGGGCATCCGTCAGCTCAATGAAATATACCGCAGGGAAAACCTTTCGCCCGTTGAGAGAGCAGCGCGGAACCTTGCGGCGGTTTTTGACAGGGAACAGCCGGTAATCCTTCCGGGAGAACGGATTGTGCTGACGCGCACCGTTGCGGACATTCCCGACCTGTTTACGGAGCAGGAATGGGCCGAAATTAAAAGCAGGTACTATCTGCACGAAAGAGGGTATGTGTGCAACATTTCTCCGGATTACGCCACTACACTGGAAAAAGGACTGGAAGCCCGCAAGGCCGAGATCACGGCGCGGATTGCCGATCCTGCCAATGATGCGGAGGCAGTAGCGTTTTTGCAGGCTTTGCTGCAATCTGTTGAAGCAATCCAATCGTTGGTTGAAAAATATGAGCAATACGCTTTGTCGAGGGGTGAAGAAGAAATAGCCGCTACCCTGCGCGCCGTCAAAACCGACGGGGCCGCGACTTTCCGCGAAGCCCTCCAACTGTTGCGGATATTGCATTTTACGCTCTGGGCGTCGGGTAATTACCACAACACGCTGGGACGTTTCGATCAATACATGTATCCTTATTATAGAAAAGACATCGAAAGCGGCCGTCTGACCGAAGAAACCGCCTTGGAACTGCTGGAAGAATTTTTCCTTGCCTGTAACAGGGACAGCGATCTCTATCCGGGGATGCAGCAGGGAGACAACGGGCAAAGCATGGTGTTGGGGGGACGGAGCATCACGGGCACGTACCTGTTTAACGACTTGTCGGAACTGTGCCTGAAAGCCAGCTATGAACTGAATCTGATTGATCCGAAAATCAACATCCGCGTGGACAGGGATACGCCGCTGGAAGTGTTTGCGCTGGGTTCGGAACTGACCAAAATAGGGCTGGGCTTTCCGCAGTACAGCAACGACGATGTAGTAATACCCGGACTGGTTGCGAAAGGCTATTCAAGGGAAGATGCGCATGATTATGTCGTAGCGGCTTGCTGGGAATTTATCATCCCGAAGGTGGCCATGGATATTCCCAATATTGACGCTGTATCGCTGGCCGAATGTGTGCGCAACCGCACGAAAGACCTGAAGCATTGCGCCACATTCGACGATTTCATGAAGCTGACGGAAGATGAGATCAGGACGCAGATGGACGCGATTCACCGCAAGCACCGTCATCTGTGGATGGCGCCTGCTCCGGTGATGTCGCTGCTGATGGACGGCACGGTAGAACGCGGCAGGGATATTTCCGCCGGAGCGAAATACAACAATTACGGCATACACGGAACAGGTATCGCTACGGCTGTGGATTCGCTCGCCGCCATCAAAAAATACTTCTTTGAAGAGCAGGAAATCACTTACGAAGCGTTAATCGACGCATTGGCGAACAATTTTTCCGGCTATGCCGAGATAAAAGAGAAACTGAGAAACGAAGCGCCGAAAATGGGGCAGGACAACGACTATGCGGACGCTATTGCGGTCGACCTGTTGAACAGGTTCGACGCGGTGTTGCAGGAATATGTCAATGAGCGCGGCGGCATATACCGTGCAGGAACGGGAACAGCCATGTATTACGTATGGCATGCCAAAGGTCTGGGCGCAACGCCCGACGGACGGATGGCCGGCGAGGTCATTCCGGCCAACTACTCGCCCAGCCTGTTTATCCGCCAGAAAGGGCCTCTTTCCGTGATCAGGTCGTTCACAAAGCCCGATCTGCGCAGGGTCATCAATGGCGGCCCGCTAACGCTGGAATTTGACCGGTCTATGTTTAAAAACAGCGAGAATATCGGGAAACTGGCGCATCTGGTGCAGATTTACATTGCGCTGGGCGGGCATCAGTTGCAGTTGAACACGGTAAGCCGGGAGCAATTGCTGGATGCCAAAGCGCATCCCGAAAACCACCGCAACCTGATTGTGCGGGTATGGGGATGGAGCGGGTATTTTGTGGAACTGGACGAATGTTATCAGGAGCATGTCATCAACCGTATCGAGTTTGGACTTTAAGGAAAATTGAAAATAATTTTAACAAAAACAGTATGAAAAGATTCATGTTTTACATCGCTTTCGTCGCCTCGCTGGGCGGATTGCTTTTCGGATTCGATACGGCGGTGATTTCGGGCGCCGAAGAGGCCATCCAGCAAATTTACGGATTAAGCGGCTTCTGGCACGGTTTTACCATGGCTGTCGCACTGATCGGCACATGTATCGGCGCATTGTGTTCAACCCGGCCTGTTGAGAAATTCGGCAGGCTGCTGTCGTTGAAAACAATCGCACTGATGTACATTGTTTCGGCATTGGGCTGTTCGCTGATACTGAACTGGCATTCATTCCTGTTTTTCCGCTTTATCGGCGGTTTGGCCGTAGGCGCTTCTTCGGTGGCAGGCCCCATGTACATCGCCGAAATATCGCCATCGAACTGGCGCGGACGCTTTGTCGCCTTTTTCCAGTTCAACATCGTGCTGGGCATCGTGCTGGCTTACGTATCAAACTATCTGATCAAAGGCGTCGACAACGACTGGCAATGGATGATCGGCGTGATGGCCGTACCGTCGACGCTGTTTGCCGTCCTGCTGTACACCATTCCCGAGTCGCCGCGCTGGCTCATCAGGCAGGGACGCGAACAGGACGCGTATCGTGTGTTTGAAGCCACCGGAGAACCCGACGCATCGGGCGAAGTAGCCAATATACGGGCTTCGCTTACAGCCGACGTTTCCAATGAACCGCTCTTCCGCAGGAAATACATGAAACCTGTGCTGTTTGCTTTTCTCATTGCGACTTTCAATCAACTGTCGGGAATCAATACCATTAATTACTATGCGCCCCGTATTTTTGAGATTGCCGGATTCGGCGAAGACAAAATGCTCAATGCGATCCTGATCGGCGTGACCAATCTTGTATTTACCATGTTGGGCATGGTATTGATCGACCTGCTTGGGCGTAAAAAACTGATATACATTGGAGCGGTATGCATGTTTGTGTCGCTGGCGTCGGTGACCCGCCTGTTCTGGCTGAACGATTTATCCGGTTCGGGACTTGTACTGCTGATTTCGCTGATGGGCTTCATTGCGTCGTTCGCTATTTCGCTGGGCGCTGTTATATGGGTGCTGATCGCGGAAGTCTTTCCCACCGGCGTCCGCGCCAAAGGACAGGTGCTTGGCAGTATGACCCACTGGGTCTGGTGTTCCGCACTGACATGGATTTTTCCTGTTTTTGTCAACGAAAGCGGCAATTTCCGGGATGCTTCATATATTTTCGGATTCTATGCCCTTGCTGTGGCCGGCAGTTTCATCTTCGCATGGAAATTGCCCGAAACCAAAGGCAAAACCCTGGAACAAATCCAGAAAGAGCTGGTTAAACAGTTGAAATGAACCAATCGCACGAAATAATTTTTCAATCAACAAGAAGAACGTTTTTATCCCAGTAAAATTTAAAGAATGGCAACAATGAAGAAGTTTTTAACAACTGTGGCGGTAGCCGGGCTTGTATCCGTTGCTGTCGCACAAAATGCGCCCGTACAGTTAAATGTGGACGCCTCGAAAAAGATAGCGACCGCATCGAGGCTGTTCAACGGCACCAATATTGAAGACATCAATAACCAGACGAATGGAGGAGTATTCAGTCAGCTCCTCCACGGCGAAGCTTTTGAAGAAAATGTGGAAACCGATTTCCTGAATCTCGACAGGGCGGATTATTCAAAAATATACGTGATGCTTGATGAGAGGCGTATTCCGCACCTGATCACTCAATCGAACGTTTACAACCGGGTGAACTGGAATAACCTGACGGAAAAATATGATTTCCATAGCAGGAGCATTTATAATGCAAATAAATTCAACGAGCCTCATGTGATCTCCGGCTATACTTTCCATACCCGTTTTCTGCCGTTTGACTCGCTTCCCGGAAATGTCCGGGAGACCATGCTTGAACGCATCAACGGGAATGAACAGATCAGCAAGTTCTGGTCGAAACTGACGAACGGCAACCCCCAGTATGATTACCGGCTGATCCGCGACGGGCAGGCCTATATGGGACGTCAGACACAGCGCATCACGTTTGCAGGCGGCGCCGGCGAAGTGGGAATCACCAATCACGGGCTTTACCGGATGGGAATCCGGTTTGAGGCAGGGAAACCGTATGACGGCATCATCCGGATAAAAACGGACCAGCCAACCACCGTTTACGTATCGCTTCGTGACGAAAAAGGGAATGTTTTAGCTGAAAAACCATACCGGGTCAAAGGCGGCGGCGATTATGAAAAGCTGGAATTTGAGCTATCCCCCGAGAGCGAAGCGCTGGAAGGCTCTTTCGGCATTTCGCTTAAAAGTCCGGGGCAGATCGAACTCGGCTACGCTTTTCTGCAACCGGGCGAATGGGGACGGGTAATGGGGTATCCCCTGCGCAAAACGTTTATTGACGCGCTGAAAAAGCAGGGGATAACGGCTATCCGTTATAACGGTTCGATGGTGGACGTGGGCGCAGACACCTATCACTACCGCTGGAAAAAAATGCTGGGGCCGGTCGACGAACGGCGCATCACCTACCGGAGCGGATTCAGCCCCTATGCAACGCACAGTTTCGCGTTTATCGAAATGCTCCAGCTTGCGGAAGCGCTTGGAGCGGAATGTATGATCGGGATGAGCATGGACGAGACATCGGAAGATATTCGTGATTTCGTGGAATATGTAAACGGGCCGGTTTCTTCGAAATGGGGCGCTCTCCGCGCCGAGCACGGTCATCCGGCGCCTTATCGCCTCAAATATATACAGGTTGATAACGAACGTATCATGACCCGCGGATATCTGGAGTGCATGAAGAAGTTCGCCCTTGCCGCCTGGGAAGCCGACCCCGGAATGTCGATTGTGACGTCCCTTAATATTGGTACCGATCTGAAAAATTACGCGCGTGAAACGAAAGAGTATGGATGGACGTCCGAAATGGTTCAATGGTTCATTGAACAGGGAAAAGGCGACAGGCTGGCCTGGGACCCTCATTATGGCGGCTGGCTCGGATTCGCCGGCGATCCCGGATTTACGCACGAAATGGGTATCGACCTGCAGGAAGAACTGGCGAAAGACTTTCCGGGCTTCAAGCTTAACCTCCATCCGATGGAAGAGAACGGGAGCCGTTGCGACTGGAACCGGGGACTGGCTCATGCCCACAACTGGAACAAACTGCAACGCTACGGCGATCACTTCAAAATGCTGGGTACGGCGAATACTTTCCAGCCTCACGGACTGCATTACATGTGGGATCAGGGACGTATCCACTACAATTCCCATGCGATCTGGCTGATGCCGTCGGCTTATATTGACGGGGCGATGATCTCGAACTGGCTTCCGAATGTGATGGAGACCGGCAGCAGCGATGAACATGTGGTGGACATTACCGCCAAAATGAATGATTCGGGGGATACGCTTTCGCTTTATGTGGCAAACCTTTCCGATCAGCCCCGGGAAGCCGTTCTCAGCATTGAAAATTTCCGCTATAAAGGGAAAGCGCAAGTATGGACGATCGGAGGCTGCGACCTGAACGAAACCAATACAGACAGGAACATGCTGAACGTTGTTCCGAAAACATCGCAGATCAGCCTGCCCCGTAAAAATGCGAAATACACGTTTCCGAAATATTCATATACCATCATCACACTTGTAAAAATATAACGCATGAAGAAAGTTTTTTTACTTCTCATCGGGTTAACCTTCCAGTTGGGGTTAACCGGAGCAGATTCTTCTAATCCAAGTGATATAGAGGAAAACAAAAATTATCGGAGAATTCCGGGAGAGGTTTTAGGCAAGACCTCAAGAGGATATGAGTGAGACCTCAAGAGGATTCGAGTGAGATCTCAAGAGGATATGAGTGAAACCTCAAGAGGATTCGAGTGAGATCTCAAGAGGACATGAGTGAGACCTCAAGAGGATTCGAGTGAGACCTCAAGAGGACATGGGTGAGACCTCAAGAGGACATGAGCGAGACCTCAAGAGGACATGAGTGAAAATTTGTGAAATTTGTGGTCCGGAGACCCCGACAAGCGGTACATGAGCGCCGTTGAGCCGAATTTGCAATTCGGCTCGGAACATCAGGCAATTTGCAATTGCTGCTTGTAATCAAAAGTATTATAGTTGAATTTTAAAATTTAGAACCTGAACAGTATGAATAGAATATTTAAAAATCCTTTTGCACGTATGCAAAAGGTCACAATTGAAATACTGTGTATCGTATATACGCTGTTTTTCATGGCTTCGGGGGGAGTTGTAAATGCACAACCAAAAGGAATATCGGCTTACCTAAGTAAACCGGGTTTATGGGATTATCCTGTGAAGCCGGGTAATAACTTGAATAGCGGGCTTGATAAGTTATTCAGCGACTTTAACGGTATAAGGGAGTTTTATAAAAAAAGAGAACCTGTGGATGGAATCCGGATTGCCTGGGATTACAGCACTATGGAAAGTCTGGCGCCCATGGGTGGATATGCCCGCCTCCTGCGGCTTGCCGACCATTCGATTGCTTTTGTATATGAAGACTGGGCTGTTCACAACCGGATTGCAGTTTGCGGAAATACTGTAATGATAAGAAGCTACGATGAAGGCAGGACATGGAGCGCCCCGACGATTCTTTTCCCCTGGTTCCGCACCACAAATCCAAACAATGGATTAACCGCTTTGGTCGGCATGTATAATCCGGAAATAATTCAACTACAGAATGGGGACATACTGGTAGCCGCTAATTTCAGGCCTCATACGATGGAAGTAACTCCTTATGCTATTGCATTGCGCAGAAGCACCGATAATGGCGCTACATGGAGCGACATACAAGTGTTATATGAAGGTGAACCACGTTTTATTGACGGCTGCTGGGAACCGGCTTTCCTTCAGTTGCCCGGCGGCGAAGTCCAGATTTATTTTGCCAATGAAAAGCCCTACACCCATTCGAGAGAACAGGAGATTTCCGTTATCAGTTCGTATGATAACGGCCAAACATGGGGCGATTTCAGGACGGTATCATTCAGGAAAAATTGCCGGGACGGGATGCCGGTGCCGAGAGTAGTGGGAAACGAGATTGTGGTGGCTATTGAGGACAATAAAACAGGGAGTTTCAGGCCTTATACGGTAAGAACAACCATAGATGATAACTGGTCGGCGCCGGTTTTGGGAGATTCGCCCGGTAGAGATTACAGCCTGAAAGAACCGCTGGTAGATACTGTAGTTCTGGGAGCGCCGTATTTGCTGGTACTGTCGACAGGAGAAACGGTACTTTCCTATCAATCGACCCAAGGCGGCCGGCCGGCGGTTGTCAGGTCTCAAATTATGCAGGTCGTCATTGGAGACAAAACAGCACGTAATTTCGATCGTACCACACAGCCATTCCCTCTGAATAACAATCAGCAATCCATGTGGAATTCCATCGCTTTGTGGGATGAAAAAACGATTGTTGCCGTCGGGCAGGTAAGACTTGCGGACGTGGCCAGCCCGACCATCATAAAAGGGCGTATTCTCTCCGACATTACAGTAAACCAAAAGGACATTACAGACTATCCGATTTTTGTGGGCGCTAAGGCGGCCGCAAACCTGCGGGTCGGATTGGGCGCTGATGGCGCTAACCTCTATATACACGGCAAAGTGTCTGACCCCACCCCCTTCCGAAGTCCTGCCGGGACACAGAAAGGCGATGGTATATATCTGTTGATTGACAGCCAAAATGCCTCTCTCCAAAAACCGGATAAAGGGATTTATAAACTATGGTGTTCCGATACGGGCGCGCTCTCTTTTTGGGAAGGGCAGTCCGGCGGATGGGCAGAACAACCGGCATCAGCTGTCAGTGTAACCGCATCCCCTTCGGATACAGGTTATGATTTATATATAACTATACCGAAAAACATCCTGGGCGGGTTAAGCAAAACAGCACGGATAGGCGCCGGCCTCTCTAACGATGCAAGCGAACATGCAGGCTATACCGAATTTTTAATTCATGGAGATATGGATGCTTCCAATACATGGATGAAAGTAACATTTTAATATAAGCAGATGTCAACAACGTACCGTCATCACACTTTTAAAAATATAAACGAATGAAACGAATAACAGGAATAGCGCCCTGCCTGCTGTCGCTGTCACTGACAGGCATGGCGGCAGAAAAGCCGAATGTAGTAGTTATTATGGCCGACGACCTTGCCACGAACGAATTAGGCTGCTACGGCGGCGTAAACATCCCGACGCCCAACATCGACCGGATTGCGCGGGAAGGCCTGCGGTTCACGAACAATTTCGCCTCGTGCGCCATGAGCGTACCGATCAGGGCTTCGCTGTACACGGGACTGTATCCCGTACGGCACGGCTCGTTCCGCAACCACAAAAGTTCATTCCCCAATATCCAAAGCATCACGGCTTACCTTCCGGAAGCGGGTTATCGCGTCGGGCGGACGGGGAAAAGGCATACGCTGCCCCACCGGGTTTATGAGTTCGAAGAAGTGCCCGGTTTTGAAGCGGACTGCGTTTATCCGTCGGCAAACTATACCACTGCCGGAATCAAAGAATTTATCACGAGCAGCGACCAGCCCTATTGCCTGTTTGTTTGCAGCACCAATCCGCACATCCCGTGGACGGAAGGCGACCGCAGCCGGATTGACGCGGACAAAATCATCCTGCCGCCCAACCTGGTTGACAATTCGGAAACGCGCCGGCTATACCGCGACTTCCTGGCCGAAGTCGGCGCACTGGACGAACAGGTCGGCGCCGTGCTCAAAACGCTCGAAGAAACCGGCCAGTTAGACCGGACGCTCGTGATGTTTCTCGGCGAACAGGGCCCGCAGTTCCCCTTCGGCAAATGGACGTGTTATTATTTCGGCCAGCACAGCGCGCTGGCGGTGCGTTATCCGGAGAAAATCAAAGCCGGAACGGTAACCGGCGCAATCGTGCAGTACGAAGACGTTCTGCCGACACTGCTCGAACTTGCAGGCGGCGCTCCCGCCGACGGAATCGACGGACGGAGCTACCTGCCCGTGCTCTTCGACGGAAAGCGGGAACACCGGCAGTGGGCTTACGGCATCCACAACAACATCCCGGAAGGCGACTCCTATCCCATCCGCAGCATCCAGGACAAACGCTACAAGTTGATCCTGAACCTGACGCCCGAAGTTCCCTATTTCGAAAAACACATGATGAACGTGAACGACAAGGAACAGGTATGGGCAAGCTGGACGGAAAGCGCCAAAGCCGGCGGCGTCGCCCGGGAAATCGTCAACCGGTTTACGACCCGGCCTGCCGTTGAATTTTATGATTTGGAAACCGACCCGTGGGAACTGGCGAACCTTGCCGGCGACAGGAAGCATGCCGAAAGAATAGCCGCAATGAAAGCCGAACTCGGAAAATGGATGCAGCAGCAGGGCGACACTGGCGCCGAACTGGATAAGTAACGCCGAAAATGAAAAACAGATCAATCGCGTTTACCGGCGCCATGTCATGTATGGCCGCCTGTGCAGCCGGACAGGGCGCTCCCGAAAGGCCGAATATCATCGTCATCCTGGCCGACGACCAGGGTTATGCGGACGTCGGGTGTTACGGCGCACATGGGTTTAAGACGCCCAACGCCGACCGCATGGCTAAGGAAGGGATGAAGTTTACCGACTTTTATGCCGCATCGGGGCTTTCGACGCCCTCAAGGGCCGCCCTGCTTACCGGATGCTATCCCGCGCGAATCGGCATGGATCAGGTATTATTCCCCGATGCCCGGCGCGGGATCAATCCCGAAGAGGCAACCATTGCCGAAATACTGCGGGAATGTGGATATGCTACCGCCTGCGTGGGCAAATGGCATTTAGGCCACCTGGAACCGGCGCTCCCGCTACAACACGGCTTCGATGAGTTTTTCGGTCTCCCGTATTCCCATGATATGATCCCGCTTGACTATCCCGGGCTGTATGTCCCGAACAACACGGACAGGGCGGAATATCCCGATCTCCCGCTCCTGCGGGGCAACGAGGCGCTGGAATACAATCCTGCGCTGGAAAACCTGACGGCGCGCTATACCGAATATGCCGTGTCGTATATCAGGCGCAAGAAAGATGAACCGTTCTTCCTTTATTTTGCCCATAGCATGCCGCACGTGCCGCTGGCCGTGTCGGACAGGTTCAAAGGCAAGTCGCACCAGGGCATGTACGGCGATGTCATCATGGAGATTGACTGGTCGATAGGCGAGATATACAGGGCGCTCGATGAAAGCGGGATTGCCGGTAATACGCTGGTGATCTACACGTCGGACAACGGGCCGTGGCTGCAAATGGGCAATCACGGAGGATCGGCCGATCCGCTCGCCCTGGGCAAGGGCAATACGTTCGAAGGAGGACAAAGGGTGTTTTGCCTGATGACGTGGCCCCGGGTCATCCCTCCCGGAAGCGTCTGTTCGGAAGCCGTCGCCGCTATCGACTTCCTGCCCACATTTGCGCATGTCGCCGGAGGGAAACTGCCCGGAAACAGGATTGACGGCCTGAATATTTATCCGTTGCTGGCAGCCGGAAAGGATGCCGTTTCGCCGCATGAAGCGGTCTATTTCTATGGCGGCGGCGCGCCGCACGCAATCCGGGCGGGAAACTGGAAATACCATGCGGAACATCCCTTTTGGCAGACCATGATCCCCGGCAGGGACGGGTTCAGGGGCGCCGCACGGAAATACGCCACGCCGCCCGCATTGTATAACCTGGCCGGGGACGCAGGCGAACAGGACAACCTCATTGAGGAATATCCGGAAACAGCCGAAAGATTGCGTCAAATGCTCTTTGATTTTGATCGGGAGTTGAAGGCAAATAAGCGAAAGTCTGCCGTTTACCCGCCCGACAAGTCCGCGCCGTTGAGCCGAATTTGTAATTCGGCTCGGAACATCAGGCAATTTGCAATTGGCTTTGCCGGAATAGCTTCGCCAAGTTGCCACTTGAATAAAGAGAATAAGCAAAAATCGATAT
>JAISCQ010000036.1 GCA_031265445.1 Bacteroidales bacterium
TGATGTTGCCGCCTTCGGGCGAGAAATACACCAGCGCCCAGTCGTGGAAGGGTTGCCCCATCACAGCCATCAGGGTGCGTTGCTGTACGTTTTTCATCGGCGGGTTAATTTTAATACTCCGTCCGATGGTGGTCAAATAAAACTGCAGGCAATCGACAAAGAAATTTATATCCGCGTTCCAGTCGTCGGCCGGATATAAATTATCGTGCAGTTCCATGCCGAAATCATCGCGAATGGAACGGGTTTCGAGGTAGTCGTTTTCGTCGGTTTTTTCGTGGTACCAGTCCGAAAATACCGTGTAGAGCAACCGCGCCTGTGTGCTGGGGTCGGTTGCCGTGGGCGTAAAATTGGTGGTAATGGCCATTTTCGGAGCCAGATCGAACGGTATTTCGTATGATTTGTTGTTTTTCGGGTTAACGATCCAGTCGCCGGTAATGGTATCAAAAAAGAAATTGAAATTGAAATCCAGGTTTTTGCCGGCATCGTCGATCAGCACATAATCGGTGTGTTCGGTCACACGGTCGTAGATATGCGGGTTATCGATCAGTTTCGGGTTTCGGCCCGGGAGAGTTACCGACTTCATGAAGCGGCGAAGCGTTTTGAAGCAAAACGATTTTCCGGAACGTCCGTTGCTGTCTCCCGGGTTCTCGCTCATCTTCCAGTCCATGGCATACACGCACCAGCTTCGCGAAACCATCTTGTAACGGTGCATCAGGTAACCAATGGCAAAAATCTTGTTGATCAGGTGCTGTTTCTGTTCGTCGCGTTCATCTTCGGCAAGCAGCCTGCCGTCAATGGAGAATCTGTTTTCGGCACGGTACTGTTCGCGGTCTCCTTCGTATGCTTCCAGGCGCTGTTCCATTTCTTCGCGCCAGTATACCCGCGAGGTATTGATCAGGTATGAGAAAAACTTGCTTCGCGCGCTTTTCACTTCAATGCCGTACGTGCCGGCATCGAAGGTATCGGCGTCCGCATCCGCGTTGCGGGTAATCGTAAACGAGGGTTCGAGCCGCTTCACCCGGTACGGGATGATTTCTTCCTGCCATACGTATTTGTCGATACGTCCGCGGTGTTCGGCCACGCGGTCGGGCATGACCTCCCAGGCGACATTCTCAAAGAAAAGGTACTGGCGGCTGTGATCGAAGTCGGTAAAGTCCAGTTTCATTTCGCCCAGCAGTTCGAACAGGTCGGACTTGATCCGGCTGCTGTTGTTGACCAGGTTGCGCAGCTTGATGCTCATGTTCCGTTCTTCCATAAAACCGCGCAGGTACTTTTTAATGTCCTTCGGGTAAATTTCACGCACCACGTTTTTATCAATGTGTATGAACGACTGACCGGTTTTGTCGTTTTTGTTTTCGATGGTGCCGAAACCGTTATGCCGGAGGTGGTGTATCAGGTATTCGGAGTTGATCTCCATGCGGACGTCGTCCTTTACCCGTGCCTGTTCCCAGAAACGCATCGGCATGGCAGTTTCAAGCAGGTTTTTGAACGAACGGGTATCCGGGCACAGCTCCACGTAATCGCGCAAGTCCTTACGGTGTTTCCCGCGGGCGTCGCGGTATGTTTTCAACCAGTCGGGCAGCCACACAGTACGGATTTCCAGAAATTTCATGGCAAGTTCAACGCCTTTGCGCATGCCGGTTTCGTCAATATCCGGTATGTTGTAGATGATTTCGACCATGTTGCTGATTTTCCGGTATTCATCTTCGGGCAGATCGGAAGATTCGGAGTTGAACCAGAGCGGAAGATAACCCAGCGCGGCACAGCACAGGGCATCGCGCTCGCCGGAACATATCACCGCTTCGGGATACTTTTCCCTGGATTTCCGTTTTTCCTTCTTTCCGGTATCAAAAAATTCGTCGTTTTCGGCTTTTTGCTTTTCATATTTGTCACAAGCTGCTTTCAGTTCGTCGTAGCCGTTGATATAACTGGATGGCCTGTTCCCCCTGTAAAAGAACCGGTGTGCTTTATCGAAAGCCAGCGGCTGGTACACCTTGTAAAATGTCTGGCGAGTGTTCCTGCTGTCGGTACAGGAACACTCGCGCATGAATATGGGGTAGGTGTCCGTGCTCCTTACCACCGTCGTTTTTATTTTGCCCGTTTCCTTATCGGCTGTAGTGACGCTGTACGAGGCCAGCGAGCGGTACCCGTATTTCCTGCATGTTTCGGACGTCACGCGGGGCCCGAGTATTTTCAGTTCGCGTTCGGTAAACTCCCTGGTTTCGTAATTGAAATCATCGGGCTTTTCGTCGCCTTCGGCATCGCGTTGCCGGATTTCAGGCCTGTTGGCTTCGTATATCGAATTGTCCGTAATGCCGTACCGTCCGGCAAGCGTATAAACAGCCTGGGAAAAGGAGAGGTTTTCTTCGCGCATGCAAATGTCGATCGCATTGCGCGCATGGCTGTCATCGCCAAAGTCGGTACATTTCCACACGTCGCCGAACTTTTTCATTTTGCTGGACGGCGTGCGTTCGTCACGCATCCTGAAAAACTTCTTTTCGTCCGCTTCGGGATAATAGTACTTGATAATATCAAGGCCGCCGTTGGTGGCGTCAAATATTTGCCGGGGTGTGATCATATTTTAATAGCGCAGGCGAGTCCAGTGAATGATTTTACCGTGGAAATCATCCTTAAACCAGTTCAAAAAATCCCGGACATCGTCAAAGCCGTCATTATATGCTAATTGTTCAACTTCGCTCTCTGTTAGACGTCTGTTGTCTACATATACAGAGTATTGAGCATTGGCGAAGCCGCCGTATTTTATGGAAACCGATTGTGTGCCGGTACATTTCCTGATAGCATGACACTTATATCTCCCGGTTCTGCCTCCGGTTGCCATGTGGATAACAGATCCGCTTTTCCAGCGTCCTTTTTTATCAATGCGTATGGAATGTTTTTTGATCCCGTCGCATATTTTTTCAATGAAACGGGTGTCTTTCTCCCGCCTCACGATTACACCATGGAATATTTCAGGCGCCATCCATTTTTCTTTGAAATTGAGTATCATTTTAATTAAATAATTTATTGGGATGTTTATAATTGAATATCAGCAGTTCTGTTTTGCGGTTTGCGTATGCCCTGTTGGATACGGACAGCGGAAGTTCCTTTTCGATAACGTTCCATCCGTTGCGCGAAACATATTCCTGAAGTATATCGCTTTGGAAGTTCGACAGGATAAACTTTCCTCTCATACTCGCAAATGTCCAGCAGGGCTGTAAAATCGTCGAAGCTATACCCCCTGTAATGTCCCTGGTCGCTACCGGGGTAAGGCGGATCCAGATAAAAAAAAGTCGTATCGGCGTCGCGACCGGCGATGCATGCAAGCGCATCCCTGCAGGAAATCTGCACTTCGGCGAGGCGGTCGCACAACCGGTGAGTGAAGGCGTTGCGCTTTTTACAGAATGATATGCCGGCATGACTGCCGGAACGGCCATTGCACCACCGCCACCCGCCGCCGATTTTCCCGCCAAAACTGTTATTGGTCAACAGCCACACTGCCCATGCTTTCTGCACGTCGGTTGCATCAATTTTACCTTTGTAAATATCGCGGGCATGATGATGCATGGCTTCCGAATGGAGCGTGCAGGAAACAAGTTGCTCAAGCTCATCAAAATCATTCTGACATACCCGGTAAAAATTGATCAGCAGGTGATTCGTGTCGTTGATCGCCTCGATGTATGACTTTTGCTTGCGCCAGAACACAGCGCCGCCGCCAAAAAACGGCTCCACATATATTTTGTGCGCAGGCATCAGTCCGATGATCGTATCGGCCAGCATCTGTTTGCCACCGTAATAGGTAATTGGCGTGGTCATTTTTGTTCTATTTTAATGGGATACAACTGTTTATCAACCAACTCAATGGTAAATCGCACAATTGCCGTGTTTCCGGGCAATTCTGCAAGACGCTCAATCAGTTCGCCGGTATTGGTGAGCCGCCGAAACTCGGGTTTAGCGTACGCTTTCTTCGGTTTCACCGCTTTTTAATTAATTCGACGTATCGCCAGTGGGTAACTTCTTTTATTTGGATATAGGATTTTGACCAAAAAATATTATTCCGATAAGAGCAGGCTAGCGATATGTTGTTGCTTGACTGCCTGACAAGATATAACAGTTCGCTATCGCTGTTAACAGGCAATTCATCCTCTACGCTTATCCATTTTTGGGCAAATTCGACGCCTGCAATGAAGGTGTTACCAATATCTTTATTGCAAAATTTCTCTTTACAGGCAAATCCGCAATCGCCGCCTATACATTTCGGTTCTAATTCGTAAGCATATTCTTTTGCCGCCTCTTTAACTGTTTTCATGATGATTGATTTTTATTATTGCATGATGATTATTGTATGTCACGACGTAGAGGTAAAGGCTACCGCCCACAGCAGGGTTAAAGCCTTCGGGGATCGATGTCCTGCTATTGAGGCAAAGATCACGACCCACGACAGGATTAAAGCCTTCGGGGATTGATGTCACGCTTTTGAGGATAAGGTCACCACCCACGACAGGATTAAAGCCTTCGGGGATTGATGTCACGCTATTGAGATAAAGGCTACCACCCACGGCAAGGTTAAAACCCTTGGGGATCAATGTCAGACTTTCGAGGCCAAGGTTACCGCCCACGGTAAGGTTAAAGCCTTCGGGGATCGATGTCACGCTATTGAGGAAAAGGCTACCGCCCACGGTAGGATTAAAGCCTTCGGGGATTGATGTCAGACTGTCGAGATAAAGGTAATCACCCACGACAGGGTGAAAGCCTTTGGGGATTGATGTCACGCTTTCGAGGTTAAGGTGACCGCCCACAGTAGGGTTAAAGCCTTTGGGGATTGATGTCACGCTATTGAGGTTAAGGTCACCGCCCACGACAGGGCTAAAGCCTTCGGGGATTGATTTAACGAGACAGGGGCGAAGGTCGCCGCCTATTTTTTCCCTTCCGTAAAATTGATCTTCGGTAAGATCCGTTTTTAAAAAAAATTCCTGTTTAGTCATGATTTTATTGTTTTGGTTTTTTATTGGTTATTTCAATATTGTTTTTTACTTGTGCATCGCCGTAAACATCTTCACTGTCTGCAACAAGAAATCCGATAAACGAAAGAAGCATGTTATAGCGGCGCGCCAGCCGGCCATACTCGATCTTCCGTCGCGTGATGTCGGCGCGACATTCGGCCATGAGTATTTCGAGCCGGGTAAGTTCGGCCTGCCTGCGTTCGGCTGCTACATTCATAGGGCGCGCGGATTATAGGTTGAAAGGTACTTGCACAGGACGGTTTTCTTTTCCGTATCCAAATTGGCATAAAACGCCAGCAGGTTGTAACGGTGCGCCGTTACATACCTGTTCCACAAATGCGTGGATGCATCGGCAAATAACTCGCGGAAATGCGTCTGCGTGAGCGTATATTGAACCTCGTACAACAGGATCAATTCTTTATGTAATTCTTCGGGTTGCATGGCTGTTTAATTTTATGGTTTTCTGATAAATGACTGTTTGATGGCATTGATTTCGTCGCGATGTGTGCCGCCGCGCTTTTTTCCCCGCCGGCAACGGCTGGGTGGTACGGTTGACAGTCATGACTCTTTTGCATCAGCGGCAAAGCGTCTAAAAGAAGATGCAAATAACCGTGTTTCATCACCTTTACGACACGTTCTTTTAATTTCAAACTCAACAAGAGGCTTAGCCGGGCAGAAAAAGCCATCTGTTGTAAAGTGACCAAGTGTATACGTTTCGACGACACCGCCATCGATTTTTCTTACTCCGCAAAAATGAATTCTGTCTTTCATGGTTATTTATTGGATCTTTAAATTTTTATTGGATCCAAGGGCTTCGGGCTTTCGATGACGCCGAATTTCAGGTATAACCGGATGGAGGTAGCGCAAAGGTTGTAGAACAGGTTCCACTGTTCGTGCGGCCAGTCGGAAAAGAAGCTGGCGTCAAAGTCGTGTATCGGGTAGTGGACGTCGTTGTAAAAGTCGGAGAAAGCGATCGTCCACATGTGGTCGGTCAACGGTGATCCGCTGATCATCCGGGTGGCGGCGTATATTTTGGGGCTTCGGCTGAACGGAATGGCGTAGCGTCTGCCGTGCTTGACATTGACGGTTAATGAACCGGTGACGAACGGTGAAATGGATTCGAAATCGAAGTCGACACGGACATCGTCGAAGAAAATGTTGCCGGTTTTTTCGGTGACTTCATGGAACAGGAAGGCATCGCCGGTGAAAGATTTTTTTGATCTGCAGGGGATGTAAACCTGCGGGCGAATCCGGGCAATGGCCCTGCCAAAAAGCGATTTTCCGGAACGGCCGCTGTAAGCGCCTGCCTCAGTACCGTCGACGCCGATGACGGCCCTGGTAACCCCCATGTCCTTAAAGTCGTGCAACAGATAGCCGAAGGCGCAGAGTTTGGCAAGGAGGTGTTCGGCGTTTTCGTGGCTAAGAGGTTGCCCGGTACGCCATGTGAAATTTGATGTGTTGATGAGGAACTTCAGGAAGTGGCAACGCTCGCCTTCGGAGGATACGCCGTAAAGGAGTTTGCCTTCGGATTGGGTAAATTCGATGAGTGGCCGGTCTATTAACGTAGCATCGAACGGTATGATGCAATCCGGCGCGATGTATTTCCCGTGAACGAGTTCTTTTGAGACGATACCATCGGCGGTGATGGTCCAGCAGCGCTGATTAAAATATAAGTTTTGCCCGGTTTTCTTTTGATTTAATGATTTGTTCCACGGGAGGAAAGGACTAACGTCAAACTCAATCGGGAGGTAAACCCTACCGCCCACAGTAGGGTTAAACCCTTCGGAAATTGACGTCACCCTGTCGAAGTAAAGGCAAGCATCTACGGTAGGACTAAAACCTCTGGGAATTGACCTCAACCTGCGGAAGCAAAGGTCACCCTCCACGGCAGGATTAAAACCTTCGGGAATTGACGTGCTGTAGATATCAAGGTTACCGTGTATTTTTTCCTTTCCGCAAAATTGATCTTCGGTAATATGATACCTTTCTAAAAATTCCTGTTTAGTCTCATTTTCATGTTCGAGGTTCTCTGACTTCTGATTACTCTTGTTCATACAATTTTTATTTATCTGATGATTAATTACTTGGTTATTAAATTTTTATTGGATCGGTTCCCGTGCCGGAACTTGCACCGGCGGCAGGAAGATACTTTGCATCATTGTTGTGCCAAATTGGTTAAAGAAAATAATAGAGCGATCACAGACAGGATCACAGACAGGATTAATGACAGGAGAGCAATGTTTCTCGAACGCTTGGCTTGAATACACAAGGCCTTTGCCATATCCAGGCCGGTTTCCGCATCTGTATCCAGTTTGCAATTACGGTAATATTTTTCTCGAAAAGCATTCAGGATGGTTTCCACATCCGCATCCAAATGTACAGCGTAATCGTACAGGATAGTTTCCGTATCCGTATCCAAATTGGCGGCATAAAGCGCCAGCTTATACAAGGCCTTTACGCGATCCGGTTCGCAATCACGGTAATGTCTTTGCAAAACATTCATGTGTGGATTATACTCCAGATTATTGGCATAAAGCACCAGCAGGCTATACATGGCCTTATACTTTCCGTAATCACGGTAAAGTACCAGCAGTTTATAAATGGCCTTTGCCGTTGCCCTATCCGATTCTTGCATAACGATTTGATTATTAGTTATGCGGTTTCATATTCAAACAACTCATCAATCGAATCCAGGCCAAGCCAGTTTTTAAAAGCGATGATCTCGCGTTGCGTCATTTCGGCATCGTTGTGCCAAATCTTGTTGAAACGGTGCGGGGTTCCTACTTCCAGCTT
>JAISCQ010000051.1 GCA_031265445.1 Bacteroidales bacterium
GAAGATAAATCTCTATTCGGGAACGGACGATGGAAAAACCGCGCCACGACAGCCACCAGCCGCGTTTAACGCTTAGTTTGTTTCCCGCGTATGCGATTCGTGCAAAGAATTTACTTTTACTGCTGTTCCGGTATTCTTTTACAACAAGATTATCCGTGTTGCCCTGCAGCAGGGCAATGTTTTCCCGGTGAAACGAAATGTCTATTTCGCTTATGCTGTCCAGACGGATTTCCTGAACATTAACGGGACTTGTTTCCCAGCTTTTCCGGCAATATGCCGATACCGTTCCTGCTATCAGGAGAATGATAATGCCAATCTTTTTATATGTATTCATTTTATTGAGTTTATAAATAGAGAATTATATTATTTGAAATATTTAACTGCGTATAAATTGCTTCGGAATCTGCCGAAAGGGGCTTGCACCCCTGCAAAACGGTTTCGGGAAACTCCGAAAGAGGTTTACATTTCGTTGGACTCATCGTAAAAGCGTTGCTTCCTGCCTCGGATAAAAGGGGGTCGAATTCGACCCCTTTGAAATCGGGGTTGTGTATCTTTTCCCAAAGCCCCAGAAATTCAATTGTGCTGCGGTTTCTCATCCAGTTCTTAACTGCATCTTTCGGTTCATCCGGGTTTTTATAACGGGCGATATCCGTTATACAGATATAATTTTTACCGTTCGATTTGGACAGGAGGCTTATTTCCGTTCCCTGCACCGTTATTGTTTCCTTTTTGCTCATATCTTTACCAAAATATTATCTAATTCAAAGGCAATGTCCTTATGCGCATACGTTCCGCCATAGCGACCCGCTTTTGCCTGCAAGCTAATGATACCGGCTTTTTCCATCAGTTCTTTTACACTTATTCTAAAGCTATTGAGCCCGGCTTTACTTTTAATTGTGTCGAATTCGACACAATTAAAATTCGGATTATATACCTGTTCCCATATTCCAATATATTCCAGAGTGTTCCGGTTCCGTAGCCAGCTTGTCACGAAAAATTCGCCGTCTTTGGCTTTAATCATGACCGATATAGAGATATAATCCTCGTTGTTTATCTGAATAACGGTAACCTCGGTATTCTTTACATTTATTTTTGCCATATCCTGTTCTTAATTTTACATTTATGATTTGCAAAGGTAAACAAAATTATCACTCCCGGCAGAATTTTTAATTGTATCGAATTCGGTTTAATTCATTAAACTCTGTTATTCCTATCCCGTTTTTGATTATTCCATTTATTATATCGGAAACCGTATGCATCAACCAGTAACATTTTTGCGCTTTATATATTCCTTGTTTGATGATTCCCTTACAAGCAGCTTCTATGACACCCGATCCTGTAATAGGCTGGATAATCCATCTGATGCAAGTGGTTTGTGATATATTCGTCTATATATTTTTCCCGTAGGGTTTCCACGGAAGCCCTATTTTCATATCTTTGCGCCTCAAAACAGAAGTCGTGAAATATCAGGCAAAAAGAAATATAGCTGCGGGCGGAGCAACTTTCGCTATCTTGTGGTCGTTGGGGCTTTCGCACCTGTTCAACGACATGTTGCAATCGCTGGTATCGGCTATTTACCCGTTGATTAAAGGATCCTTGCATCTTAATTACAAGCAAATAGGGTTTATTACGCTCACTTTCCAGTTCTCTTCATCGGTTTTCCAGCCCGTAGTGGGATGGTATACCGACAGACATCCGAAACCCCTGTCATTACCCATCGGGATGACCTTCACCATGAGCGGGTTGATCCTCCTTTCGCAATCCGCGAGTCTGTGGATGATATTGGTATCGGTAGCGCTCATCGGCTTTGGCTCGGCCATTTTCCACCCCGAAGCATCGCGGCTGGCGCGCATGGCGTCGGGCGGCAGGCACGGCATGGCGCAATCGGTATTCCAGGTGGGCGGTAATCTTGGTAGTTCGCTCGGTCCGCTGCTGGCGGCATTGATTGTTGCACCCTACGGACAGCAGAACGTCAAGTGGTTCTCTTTGGTTGCTCTGTGCGCCATTGCCGTGATGTTCCCTATCAGCCGGTGGTACGGCAGCAGCCTGAAACGGATGCAGCGCAGGCGCGAGAATACGGTTGCCCGCAAATCGCACCTGTCTCGCTCTAAAATCGCTATGTCGCTGGCGATACTCTTGATACTGATCTTTTCGAAGTATGTATACATGGCCAGTCTTACCAATTATTACACATTCTACCTGATTCACAAATTCAACGTTTCGGTGAGGGAATCGCAGTTTTACCTGTTTGCTTTCCTGTTTTCCGTAGCCGCCGGTACGCTGATTGGCGGTCCGGCAGGCGATCGTATTGGCCGTAAGTACGTCATCTGGGTTTCGATCCTCGGCGTGGCGCCATTTACCTTGCTGATGCCGTATGCCGGTCTGGCCTGTACCTGCGTCCTTAGCATCTGCATCGGGTTCATCCTGTCGTCGGCATTTTCGGCCATATTAGTATATGCACAGGAACTGCTCCCGGGAAAAGTGGGAACCATCGCCGGTTTGTTTTTTGGACTGGCATTCGGTATCGCAGGGATTGCTTCCGCGGTGCTTGGCGCTGTTGCCGACCGGTATGACATCAATTACGTATACCGAATATGCTCTTTTCTGCCACTGCTGGGATTGGTGGCGTCGTTCCTCCCACCCGACAGAAAACGATAGTTTACGATGAATACACATGTCATTTTAAAAGTTGTATCACCCGAAAATCCCGACACGCTTTCGCCTCTGCGGGATATTTACGAATCTTCTTTCCCGGCGGACGAACGCCGGATGTTCGATTCGGTTGTTGAAATAGCAGGAACGAACCCCGATTTTACCCTTTATGAAGTTTTGCGCGGCAATGAGCCGGTGGGACTTTTTTCCACATGGAATACGGACAAGTTTGTATTTGTTGAACATTTCGCGATATCCGAAAAATATCGTGGCTGGGGCATTGGCCAACATGTCATCGAATCGTGGCTTGCCGGACAAACACAGCCTGTAGTGCTCGAAGTGGAGCGTCCCGACGATGATCTGTCACGCCGCCGTATCGCGTTTTACGAAAGGACAGGATTCCGTCTTTGGCCGGTGAACTACATACAACCTGCGTATTCCATCGACAGCAATCCGGCGCCGATGCACCTGATGACATACGGAGACATCGATCTGTCCGGAATGTTGGACGAAGTGATACAGCTGGTGTACCGGAAAGTATATGCCGGCGCCTTGTTGCCATGACTTCAATTGAATATTTTCTGTTTGACCCTGTCAGGCTGCGGAAATCAGCAGTTGCGGATATTCTTTATTCCTTTCCATATTTTTCAAACTGTCCGGCAATATCGGCTGTTTTATGGTCGTCGCTATGAATCAGCGTCCTGTAACGTAGCGTAATTTTTTCACCTTTGCGCAAACGGATACTTTCGGCATTGTTGGGCGGCCAGTACATGGGAGTGGGTGAAATAAAACCGTAGTCGCGGGTGAACCACGGGGAGGGATACGCCACGTTGGAGGGATGTTGCATGATGGCGATGCCTTCGATCACGTCGCCGCGCTTGCCGTAGAAATCAATCCAGGCCGACGGTTTGCCGAATGTAGCTTTTTCGCCCCGGTCGCCTTCGGCATTGACCATCACGCCGCCGTTCTTTACGCTAATGTCAACAGCCGTGCGTGCACTGAACAGCGAATGGTTGGTTTTTAGAACTTCCACATCCATCAGAGTTTCGACGGTCACCTCGAAATCGATCTGCCACACATTCTTAGACGGGGCGGTGATGGTGATTTTTCGCGTATCCCTCGCCGGTGAATCGGCGCCGGGACGTTGCCAGGTACATTCGTCGGTAATCACCACACGGTTGCCTTGCTCCACGACCCTGGCTCCTTTGGATACGATTTGTCCCTGTTCGAGGCCTTCCTGCCAATAGTTGCCGCCATTGACACGATCGCACCCGAAAAACAGCGAACTATGGTGCGGGTATTCGCCATTGCGCATGGAGGTGACGCTACCACCCGTAACCGGCCCGTTGACCGGAAAGAAAAACGGGTATTTTTCCTCGATAGAGAAAATGTAACTGGTAAAAAACCGGTTGTCGACGGTCACATCTATTTTTGAACCATTGCGTACTGCTTTTATTTCTGCTGCGGAAACCGTTTGCACGAAAACAGCCAAAGTTACCGCCCAAATATTAAATTTTTTCATATTGCCCGATTTTGAAAATTAAAAATGCAAAAATAGGTTAATTTTTTTTTGAAATCATTAATGCGATGCAAGGGTAGAACCGGCTGATATAAAAAATGTAGTAGAGACGTGGCATGCCACGTCTCTACTACTGTTTGATGTTTTTACTCGGGAATCTCTTCTCCGTCCGAGTCCAGGTCGTTTTTTTTGCTGTTGCGCCATCCTTTTTCGCGGGCGAGGATGTGGTTGTACTCGTTGATGCGTGCATCTATTCCGTCGAACAGTTGCCGGCAGGTGTCAGCGCCGTTGATGATTGCCGCCGCTTTAAGGCAGATCAGGATTTCGTCGTACTGCTTGTCTGTTTCGGAACGGACAACCTTCATTTTATACTGGGCTTTGATTGCCGCTTCCGATTCCCTGTCCGCCATTAACCGGCGAACTCTGTCATTCGCGTCTTTCATCTCGCTGATCCACTCGCCAAGCCCGAGAAGATCGCTATCGGTACGGACTGTTTCGAGCCTTTGCAACAGGTTGTGGATAGCGGCGCTTTCTTCGGGCAGTGGCAGTCTCGGCGTCCCCTTACAGTCTTTCATGATAGCGCCTAAACGGCCCGCTGCCTCACGCCTGTTTTCGTCAAAATGCTTGTGTCCGGAACGGATGATCTCGCATATCCGGTAAAAAGCATTATCCCGGCGACCATCCTCATGATGTATCTCTTCGGTCGCCTCATACCGTTTCAACTGGTCTATAGCCAAATCTTCCTCGTTGAGCTGAACGGCAAATTTCTGTATCAGCCCTGCCACATAGCTGATACTTGTACCAAGAGTCCGTAACAGTTCCAAAACACTGCACATAAACTCAAAATGTAACTTATTCCTAAGTTTTCCTACTGCGATTTTTGATACAGACTTCATTTTTTATTAATATTATTTGGTTTGTAATTGATTAAAAAGAAAAAACATGCTGTCAAAAATAGAACTTTGTCGTTCTATTGTCGAAAGGACAAAGATAAAACAAAATTTGGCAAAACACGTTAGGAACGTAAAATAACATTCCTTTCCCGCCACCGGCAGGAAATCGTTGCTCGCCGTCAAAAAACTTCCCGCCACCGGCAGGGGGTCATTGCCGGCAGGAAAAAACTTCCCGCCACCGGCAGGGAGTCATTGCCGGCAGGAAATCACTTCCCGCCACCGGCAGGGAGTCATTGCCGGCAGGAAATTACTTCCCGCCACCGGCAGGGGGTCATTGCCGGCAGGAAATTACTTCTCGCCACCTGCAGGGGGTCATTGCCGGCAGGAAAGCATTTCCCGCCACCGGCAGGGGGTCATTGCCGACAGGAAATTACTTCTCGCCACCGGCAGGGAGTCATTGCCGACAGGAAATCACTTCCCGCCACCGGCAGGGGGTCATTGCCGGCAGGAAAGCATTTCTCGCCGTCGGCAGGGGGTCATTGCCGACAGGAAAGCATTTCCCGCCACCGGCAACGACAATGTTCGCCCTGAACCTGCGTGTTCGCCCCATTATGTGTTCGCCCTGCATCACAAATTTACACCGCGTACGGCATAATATTGTCATTGACGATGCTCAAAAGATGAGTGATTTTTATGTCAATTGCGAAACAATCCCCGTAAGGAACCTGACAAAGAAGTCCGGCGGGTAGATGCCCAGCCAGATCACCAGCGCCAGGAGGACATACTGCGATACCGACTCGGCAAGCGGCAGACGTTTCACCGGCGGGTATTCGGATTTCTTGGGGGTGAACAGCAGCCCAAAGATACTGCGGCCCAGCGACCAGATGATGATGGTCAGCAGCAGCATCACGACAATCATCAGCGGCAGATGCCGTTGATCGATCATGGAGAGGAAGATAAGCGACTCGCTCACGAACATCCCCGACGGCGGCATGGCGGTAATGCAAAAAAAGCCGATCAGCAGCGCCAGTCCGCCCCATACGTTGATGCGGAAATAATTCCCTGCCTCGTTCCGGTTCACTGTTTTGAAAATATACGACACCTGTCCGAACTGGAAAAACAGGGCGGCCTTCACAAACGAGTGCAGCACTACATGCAGCAATGCGGCGAAAAATCCCGGCCCGCCCATCGCCAGTCCGATGGCGGCCAGTCCGATGTGTTCCACGCCCGAATATGCCAGCAATCGCTTGTAGCCCTTGGTGCGCACCATGTAATAGGCGGAAATGGCAACCGAAAGAACGGCGCTGACGAGGATTACCTTCTGCGCCCACGCTCCGCCCTCGTTGTTGTGAATGATCCGGAACACGCGGAAAATGGCTACGAACCCGCCATTGCAGAGGCATGTAGCCAACAGCGCCGCGGCGGGCGTCGGGGCCTGGTCCTTGGCGTCAACCCCGGCGGTGAACATCGGGAACAGGCCGGCCTTAACCGTATAGCCCGAGAAAAGAAACAGGAATCCTATCTTGAGCCAAAAGGGATCGAGTCCTGATGCGCTCTCAATCAATACGCTGTAGGTAAAATCCTCAAGCCCCGCCCTGGTGACGGCAATACTCAGGAAAAGCACGCCGATGAAGGACAGTGCAACACTCACCGAACACACGAAAATATATTTCCACGTAGCTTCGAGCGACTCCACGGACCGGTGATGGTAAATAAGCATACAGGAGGAAACCGTAGTCAATTCGATGAAAATCCACGTCATGCCCACATGGTTCGAGAGATATACCCCGCTCATGGCGCCGCAGAAGAACGTGAGCATGGCCAGGTATATGTTGCGGACGCGCATCTGTTCGTTGTTCTTCTCCAGATACAGGAAACTGTGGTAGTATGCCGGAAGCATCAATAAACTGAGAATCACCAGGAACAGCACGCCCAATTCGTCGGGAGTAAAGAAATCGAATCCGGTAAAGTTCATCCGGTATAACTCATACGCTGTAAAGCTCCATTGCAGCAGGATCAGTAAACCCGCCGTAATGTGCTGCGCGTATCGGCGCCGCATCAAAAAAAAGGTGCAACCGAGAATAAAAACTCCAATGAAATATGCTATGATCATCATCAAAAATCAAAAATGATTCAGTCCCTCAGCTGGTTCAACTGTTCCACATCGCTTTCCTTGAACACATCGCCGATCTTGTTTACAAAAATGCCTAAAACCAGGATGCTGACGAAAATATCGAGCAGGATGCCGCTGTTCACCAGCATGGGCATTTCGTTACCCACAGCCAGCGAGAGAATGAAAATGCCGTTTTCGATCACCAGGTATGCGATCACATGCGTCACGATCTTCTTGCGCGAAATGATGATGAACAGTCCAACAAACACGGTAGATACGGCTACCGCGAAAAATACGGTATCCAGGTTGCCCATGCTGATCGTACTGGCGCCCAGGAAAGAACCGACTATCATCAGGGTGATGATGATGAGCGACACGAAGTTCGGCACAAAAGGCTCGGCTTCGCGGGTAATTCCGTTTCGGCGGATGATGTTTTTCAGGAACATCGGGATCAGGAGCGTCTTGAAGATGATGGTTTCCAGGAGCACAAAAGCCAGGTTTCCCCAATTCATGTCGTGCAGCTGAATGGAAGCCACGCCGGACAGGATCACCCCCTGCAATATCAGGATATTGATGTAGGTGAACAACCGGTTGGCAATCCCTATGTAGAGGAGTGTCATCGAAAAAACAACCAGTAAAACGTGCGTCATTTGATATTCAACTTACAATTTTCCCAGCATCAGCAATACCCCGAAAAAGATCAGCAGGCTCACCGACGACAGGGTGAAAATAAACTGGGCGTTGTGGCTCATGCGGAACCGTACGCCGAACGATTCGATACACCCGATGATGATGGCAAACAGCAACTGGATGGCGAAGAAAACAGGGATAAAAATGTAAAACGGCCACGAATGGTCCATGAAAAAGTTGGCGATGAGCGAACCGTACACGGCAAACTTCAGCGTGCCGGCATACATGATCAGTCCCAGGTCGAACCCGCTGTTGTCCAATATCATCACTTCGTGTATCATGGTCAGTTCGAGGTGTGTCTTGGGGTCGTCCACGGGCAGGCGGCTGTTTTCGACGGCCACGATCAGCAACAGCACAAAACCTGCCAGTACGGCCATCGCATACGATACCGGCCCTGAAAAGTGGAAAGCCGCGTAAATATCATAAAGCGAAGTATGTCCCGTAAGCAGTGCAAACGACCCGATGAGAATGAAAAAAGCAGGCTCCACCAGCAGCGAAAACATAGCTTCGCGGCTGGCGCCCATTCCCTCGAAACTGCTGCCGGTATCCAGCGCCATCAGGATCATAAAGAATTTGCCGGCAGCCAGCAGGTAGGCAAAAACCACAAAGTCGCCGTCGAACGAAAGCAATCCCCTGGCGCTGCCAAAGGGCACCAGGAACGCGGCAAACAGCACCGCCGAAAAATAAACCGCCGGCGCCAGCCGGAACACCGGCGTGACGGTACGGCTGTACACGGCGCCTTTGCGGAACAGCCGGGCGTAATCGTAGACGGGCTGCATGATACCCGGTCCCTTGCGTCCCGAAAGAATACTTTTGGTGCGGAGGATGATGCCTGAAAAGTACAGGCTGGTGGCAAGAATGAGGATAAGGCTCAGCATTGATGATCTTCTACATTATTTTCAACCATGTCAACAGGATGATCGCCAGGATAAACAGCAACCCGTACATGATGTACCATTGCAGGCGGCCATCCTGGATACGCAGCGATATCGCCGAAAGCCGGTTGACCAGCCGCGCTGCGGGACGGATCAGCCTTGCCTCTACCCAGTCATCGTACGCATAAGCGTAGCGGGCCTGCCGGGGAAAAACATCTTCGCGGGATACCCGCCTGTAATTCTTACGGACAGGCAGCAAAGAGCCAAACAGCTTGCCCACCGGCTTGGTGAACGAACTGCCGGTGTATTGCATGCGTGCGCAGGGTTGCCGGCTGCCGCAGCCCCAGGTATCGCCCTCGCGTTCGGGAAGGCGGCGGGTAGCCATGTTGCGCAGGGCTACTACGGCAAGCACTACAGCCGTAAACATCACCATTACGAAGCTTACTTTCTGTAGCAAACCGGTAAATCCGGAAACATCGGGCAAAAGGTTCCATGCAATATCGAATGTCCCGGATACGACGCCGGATACAACGCCGAACGAAACAAACGGAACCAGCGCCGCCAGCAGCATAACAGCCGCCAGAACGTACTGCGGACGGCGCATGCCTGCCGCCGGTTCGCCACAGTCCGCCGGCAGGGGAGTGCGCGGCGTGCCGAGGAACATGGCGCCGAAAGTTTTGGTAAAGGCGAGTACCGACAAGCCGCCAATCAGGGCAATAGCCGTCACGCCCAGTATAATGATGATGCTTTCGGTCGTATCGGCCAGCATCACGCCTTTGATGAACCCGAAGAAAAGCACAAATTCCGACAGGAAGCCGTTCAGGGGCGGCAGTCCGGCTATTGCCAGCGATCCTGCAAGGAACAGGCCGGCCGACCGCGGCATGATCTTCGCCAGGCCGCCCATCCGGTCCAGGTTACGGGTATGCACGGTACGGTATACCGCTCCGGCGCCGAAAAACAGTAACGCCTTGGCCAAAGCATGGTTCAGCACGTGGAACAAAGCGCTGCCATAACCGGCCAGCGTCAGGAAGGCGTTACCCGCATGCTGCCCGACCAGTCCCAGGCCGATTCCCATCACGATGAGGCCGACATTTTCGACGGTGCAATACGCCAGCAACCGTTTCACATCCTTCTGAACCGAGGCGTGCAGAATACCGTATATGCCGGTGACCATCCCGGCAACCATCACCATGTTGCCAATCGGCAGCATATCCGACTGCAACAGGGTTGTCATCCGGAAAATACCGTAGATACCCATTTTGACAATGACACCCGACATGATGCCCGACACATGCGACGGCGCTGCCGGGTGAGCATGCGGCAACCATGTATGGAAAGGCACTATGCCGGCCTTAAAGCCAAACCCGGCAAAAAACAGGAGAAACAGCGGAATGTTATTGTGTCCGGCAAAATATTCGCCGATCCGGGAAAATTCGAATCCGTCCTCGCTCCGGTAGACAATGAAGAAGGCAACCGTCAGGCAGATGACCGAAATATGCATCTGCACCAGGTAATTCAACCCGGCTTTGAGGACGCTGCGTTGCTGGTTGTCGAAAATCACCAGCAGGAACGACGACAGCGACATGATTTCCCATACGAACAGGAATGCCAGGCCGCTCTGTACCATGCACACCATGATCATCGAAAGGTGCATCCAGACCAGCATCACGTAATGCAGGCTAAGGTTGGCCGACTGCCCGTATCCCCGCAGATAGCCCGGCGAATACCACACGCCCGGAACGACAATCAGGTTCACTACCAGGATGAACCATGCCGACAACGGATCAATCACAAACGGGATATTGCCCCAGATGTAGCTTGTTACCAGCGTAAATTCAACTTCCCCGCCCGCCAAAGCCGTAACCGACATGGCCGACGAAATAACGGCTATCCAGAGAGAAGCCGCCAGGGCGGCATAACCCTTCCATTTGTCGGGAATGAACGGAACAGCCAACAACACCAGAAAAGCGGTAACGATAAAGACAACCGGAAAATTCATGCTGCAAATGTATATAACCTGAACGATTTCACCAAAGTAATCCGAAAGTACTGAGGGTCGACAGTCTCGACTATTCCAGTTTCACCCATCCCTTTTTGATGTTTTCTTCAATGGATGAAGCCATCATCTGCATGATCTGCCCGTGATCGTCGGATATGCAGACTTCGCGCTGGAGCGGTTCCTTGCGGTCGGAACTGAAATTGGTATAATGGAAAACATAGGCAGGGTATTCGGGCAGTTTTTCCTTGTTGGTTTTCCATACCATGAATTTCTGCACCATCACCTTCGTCCCGCTTTCCTTCCTGTATACTTCCCGGTGGAGCAATTCGCTTTTGGGTTGCTCCGGGGCCGGGGCATCGGCTTCTTCCGGGACGAACGAGAATTTGTTGACCTGCGACAGGCGTATATCCTCGCAGGTACAGGTCTTGTCGTCCCTGAAACGTTCGAAAATGGGGTACACAAAACTTACGCCATTCACATTGGTGCGGAGGATGTACTGATTGTTGACAATCTCGAGTATCGGATTCAGGATGGGTCCCGAAGTGGTTTCGAACAGTACGTCATTCACATTCAGTTCGATCACGGTTTCGGGCTTGATCATGTGGAAAGCCACGTGGTTTGAGTCGGTTTCGATATACCGCGATTCGATGATCCCGGGAGTGAATTTTTCGAGCAGTTCCTTTTTCAATTCATCGCTGAAACCGTTGCCGGTACGCCCGATGATCTGGTATTGTCCTTCCTTGGGCATCATGGCCAGCAACAGCGACCGTATCTGTCCTTTCTGGTCGGCGACACCTTCCGAAAAACCAATCACGGCCACATCAACCGTATACCTTGGCTTGATTTTGAATACGAACGGCATTTCGCAACGAACCACCAGTCCTTCGGCGCCCTCGTCTTCCACCCATTTGGCATAAAGGTTCTTCACCTCGTTTTTCGAAGCTGCGTTCTGCAGGCGAACCGTACTGCACATTTCTCCGGTAAAAATGGAGGTCAGCCTGTTGCAGGTGTCGGCGTACGAATTGGCTTTGAAAGGAGCATGATCTATTTCGAGAATATCGAAAGCCGCCAGCCGCAGCCGGGATATGCTTTTTTCGTCGGCAAGGGCGGCAAGTACATCGAATACGCGGCAACGTCCCTGGCTTTCATCTACATACATTTCGGCAGGGATCACCGCCTGTTTGATCCCCGCTTGTGCGAGGAGTTTTCCGGCCTCTTCCACACAGGGAATCTCACGCCGCACCCTGCCCGACCGGTTGAGGATCACGGTTTCGTTGTTGTCGAAAAAGATGATATTCAACTCGCCGTCGTATTTCCTGGTCACATAAAAATTCGAGCCGACCAGCCGGAAGTCGATTTGCTCCGGATTGATCGACAGGTAATTCTTGCAGACTGATTTCTTGTAATCAATGGCTTTCGCCGATGTTTGCGCATCTACCGCTTCTGCCGGTCCTTCCTCGTATCCGTGGAGTTTCTTGAATTTGTCCTTATACAGTTCCATTTTCTATATCCCTTTTAATTCAATATTCGTTAAATGTAAAATCAAACAGTATTTTTCGCCCTCAACCCGGCCTTCGAGGAATCCCCGATAAGGCTCGCCGCCCGTGACCAGGCGGATCGGTTCGTTACCCCTGGCTCCGGCGCCGACAAACATCAACGATTTGCTTTCATGCAGTTCCTTAGCCATATTATAGAGGAAATCGAACGTCAGTCCGCTCACATGCCTGATCTGGTATTTCCGTGTGAAGACAAATTTCTTAATGGCCTCGGCTTTAGGAAATTTCTTCCCGCTCCATTGGATGGGTATTTCACTGTTGGCATTAGCCGGCGCTTTGGTCAGATCCTTGCGTTCCTTTTCGGTGCCGTCCGGGTTTTTTACCACCTGCACCAGGTTCACCCTGTATGCGATGTGGTTATCCCTGTCTAAATATAATTTGTGTGTGCCGCTGATCTTTCGGCCGATCAGTTCCATATCTATCTCGGGGTCGGCTTTGATGATTTCCTGCGCCACTGCGGTCAGATCGCCATATTTGGCTACCAGCGCCTCATCGGTGAGGTCGATAGTCGATTTTAGCACTTTAATGTTGGTGTGCGCCTGCCCGTCGGGGAGTTCATAATGTATGGCGCTTTTCTTCGCATTGACTTCGAAACCTACTTCGGCGTCGCGTTTTTTATCGTTTGCAATATGTATTGCTCTCATGAATTGAAATTTTTGCTGGTTTGGTTTCGGGTTATCAGTTACCTCATCGCCACCCGAAACACGAATCTTTTATTAGAACATTGAAAAGTCGATTTCGCCGCTGTCATCGGCATCTGTTTCTTCTTCCACCTCCTCGATGACGCCTGATTCTTCCAGCCGCAACAGTTCAAACCGGATCAGCGTTCCGATCAGCAGGAAGAGTTTCTTGCCTTTTCCGGGATCGTCGGCTGTTAGCAGGAAGGCCGGGCTTCCGTCATAGCTGTCCCTGTAATTGTAAGTGAAAGTATAAATATCGTCGCCAATAGCCTCAATGAGCGCGGCATCGGCTTCGTCCATCTGGTAGAAGGCTGTGATATTGTGATCCATATACTCTTCAAAAGATACTTTCCGCTCCAGTTCAATAGAAATATTGAAACTCGAAGGCATCATTTCGGCAGGTTCGCCATCCTCTTTCACTGCCTGCAATTGCGAACGATTTATCCATTTCCCGTCGGGCGACAGGATCCCAAGCCCCGTCCCTCCCTTGGGAATGATCACAATTCCCGACTCGTCGGTACTTACCATTTTGCACTCGTTGTCATGGTCGTCCAGGGCGA
The DNA here is from genome assembly GCA_031265445.1 of Bacteroidales bacterium. GTDB lineage: Bacteria > Bacteroidota > Bacteroidia > Bacteroidales > UBA4181 > JAIRLS01. Next base: position 13,538 of record JAISCQ010000051.1, read on the forward strand.
GGGTTTCGGTCCAGCCGTAGAGCTTTTTCCGTTCAATCTTTGTTGGTACGGCCTGGTATTCCGCATGATTGATTCTAAATGTAAGCGTTCTTGCCATATTTTTCTTATTATTAAAAAAGATTGTTGTTGTATAAAAACATTCAAAGACTGTTTAAATCACTCCTTACAGTATACTGTTCAACTCGTTCATCAGGTTCCGGTTGGCGTTCATGATATTTCGCAGCTCATTTCGCAGCGAATATTTCTGTATCCAGGCTTTCAGGTACAGGTAGAGCCATATGGGAAAGATAACGGTAGCCGTTACTACCTGCCGGTTGGAGTCCTTTTTGATTTTGTAGTTGTGAAGCGTTACACGGGGATATTCCGCCACGGTTTCGCGGATCATATCCACATCCGACTGCTCCAGTATCGCCCGGGCGTTATCGTACCGCGCGGCTATCTCGGCCAGAGCCCGATCTTCCTGTTGGCGCCATATTTTGCTGACCCGCATATATTTCCTGAAGTCGCCCTCCAGGTATAACTTGCATTGTTGAGACAGTTCCTCCAACTTGGCGATCATGTTTTCGGGTGCCAGGTCGGCCGGGGTTGCCGTGTAATCTATTCCGGGCCGGGGTATCCGGTGTGTAGAGAAAATAAAATTCAGACCCTTCTTCATGTAGTTAACATACAGTTCCTGATTGAAGATGGACGAATCGCGCGTAGCCATGCAGGTGAGGAAAACACCAACAGGCAACACAATAAACGTCGACAGCCACATGCCCTCGAATGGGGTCAGGGCGCCCTCGCGCGCCGACTTTTCGCCGATCATGGATATTACGTAATACAGCACAAAGAAAAGAACGGCAATGATGATGGGTGTACCAACCCCCCCCCTCCGGATGATGGCCCCTAAAGGCGCTCCGATAAAGAAAAAGATGATGCAGGCAAGCGACATGGTGAACTTGTGGTGCCATTCGATTTCGTACTTCCAGGTTCGCCGGTTCTTATCGTCCAGTTCGTAAATCAACCCTGCTACCTGATCCTTTTGTGTACGCACGCTGCTCACGGCTTCCTGTATGGCGGTCTGTTTCTTCGATTTCGGCTGTTTGTCGAATTCAATCCGGAAATTGTCCGGTATTTTTGCCCGTAAGGATGTATCCGCAGGCTGATGCTTGAGTTCGGGGTTGCGGTATACCGGTTGTACAATCTTGCGGAGCTGCTCCTCCTGAGTAATGAGTATTTTCGAAAGAGAATCGATGGTATAGCTCAACTGGTCCAGGTTCATCATCTGGGAGCTCGACTTGAATATCTGTCCATCCGAGCGTTCCAGGTCGAATCCCGGGAGAACCATCCGGAAAACCTGCCTGTCGAAGAAATCCTGGCGGAAGGGGTAGTTCTTGTTCTGTCTGGCCGGGTTTTTGCTATCCAGCACATCCTCATAGCTGTGTCCGTGAAACAGCGTTACCTCAAGGAAGCGTTTGTCGGTGGTTACCACCATACGTCCTGAGTCGGCAAGGATTACCTGCTGGTTTCCCTGTTTTTTCGTATGATTGTATAGCATCAGGTCGTATAGCATCTGGGTTTTATAGTTGCGCCGGTCGATATGGATGCTGTACCCATCAATGCCATTGTAGAATATACCTTCCTGTATCTGCACTTCGGGTCGCTGCTGCTGGATGTCGTATATCAGCGCCCGCACCTGCAGGTTGGTAACAGGCGTTACATTATTGGCAAAAATAAACGCACAAATGCCAATGGCAATGGACAGGAGAATGAGCGGAAATACGATCCGTTGCAGTGAGATGCCGGCCGCCTTGAGTGCAATAAGCTCATAATTTTCGCCCAGATTGCCCAATGTGAAGATGGACGCCAGCAGTACGGCCAAAGGAAATGCCATAATGGACAATTGGGCGGACATGTAAAGAAGCAATTCGCCAATGACTGACAATGCAAGCCCTTTCCCGATAAGATCGTCGATATATTTCCACAAAAACTGCATCAACAGCGTGAAGATCACTATGACAAAAGCCATGATGAACGGGCCTAAGAACTGTTGAACCATGAAGCGGTGCAATATCTTCATACGGAAACCTGTTTTCGGATATGGTGAATATAAATCGGCATGCAATCGATATTTGAACTGCAAAGATACAATTTTACTTTCGAGTTTCGGGCTCGGGTCGATTTTTGACCGATACCCGTCCGGGTTGGCAATAACAAACAGGTTGCACGATTTTGCAGGCCTTTTTATGTTATTAGCCGGGGGACAAAAGTAATATTTTATTTGGTTCATTCTTTTTTGAGGCGCTATGGCGGTTCTGTAAATGGTTGTCGCCTCATACAGGCAAAACTTATACCGGACCGTTCCGTCAGTTTACCTCAATTCCTATTTTTTTCATTAACAGGGAAGCATTCAGGCTGGTACAGATACCCCGATGCAACCGGTAATCAAAGGACATGTCTTCGCCGTTAATTTGAACATCGAAATGTGAATTGCGGACATGATGTGGTAATTCTTTTTCCAGTTCGCCTAAAGCCAGGTCATGCGTGGCAATGATACCCGACACCTGCTGTCCGGCCAATTGTCTGGCCAATGCCATCGAACCGATTTGCCGGTCGCGCGAATTAGTGCCGCGCAATACTTCATCCAGCAGGAAAAACACCTTCTGCCCATCTTTAGTAATATCGATCAATTGTTTCAAGCGCTTCAACTCGGCATAAAACGATGAGGTATGTTCTTCGAGGTTGTCGGCAATACGCATGTAGGTGTACAGTTGGCAGTTGGTGACGGCCAAAGCGCTTGCACAGACAGGGGCTCCAGCCAATGCCAGCGCCATATTCACGCCGATGCTGCGTTCGAAAGTGCTTTTACCCGACATGTTCGACCCGGTAACAATGGCGATCTGCCCCGCTCCGACGAGTGAAAAGTCATTACAAATCCGCTCTTTTCCGGGAATTAACGGGTGTCCGACATTTTTGGCATCCAGCGTAAAATATTCATCCCTGATTTCGGGCATCGTCCACTCCGGATTATTGTGCAACATGTTGGCGAAGCTCGACAAGGCTTCCACCCTGGCCATTGTATCGAACCATTCCGGGACTTTCTGCCCGGACGAAGCGCGCCAGTGTTCCAGCCAGACCAAATGCCTGTAATCGAAAAAAAACAGTATATTCACCGGGATATATATCATATTCAGGCGATAATCCAGTTTTCTGATACGATTCCGTAATGTTTGTATCTGCTGCAATGCACCGCTTTCGATCAAACAATTGCGCAGCGAAACAAGATAAGGCGAAGTAAATATGTTTCCGGTCACTGACCCGATCAGTTCGGAATAAGTACTGATGAATTCCACTTTACGGGATACCTGTTGATGGAGAAAATTGATCATCTTGCCTGCTGAACCGTAGAGGACGAAGTGCACGGCTACCAGTAGCCATGCGAAGACGGAAGGCGCCCACCCTGCAATAGCTGCAATAATGGCTGCAAGCGTGATCCACGGCAGGATTTGCAACGTGCGTAATAATCTGCGCTTGCCCGACAGTTTGGCATCGCTGCGCAACCATTCGATAAATCCGGGCAATTCCTTACTCACATCCTTATGTTTCAGCCCGATAGCCTGCAATTTCTGGCGAAGGTCGACCATCCCGGCCAATTCCTTCACGGCTTGCTGTCGGGCTTCTATTTCGGAAGTGGCAGCCGGATTGCCCAGCCATCCGGCCAGCATGTCGCTTCCCGACGGGCTGGTAGTACGGTTCAGGTAACGGAACAGCGAGTGTGCGCCGAAAATATCCAGGTCGGACGTATAATAATGCCTGGCGTTTTCGTATTGATTACCGGATGCGTAAGCGGAGAAGTCGCCTTCGAGACAGTTGAGTTCCTGCTGGTTGATGATTTTCATGCATTCCTTTTGCTGCTGTCGTTCGATGTTGGCCAAGTGCTTTTTCAGGCAAACTGCAAAAACGAGCAGCAACACGAGAACCGCGGCTGCACTCAACCCGGCGGACAGAGGATAAAGGGCAATTCCGAGTACGATAGCTGCAAGCATGATCAGCAATCGTAGCCAGGTATAACGGTTATTTTGCCGTTCGCAGGTTTTTTCTTCATCTGCGAAACGCTGTACGCGATTTTGGTAGAAATGTATTGATGACATTGATGACATTGATGGAAAAGTTGAATATCGGTCTGCGACGGCAAAGATAATCGGAATCTGCCAAAAAAACGAATGTGACAATCATCTGCACATTCGCATCTTATATCCGCACATTTGAATCTTACATTCACGCCAGGGAAGTGTACAGCGACCTGAAAGCGCGGTTCCCGTCCATCAAGCGGAAACCCGATGAGTAGCGGAAGAAACGGAAATCCCCTTCCATACAGCCGGTTTTGGAAGAGGGATTTTTCTTTGCCGCGCTCCGGGAGCCTGTCGGCAAAGACGCGATGCATCGCGTCTCTACAACGCAGCCTCCATCCCCGCTCCGAACGGGAACGTCCTCGCTTTTACCGACAATCGACCTTCCCGGAGAACCTCAATCCTCGCTCGGAGAACCTTAATCCTCGCTCTGAGAACCTCTATCCTCGCTCTGAGAACCTCAATCCTCGCTCCGAGAACCTCAATCCTCGCTCCGAGAACCTCAATCCTCGCTCTGAGAACCTTAATCCTCGCTCTGAGAACCTCCATCCTCGCTCTGAGAACCTCAATCCTCGCTCCGAGAACCTCAATCCTCGCTCCGAGAACCTCAATCCTCGCTCCGAGAACCTCCATCCTCGCTCTGAGAACCTCCATCCTCGCTTTTACCGACAACAATCTCGCTCGAAGCGACAAAACGGCAGTAATTTTATTTTCAATCCAAAAAAGATGTAACTTTGGAGCCTCATTAAACATCATCAAAATGACAAAGGAAAAAGTTGTATTGGCGTTCAGCGGTGGTTTGGATACCTCGTATTGCGCCAAGTATTTGAGCGACGAGAAAGGATTCGAAGTATATTCGGTAATTGTCAACACGGGCGGGTTCAGCGCTGCCGAGTTGGCCGAAACAGAACGCAAGGCTTATAACCTGGGCGTTCGTCATCACAAAACTATTGATGTGACGCAGGAATATTACAGTAAATGCATCAAGTACATGATTTTCGGAAATATCCTGAAAAACAACACATACCCGCTTTCGGTCAGTTCCGAGCGCGCTTTTCAGGCAGTGGCTACGGTGGAATACGCCAGGGAGATCGGCGCCAGATACATCGCCCACGGGAGTACAGGCGCCGGTAACGATCAGGTGCGTTTCGATTTGGTATTCCGAATCATGATGCCCGATGTAGCGGTGATTACACCCATCCGCGACATGAAACTGTCGCGCGAATCCGAAATCGAATACCTGAAAAGCAAAGGCGTTGCGGATAACTGGGAAAAGAAGTCTTACTCGATCAACAAGGGGTTATGGGGAACCAGCATCGGCGGTCGCGAAACGCTATTGTCCGACACGTGGCTCCCCGAAGAAGCCTACCCGAACCAGCTGAGGAAAAAGGGCGAAGAATTCCTGGAAGTGAATTTCGAAAACGGTGAGCCGGTGGAAGTTAATGGCGAAAAATTGTCTCCTGTGGAAGCCATCCGCCGGATTGAGGAGATTGCTTCGGCTTATGCTGTCGGTCGCGATACGCACGTGGGCGACACCATTATCGGCATCAAGGGCCGCGTAGGTTTCGAAGCCGCTGCACCGCTGATCCTGATCAAAGCGCACCACTTGCTCGAAAAACATGTACTCACCAAATGGCAACAATACTGGAAAGAACAGTTGGCCAACTGGTACGGCATGCTGTTGCACGAAGGCCAATACCTCGAACCGGTGATGCGTAACATCGAGAAATTCATGGACGATAGCCAGAGGTACGTGAACGGAAAAGTGAAAGTACGGTTGCAACCCTATCGTTTCGAGGTGTTGGGGGTTACCTCCGATCACGACCTGATGAATGCCGGGTTTGCCAGGTATGGCGAAGAAAATACCGCTTTCACGGGCGACGATGTGATCGGCTTTACCAGGATACTGTCCAATCAGATGAAGATCTACGGGGCAGTGAATAACGAATGGTGAGAACGCTTCACCAAGTTGATGATTGATTATTAAAAAAATACGTCCCAAGTTACCTTGGGACGTATTTTTTACAGGATCATTACGATTTGCTCTTCTTTTTTTCTTTCTTTTCCAACCGTTTTTCTTTCAAGGTCTTGGTTGGTTCCTTCTTGGTCTCTTTTTTGGCGTCTCTTTCTTTTCCCATGGCTTTTGGTATTAAAATTAAAGATTACGAAAAACTTTTACGCCGCAAAACTACATGAAAAACACGAGTTTTCCAAGCGCGTGAGATAAAAAATCAAGACCACCCGTCCCCCGCTTACTGCCGTACTCGAGGTACCGGTTTGCCGTCGAAATCTACCTGCCGCAGGGCAGTCCGCTCGAAAAGACCGCCGCCGTGTGTGACAGCATGGAACACATCCTGCGGGCAGACCCGCGCGTGAAGTCCGTAACCGCCTTCATCGGCGAAAGCTCGCCGCGCTTCAACGTGGTCTATGCGCCCAACATGCCCTCGAAAGCCTACGGGCAGTTTATCGTCAACACCGTTTCCAACCGGGCGACCGGGGAGATGCTGGACGATTACACCGACGACTATGCTTTTTATTTCCCCGAAGCCTACGTCCGGTTCAAGCAGCTGGATTTTCAGGCGGTTGATGCGCCGATAGAAGTCCGTCTCGTCGGCGAAAATATCGAAAACCTGAAGACGCAGGCGGAAAAGATAAGCGATTACCTGCAGTCGCTCAACGAATGTTCGTGGGTGCGCACGAGCTTCGACGCTCCCGTTCAGGGCGCGACGATAGCGCTCGACCCTGACGAGACTTCGCGTCTGGGAATCAACAAAACGCTGGTTTCGCTGGGCATCTCGTCGGGCTTGACGGGGATGAAAATAAGCGATTTGTGGGAAGGCAACTACGCCGTCCCCGTGTGCATCGAGCCTGAAAAAGCCGACAACACGGTT
>JAISCQ010000070.1 GCA_031265445.1 Bacteroidales bacterium
AATCGCAGTCCTTATCTCTCCGAGCTGGTGCATCGCGGGCATTTCGGACGGCAGGGCATTATTGCCAGTATGCGCCTCTACAATACTCCCGTCGGCAAACCGGAAGATTTGCAGGTCGTACAGCGGTATTACATCGAAGATTACTGGATGAAACAGTTGGTTGACCGCGATGTCGATGCTATCTGGAAGCTGCCGTACGACCGTCCGCACTGCTATCTGATTCCTACGTTGGAATCGTATGCCGACCTGTATAAAGCTACCGGAGAACAGCAATACCTGGACGCCGTTTTCGGAGGATGGGACCTGTATAAAGAGTATTATCAGCATATCGGAGGCGCAATCAGCGTTTGCGAAGGGGCGCCGTTCCCGCCGAAATCCAATCTTCTGGATGGACGTACGGGCGAACTTTGCGGTAATGTGTTCTGGATCTTCCTCAATCAGCGGCTTCATCTGCTGTATCCCGAGGAGGAAAAATATGTCAATGAAATCGAAAAGTCCATCTACAACGTGGCGCTTCCCGACCAGTCGCAAAACGGCAGCATACGGTATCATACGAAACTTGTTCATCAAAAATCGGATGGCGACAGAAAGAATACCTGCTGCGAACTGCAGGGAACACGACTCTTTTCCGCACTGCCGGAATTTATTTACACCAGGGCAAAAGACGGAATTTTCGTCGACATTTTCTACCCCTCCCGAATCACATGGGAACAGGACGGTAAATCCTTTACAATGGAGACCGTTACACAGTTTCCCGACAGGAACGATGTAAAATTGAAACTGTCGCTTAAAAAGAAAGCCGCCAGTAACATCAGAATCCGCGTTCCGTCGTGGGCAACCCGGCCGATGGATATAACGGTCAACGGTAAAACGGTCGCTACCGGCGCTCCCGGCAGTTATGTCAGCCTTCAGCGCGAATGGTCGAACAACGACGTCATCGGCTTCGACCTTCCCGTCGGCTTCAAGGTCAGTAAATACGAAGGCGCTACCAAACCTTATTGCGACAGGGATAAACATACACATGCACTTGAGTACGGCCCGATACTGATGGCCATCACAGGCGAAAGCATATCGAACGGACAGGTGACATTGCCGTTCCCCGCCTCGCAACTTGCCGGAAAACTTCAGCCCGAAGATAATCATGGTCACGGTCACAGTCATGCTCTTCATTTTAAGATAGCAGGAGCAGATGATGCAACTTTGCGTTTCGTGCCTTACTATGAAATCGAAAAGGAGGAAATGACTTGTTTCACTTTCTTTACGGGAAACTGATACGATACACAAATTATGAATTATTTATAAACAACGAAGTATGACAAGAAGAATTTTATTATCAATTGCATTCCTGGCATTGTTACATACAGGAATATTCGCTCAGGGAGCGGGCGCGAAGGTAGAAGAACAGCAATATCCTCTTCCGCCGGGCGCGGTTAAGCTGACGGGATTTCTCGACAGCGACATTCAAAACTCCGTGGAACACTGGAACAAGGGAGTGGTACCCTACGCCGAGTTTGCCGATTTCTTCCGTAACGGAAGGCGTCAATTTGCACTGGGCGAGATGTGGGGCAAGGCGGTACGTTCCGGCTGCATGTTCTACCGTTATACGCAAGACCCCGCACTGAAACGGATACTCGATGCGACGGTAAAAGACATCATGAGCACGCAGCAGAGTAACGGCAGCATCAGCTGTGTCCGCATCAACCAGCAGCCCGACCTCCGCAACGGCGATTTGTGGGAACGCAAATACGTTATGCTCGCTATGGAAGAGTATTACGAATGGGTTTATTCCGACCCGAAGGTGCTCGAAAGTCTGAAGAAACAGGCGGACTGCATCATTGAGCAAATCGGCAATCCTCCCAAAACGAAGATTACCGAACGCGGATGGAGCGCCACGGGCATCGAATCGAGTACTCTGCTCGAGCCTTTTGTGCGCCTGTACCGGATAACGGGCGAACAGCCCTACCTCGATTTCGCTACCTATATTATAGAGGCGGGCGGAGCAAAGGACAACGACCTGTTCCAGCAGGCTTATGACAACGTGGAACCCCGCAGCATGGGACTCCCTTACCCCAAGGCATACGAAATGACGTCGCTGTTCGAGGGCGCGGCGGAGTATTACCGCATGACGGGAAATCCGCGCATACAGCAGTCCGTAATCAACTATTTCAGGAACATCAGGGACAGGGAAATCACCATCGTCGGCAACGGCGGGGGACACGGCATCGGCGGCGAAGGCTGGAACAGCATGGCATCCGAACAGAGCAATCCCGACATTACCCGCATGATGGAGACCTGTACGGGCGTAACATGGCTGAAGTATTGCAGTCAACTGATGCGACTGACCGGCGACCCTTCCACCGTGGACGAGATTGAAAGATATACTTACAACGGACTGCTGGGCGCAATGAAACCCGAAGGCGACGGTTTCAGCTACATCAACCTGCTGAACGGACACAAGGTGAACAACCGCGGCAACTGGGGCTGGCAGTTCGGCGACCTGTTTGTGAGCTGCTGCAACCTGAACGGGCCGATGGGACTGGCATATATCCCCTACATCGCCGTAACCGGTTCAAAAGCAGGCCCGGTGATTAATCTCTACAATGCAGGAACGGCAGACATGACGACTCCCGGGCATAATCCACTGAAACTGGCTGTTGAAACCGACTATCCGCAATCGGAAAAAGTCCTGATAAGGGTAAATCCCGACAAACCGGAAACCTTTACCCTGAAACTGCGTATTCCGGCATGGAGCGCCGGCACGTCCGTAAAGGTAAACGGCAAGAAACAGACTGTCGCTCCGGGCACATACGCGGACATTTCCCGTCAATGGAAAACGGGCGACCGCGTCGAGATCGTCTTCGACATGCAGTGTCGCGTCATAGATTCTCCGCACGGAACCAACCGCAAGGGCGACAACATGCAGGCGGTCACCTGGGGGCCGATTGTACTGGCGCGCGCCGAAAACATGGACAAAGATTACAGTCAGCCGGTTGTCATTAAAGCCGACAAAGCCGGTCTGGTGAAAGTCACCAGGACGAAACCGACGCTTGCCGGTACGCGAATGGAGTTCATCGTGCCGACAGCGCAGGGTACAATCCGCATGATTGACTACGCTTCCGTCAACTGCTGGAATGGAGAACATGTCTGTACATGGTTGCCTTCAATTGAAAATTGAAAATCAGCGCAATGCAATTACCAACAGTGAAGAAGAAAGGGTATCCGGCAACCCTGTAGAGACGCGACACGTCGCGTCTCTGCGAAAAGCGGGGGCAAAACCCGAAACGCCTTGAAGAAAGTAGGGACAGTTGAATTAATACGGTAATTCTATGGCAATATTGCACACAATCAAAGCAAGGTTATACAAATACATGCTTACTCCCAACCCGGACAACTATGTGATCCGGGCGGAGGCCGAACGCACGCTGGGCGTGAGGCTTATTTGCGATGCTGCGGTTACGCGCGGCGGCGCCGACATATCGGCT